>WGFJ01000001.1 GCA_015492305.1 Deltaproteobacteria bacterium
CCCAGTGCTCCCGGTCCACAAAGTAGGGCCTCTGCCTCAGGTGGGTACAGCCAATGAAGTTCTTGAGACATATGGAGTAGCTCGCAGACCTGTGGGTCTTTATGACAGGAAGGTTGACAATGAGATCCACATTGTATATCCACTCGGTGATGTAGGCCCTTTTAATATAGAGACCTTGAGGAATATCCACCTCGATCCAGCCGTGGTCCTCAAAGGCCACAACCTTTGCCCCTTCTTTCTCTGCCGCCTCCTTTATACCGTTGGCAGCCATGTTCCTCCAGGTAGAGAGGGTAAGGAGGGCCGACATATCACCCACAACCACCTCCCTTGCCCCTTCTTCGTAGAGGACCTTCACCACCCCTGAAACAACCTCAGGGTTTGTTGTTGCTGGATTGGGCTTCCCGGAGACCACATTGGGCTTGACAAGGACCCTCTTGCCCCTGATATCCAGTCTGCTGAAACCGCCGATAAGGTCCACCGCCTCCCTAATAGCCATGTAGGGGGCCCTACCCCAGGCAACACCCACAAGCGGTCTGCCATCACTTCCAACGAAGGGATTCTCGATGACCCTTGGCCTTTTCTTTGCCTTTGGCCTGATAAAGATGGAGGAGATGGCCTTTGATGGTCTTGCCGTAAGGAGGTAGGCAGCCATTGTGAGAAGTTTGAGTATGGACCTTCGCGAAGTCATTTGTAAAGGACCTGACACTCCTGACAGAAGAAACTCATCCGCCTTCTCACCCCGTGCCTCTTCCTGGACACCTTCGAGCCGCAGGAGGGACATACACTGGCCCTGTAGATGGAAAGGATCGGCCTGAGCCTCTTTCCCTCCCTCCTCCTCTGAAGAAAGGCTTGAGAGAATACCACTGTGTGCCTTATGAGTTCTTCGGCCTTATGCGGCGGTATTGCCCTGGAGAGACTTTGAGGATGGATACCTGCAAGGAAGAGGGCCTCGTTCTTTATTATGTTTCCAACCCCTCCAAAGACCTCCTGGTCAAGGAGCAGGTCAGCCACCTCACCTTCGCAGGAAAGGAGGGCCCTCAGGGCCTTTTCCCTGTCGAAGGATGGGCTCAGGACATCTGATCTGGCAAGTCCTTCCGGAAGCTCACCGACGAGCCTCAGGGAGGTATTGTAGAAGTTGATTTCATGATGGTTGGCTCTCAGGGAAAGCCTCGGGACCTGGCCTTCCTTTCTCTCATCTATGCGGTAACTCCCGTACATAAGAAAGTGTATCACCGCCTTTATATCTCCAGCATCTATGATCAGTCTCTTTCCAAGGGGATAGACCCCCTTTATTACCCTTCCCGAAAGCTCTTCCTTTGGGACCTTTGCGTTGCCAGAGACCCCTTCTATCTTCAAACCCTTCAAGAAGGAGAGCCTTTCTGCAATGGCCCATACAGAGGGTCCTTCCATCCCCCTCAGGATACCACAAAGGGCCCATGGATAAAAGGCTCGAATCAAGAGACCCTGTGTCGTATAATCCACATGGATCGATGTCGATCGAGGTTCAAGGGGGTCTTCTTGGTGTGGTCATCGGGGATACCTTTGAAGGCCCTTCGAGGGTTAGGAGGACCCTATCGAAGAAAAGGCCTGAGGAGAGAAAGGTTGAAAACCACGCCTATATTGCAGCACTTGGTAACAGGCTCCTTGAGCTTGCAACCTTTCTCTATCCATAAGGACCTGTCGATGCTATAATGGAGGGCGATGATAAGGCACACCTTTTCCATAGCCAAAGGCATAGGGGAGAGGCTGGAAAGGCGCCTCTGGCACTACGGCATCCTCACATGGGAGGAGTTCCTGGGCCTTCCCTCCATACCCGGCATAGGCAGGGAAAGGAAGGGGTGGCTGGATGAGACCTTCAAAGAATTCGAGGATGCCCTCTCAAGGAAGGATAAAGGTTTCTTTGCCCGGAGGATGAGGAGGAGGGAACACTGGAGACTTCTGCCCGAGTTTGAGAGGGTCCTCTGTCTTGATATCGAGACAAATGGCCTTGAGCCCGGGAGGGGAGGGTATGCAACGGTGGTTGGCCTTTACGATGGAAGGCAGTGTATCCAGCTTGTGAAGGGAAGGGACCTTAGGGCTGAAAGGATACAGGAAGAACTGGACAGGGCCGACCTCCTCATCACCTTCTACGGCACCACCTTTGACATACCCTTTCTCCTGAGGACCTTTCCAGGGTTGAGGGTTGATCTACCACACTTCGATCTTTGCTTTGCTGCAAGGAGACTCGGCCTTAAGGGGGGTCTTAAGGGCCTTGAGGGCTGTTTTGGCCTCAAGAGGGACGAGGCTGTCCACGGTATGAACGGATTCGATGCGGTGCTACTCTGGCATAGATACAGGAGGGGATCGAAGGAGGCCCTGGATCTTCTTCTCTCCTACAACAGGGAAGACACAAAAAACCTCCTCCCCCTTTCCCTAACCTTTTACAGGATGCTAAGGGCTTCAACAGGTATTGAGGAGTATCTGAAAAGGCACCTCCAACCCTAAAGCCGATCAGGGTTCCCGAAAAGCACCTTCTCTGCCTCCTCCATGTCGGCCTCCATCACGTAAGGTATCCCTGTGACCTCCGATGCCTCCTTTGTGAGGGCGACTATATCATCCCTCCCTATGTATTCGATGGAGAACTTCCTTGCCCCTGCCATGAACTGCTGTAATCCAACCCTGAGCCTGTCACAGAAGGTGTAAAGGGCTATGGCACCCCAGGGAAGCCTTTCCACATCCCTGCCGAATCGGGACCTCAGGGTCTCATAGGTAACGAAGATGGCCTCAGGGGTCTGCCCGTATCTCCCTATATCCTTCGGCAGCTTCCCTCCTTCGATCCACTCCTTTATATTCTTGCCTATGAAGGCAGGTATCATGAGGGCCCTTCCCATACAGACGGCCTTGAAGTAAGGGGAACCGAGGGCAAGGGCCTTAAAGATGTGGTCTTCAAGGGAGAAACCACCTGCTATGGCAAGGTGGGGGACATACCTGCCCTTCTCCTCAAGGGTCCTGGCAAAGCCCCAGGCCATGGACTGGAGATAGATGGTGGGAATACCCCACTCGTTCATCATCCTCCAGGGACTCATACCTGTTCCACCACCCGATCCGTCTATGGTCACAAGGTCGATACCCGCATCCGATGCGAACCTCAGGGCCCTTGCAAGGTCCGATGCCCTGTATGCCCCTGTTTTCAGGGATATGAACCTTGCCCCCTGTCTCCGATACCTCTCAACGGTCCTGAGAAAGCCTTCGTAGTCCACCATCCCGAGCCTTGAGTGTCTCTCGAACTCCTCAAAGTGGCCCTCCTTGAAGGCCCTCTGCACCCCTTCGTCTTCAGGATCGGGAAGGACTATGTACCCCCTCCTCTTCAGTTCGAGGGCCTTATCCAGGTCCCTTACCTTCACCTCCCCACCTATATCCTTTGCACCCTGTCCCCACTTTATCTCCACGCATGAGAGGCCAAGCCCCTCTATGGCATACTCGGCCGATCCCATCCTCATATCCTCCACATTCTGCTGAAGGACCACTTCCCCATAGCCGTCATACCATTGCCTGAAGGCCCTTACCCGCCTCTCAAGCTCTGGGGACCTTACAAGCCTCCCGTCCTTGAATACTGCCTCCGGGTCCATGCCAGCCACATTCTCCCCTATCACTATCATTATCCCTGAGATGGCAGCCCCTGCAGCAATGCCATCCCAGTTGTTCCTGGCTATGTCGGTAGATCCCAGGGCACCCGTAAAGACGGGTATGGAGAGCCTTATCCTGTAATCCCTTCCTATGGAGGTCTCTGTTGATACGGCAGGGAATATGGCCCTGTCTGGATCTGCCTCCATCCCCGTTGCACCTGTACACCTTCCCTGTATGCTGAGGTGGGAGTAGTCAACAGGCACCCTCTTTGTGGCCCCTGCCGTGACCTTCCCGAAAGGTCCTGGATAGAGGACCTCCCTCCCCCTGTAAGAGGACCTCGCCACCTCGCATGTGCCAGGACATCCGTCAAGACACACAGAGCATATCCCTGAGGATGGGGATGGATCAGGGACCCTGTTCCTTGTCCCTGTTGCGGAGCTTGCATTTGGCTGACCCTGATACATGTATAACCTCCTCATCTTTTTTACCTAAAATAACCCATAAGCAGAGTATCCTTCAACCGTTAGTGTTGAAAGGGCAGGGAAGTTGTTGTAACCTAAAGGCATGGACAGGATGGTGAAGGTGATTGTGAGGGAGAGACCCGTTGTGGGGATCGCCCTTGTGGATACCGAAACGGTGGAGAAGGCCCGATCCATCCATGACACCTATCCAACGGCATCCGCAGCCTTTGGCAGGGTCGTCACAGGGGCCCTCCTCCTGTCCTCCTTCCTTGAAGAGGGACAGAAGGTCATGGTCCAGGTCATCTGCGAAGGCCCTGTAAAGGAGATCGTGGCAGAGGCAGACTGGGCAGGAAGGGTGAGGGGCTACATCAAGAGGCCCCACATACACCTTGAACTTAAGGATGGGAAGCTGGATGTGGGCAGGGCAGTAGGGAAGGGGACCCTCTATGTAGTCAAGGACCTGGGGCTCAAGGAACCCTACATAGGGTCTGTGCCCCTTCAGACCGGTGAGATAGGCTATGACCTTGCATACTACCTTGCAGCATCGGAACAGATAAATGCGGCTGTATCCCTGGGTGTCTATGTGGAGAAAGACAATTCTGTCAGGGCAAGTGGTGGGTTCCTTATCCATGTGTTGCCTGAAATGGACGAAGGGACCGTTGAATACCTTGAAAGGAGGGTCAAGGCCTCAAGGCCTGTTACATCGATGATACTGGAAGGCCTTGGGCCTGAAGAGATACTGAAGGAGGTGCTTGACCTGCCCTTCGATGTGGCTGAAGAGAAGAAGGTCTCTTACCACTGCCCATGCAGCAGGGAGAGGGTCCTTGATGCAATAGCATCCCTTGGAGAGAAGGATATCAGGGAACTCTTAGAGAAAGGGAAGACCATAAGTGTATCCTGCCACTTCTGTAACAGGAGATACAGGATAAGAAGGGACGAACTGATCTCCATTGTAGGGGGTAAGGGATGAAGAAGCTCCTCATATGCCTCTTGATCCTGTCCATACCTTCCATCTCCCGTGGAGGGGGATTGAAGGACCCAAGGGAGGTACACCTTGAGAATATAAGGCAACTCACCTTCGGTGGGGAGAATGGAGAGGCCTACTTTTCCTATGATGGCAGGAAGCTCATATTCCAGTCCACAAGGGATGGCAGGGGATGCGATCAGATCTACACCATGGATGTGGATGGAAGGAACGTGAGGATGGTGAGCACTGGAAAGGGTATCACAACCTGTGGGTACTTCCTGCAGAAGGCTGGCAACAGGATCATCTACTCCTCGACCCATCACATCATGGAGGATTGCCCACCAAGACCTGACTACAGCCAGGGTTATGTGTGGCCCCTCTATCCCTACGATATCTTCATGGCAGACGAAGATGGATCGAACCTGAAGCAACTCACCTTCAACCCTGGCTACGATGCGGAGGCAACGGTCTCCCCCGACGGGACGAAGATAGTCTTCACCTCCTTGAGGGACGGGGACCTTGACATCTATGTGATGGACATAGATGGGAGGAATCTGAAGAGGCTCACCTATGAGAAGGGATACGACGGGGGTGCCTTCTTCAGCCCTGATGGTAAGAAGATCGTCTACAGGGCATACCATCCAAAGACCCCTGAAGAGATAAAGGACTACGAGGAACTCCTCAAGAGGAACCTGGTAAGGCCAACGAGGATGGAGATATTCGTGATGGATGCCGATGGCAGCAACAAGAGGCAGATAACCAATAACGGGGCTGCCAATTTCGCCCCCTACTTCCATCCCGATGGCAGAAGGATCATCTTCTCCTCCAATATGCACGATCCAAAGGGAAGGAGCTTCGAACTGTACATGATAAACATAGATGGCACAGGCCTTGAGAGGATCACATACTTCCCGCCCTTCAACAGCTTCCCCATGTTCTCCCACGACGGGAAGAAGCTTGTCTTCTCCTCAAACAGGGGCGCAAAGGTAAGGGGTGAGACGAACATATTCATAGCCGACTGGAGGGATTGATGAGGAGATTTGTCCTTGCCCTGATCTTCATCCTCCTCTCCATAGATCCCCTTTACGGTGCCATCAGGTCCCATGACCTCTGGGTGAGGATAGATCCAGAAACACACACCATTGAGGGAAAGGACAGGATCTCCCTCGGAAAGGAAGGAGGGATTACCCTGAGACTCGACAAGGGGATGAAGGTCCTTGCCATATCAGGGGATGGAAAGGGGGCAACCTACAGGACCACGAGGAAAGGGGATTGGCTTGAGGTCTCCATAAAGGGAGGCTACAAGACCTTGACCATACATTACCGGGGCAGGATCCACTATCCCATAAGGAGGGAGAAGACCCTCACATTCCTGAGGGGTGATGTAACAAGGGGCATAATATCCAGCAAGGGTGTGTTCCTTGCCCCTGAATCGGGCTGGTATCCAGATGATGGTGAATCCCTTGCCACCTTCCGCCTCAGGGTGGAGATCAAGGGAGGCCTCAAGGTGGTGACCCAGGGTGAGTCTATAAAGAGGGAGGAAGGGGATGGGGTGGAGTACTCGGAGTGGAGGGTCGATGTCCCGTCGGATGGCCTCGTCCTTGTTGCATCAAGGTTTGTGATAGAGAGGAAGAGGGAAGGAGGTATCACATATGCCACCTATCTCTCCAAGAAGAATGCCCACCTCTCGGATCTCTTCATAGATGCCTCGAAGCGGTACATAGGGTTCTATTCGAGGCTCATAGGCAGGTATCCCTTTAAGGAGTGGGCCGTTGTGGAGAACTTCTTCTCCTCAGGCTACGGGATGCCGGGCTTTACCCTCCTTGATCCCATGGTTGTAAGGATGGGAAGGAGGATCATAAGGCCCGGATACATAGACCACGAGGTGGTCCACTCATGGTTTGGAAACTTTGTCTACCCCAGGTATGAGGAGGGCAACTGGGCAGAGGCCATAACCACATACCTTACAAACTACTATTACAAGGAGGTCTTCTCAGGTGAGGAAGAGGCAAGGAGGCACAGGATCATAACGGTGGAAAGGTACTCCATAAGGGTTCCCCCGGAAAGGGACTACCCCTTAAGGATGTTTGTCACAAAGGCAGAGGAGTTTGAAAATGACATAGGCTATGGAAAGGGCTCCATGGTCTTCCATTACCTCAGGAGGATCCTCGGGGATGGGGACTTCTTCAGGGGCATAAGGACCTTTGTGAGGGACTACGGGGGAAAGAGGGCCGGATGGGAGGAGATGAGGAGGGTCTTTGAAGAGGTCTCAGGGAGGGATCTATCCTGGTTCTTCAGGCAGTGGCTTGACAGGAGAAGAGGGCCCCTCTTGAAGATCGAGGGCCTCAGGATAAGGAGGGAAGGAAGGGGATACAGGGTGGAGGGCAGGATAAGACAGTTGGGGGAGATCTACACCCTGCCCCTCCTCCCCTTGAGGATCACCACGGAGAAGGGAAGGAAGGAGATCACGGTGGACCTCACAGGAAGGGATATGACCTTCTCAACCCATGTGGGTGGAAGGGTCCTTTCCGTTGAGATAGACCCTGACTACCATGTATTCAGGATCATCCCTGAGGGGGATCTCCACCCCTCCCTCAACCTCCTCCTCTCAAGGAAGGAAAAGACCTACATCCTCCTTGGAGAAGGAGGGAAGAGGATCATCCCCCTCTTTGAGAGGATAAGGGCAATAAAGGGGGGAAGGACAGGAAAGGCCCTGAAGGAGGCCATGATGAAGGGTTCTGTCCTTGTTGCAGGGACCAGGGCCATCATACGGAATCCATGGCTCAAAGCGGGAGATGGGAGTTTCACCTTCATGGGAAGGGTCTATGCCAGGCCGGATCACTCCATCCTCCTCTCCATCAGGAACCCTTACAGGGACGGGGAGGTTGTGACCATCTATTATGGAAACTCTGAGGAGGCCTTTGCAAGGGCCGTCTATCTCCCCTATTACGGGAATGACACCTATGTCATATTCGAGGGGGGAAGACCCATCGAAAGGGGCTTCATAAGGGAGGGTGAGTCGTGGACAGCCTACGATCTCAGGGATATAAGCAAGAGGAGGATGGAGGATCACATAAGGTTCCTTGCATCAAGGCAGATGAAGGGAAGGCTCTCTGGCACACCGGAAGACGAAAGGGTAAGGCAGTACCTGAAGGAAGAGCTCCTTTCCTACGGCCTCAAGGTCTATGAACAGGAGTTTGTGGTAAAGGACGGGACCTTCAAAGGACAGGATGGGAGGGTGAAGCCCCCTGTAAGGACTGGCAATGTCCTGGGAGTAAGGGAAGACAGGGAGTACATCATCCTATCTGCCCACCACGACCACAATGGCATGGATGAGAGGGGCAACATCTACTACGGTGCCGATGACAATGCCTCAGGGGTTGCAGTTGTCCTTGAGGTGGCAAGGATGCTCTCCATGGAGGGGTGGAAGGGCTTCATCATCCTCTTTCCAGGTGCCGAGGAGTGGGGTCTCAGGGGATCGAGGCACTTTGTTAAGAATCCACCCATCCCCCTTGAGGGGGTAAGGGCGGTGATAAATGTGGATACCGTCGGGAGGGGTAAGAGGAAGGTCTATATCGTGGGTGAGGGCATCTACCCGGACCTTGCCCAGAGGGTGAAGAGGCACCTTGAAGAGGAGTTCCTCCTCAAGGGAAGGAACATAGACAGGTTTGCCTTCAAGGAGGGGAGTGACCATTACGCCTTCCATGAAGCAGGGATACCTGCCATCGACATATTCTCCTCTGACTACAGGCTCCTTGGAAAACCGGGAGATACCCCTGATACGATAGACCTTGAGAAGGTGAGGAGGATAGGGAAGGTGGTATACAAGGCCGTTACAGGGATGCTTGAGAGATGAAGCTCCTGCGGGAGGAAAGGAAGACACCTGTCCTGAAACCACCATCCTTTGGCTGCCTCTCCACCATCCCTTCCATAAACATCACAAGGGGCTGTGCCTTCCAGTGCGTCTACTGCTATGCAAGGGGCTTTACCAGCGCCCCACCAAAGGGAAAGGTCTACTACTACCACAACCTCCCTGACCTCGTAGAGAGGGAACTGGAGAGGAGGTCGAAGAGGGGGAGACTGCCTGTGTGGGTCACCTTCAGCACCTCTTCAGACCCATTCCAGCCCTTTGATGAGACCCTATCTATAGCCTACAGGGTCATGGAGACCCTGCTCAAGAGGGGGATCGGGATCTCCTTCCTCACCAAGGGCCACATACCCAATGAGTTCATCCACCTCTTTTCCCGCCACAGAAGCAAGGTAAGGGCAAGGATAGGCCTCACCTCCCTTGATGAACGCTACAGAGACCTCTTCGAGCCCTTCTCCGCCCTGCCCTTAAAGAGGATGGAGAACATGGCGAAGCTGAAGGAGGTCGGCATAGATGTGGCCCTCAGGATGGACCCCCTCATACCGGGTGTGACAGACAGGGTTGAGGTTGTGGAGGGCCTCCTTGGAGAGGTCTCACGGATCGGTATAGGGGAGGTATCTGCAAGCTACCTTGTGATGAGGCCATACCTAACCGGCCAGCTATGGAGGGAACTGCCGAAAGCGGTCGCAGGGCGTATCCTTAAGGCCTATCAGGGGCAGCCCTACCAGAGGGTCATAACATCGGCAAGGACGAGGCTACTTCCACGGGATCTAAGGGAAGAGGGGTACAGGAGGGTCAAGGGGATCTGCCTTGCCCTGGGCATGAGGTGCCACATATGTGGCTGCAAGAACCCTGATCTGCCCTGGGAGTTCTGCAACCCCTGGGCCCTTGGGGATGGAGAGAGGCAATTGAGGCTACTTTAGCAATGAAGTGGCACACCCTTGAAGAGGAGAGGCTCCTGGAGAGGCTCCATGTGGACCCCTCAAGGGGGCTCAGTGATGCAGAGGCCAGAAAGAGGCTCCTCTCCTACGGCCCCAATGAGCTCAAGGTGGAGGAACGCCCTTCCCCTTTCACCATATTCCTCAGGCAGTTCAAGGATATCCTCATCATCATCCTCCTCATAGCGACATTGCTGTCTGCACTTCTCGGGGAGATCTTCGATGCCCTCTTCATCTTCCTCATCGTCGTCTTCTCTGCAGGCCTTGGCTTCCTGCAGGAATACAGGGCAGAAAAGGCCCTCGAGGCCTTGAAGAGGATGCTCGCTCCCACCGTAACGGTCCTCAGGGATGGGAAGGAGGTGGAGGTTGATACGGTAAGGATAGTCCCGGGAGATATACTCATCCTTGAGGCAGGAGACAGGGTGCCGGCAGATGCGAGGGTCATAGAATCGAGGTCCATGATGGTCGATGAGGCCTCCCTTACGGGGGAGTCGCTGCCTGTTGAGAAGTCTCCAGGCACCTTGAAGGAGGATACACCGCTACCGGAAAGAAGGAACATGCTCTACGCAGGGACGGTTGTCACCTACGGGAGGGGAAAGGGGGTGGTGGTTGCAACAGGTATGGAGAGTGAACTGGGGAGGATAGCCAGGGAGGTGGGGGCCATCCCCCAGGAGAAGACCCCCCTTGAGAGAAGGACCGAGGAGATAGGGAAGTGGCTCGGGGCCATCGCCCTTACCGTCTCGATCGGCGTGGCAGTGGTGGGTATAGGGAAGGAGATGATGGCGGGTGATCTCACCCCTGAGTTCGTCCTCACTATCATCATGTTCGCCGTTGCCCTTGCCGTTGCAGCCGTACCAGAGGCCCTTGCCGCCATTGTTACAGGTACACTTGCCATCGGTATGAGGGAGATGGCAAGGAGCAACGCCCTCATAAGGAGGATGCCCGCCGTGGAGACCCTCGGGTCGGTGACGGTTGTGTGCTCCGACAAGACAGGGACCATAACCAGGGGGGAGATGACGGTAAGGAAGGTCTATGCCATGGGCGGATTCTTCACCATCTCCGGGGCAGGCTATCAGCCGGAAGGCGCCTTTGAACCGGAATACGGCAAGGAAAGGCTTGTCCCCCTCCTTGAGGCATCCATCCTCTGCAACGATGCGGACCTGAGGCACGAGGAGGGAAGGTGGTCCATAAAGGGGGATCCCACAGAGGGGGCCCTTGTGGTCCTGGCCCAGAAGGCAGGGGTGAATGTGAGGGAGGTGAGGTTGAAGAGTCCCAGGGTAGGGGAGATCCCATTCAGTTCGGAGAGGAAGCTCATGACCACCATGCATGAAAGGGATGGCATCAAAGAGGCCTACATGAAGGGGGCACCTGAGGTGGTCCTTGAAAGATGCAACAGGGAGTGGAACAGGGTGGAAAGGCTCTCGATGGAAAGGAAAGGGGAGATACTCAAGATCGCAGAGAACATGGCAAGGGAAGGATTGAGGGTCCTTGCCGTTGCAAGGCGAAGGATAGAGGAGGGCCAGGGGGAAGTGGAAAGGGAGATGGAGTTCCTTGGCCTTGTAGGGATGATGGATCCTCCAAGGGAAGAGGCCATAGAGGCCGTGAGGGTCTGCAGAAGGATAGGGATAAGGCCTGTGATGATAACAGGGGATCACAAACTCACAGCCATGGCTGTGGCAAGGGAGGTGGGGATACTTCAAGAAGGTGACCTTGTTCTCACCGGAAAGGAGCTTGAGGCCTTACCAGACGAAGAGTTTGAGGGGATGGTTGAGAGGGTCAGTGTCTATGCAAGGGTCTCACCCATGGACAAGCTGAAGATAGTGAGGGCCTGGAAGGGCAAGGGTCACATAGTTGCCATGACAGGGGATGGGGTCAACGACGCCCCTGCCCTGAAGAATGCCGATATAGGGGTGGCCATGGGCATCACAGGAACGGAGGTGACCAAGGAAGCAGCAGACATGGTCCTCACAGACGACAACTTTGCCACCATCCTGAAGGCCATAGAAAAGGGGAGGTGGATATACGACAACATAAAGAAGTACCTAACCTACCTCCTGAGGTGTAACATAACAGAGGTTGCAGTGATAGGGGGAGTGGTGCTTATCATGGGGCCTGAATACCTCCCCCTCCTTCCAGCGGCCATCCTCTACATAAACCTTGCAACAGATGGGCTGCCCGCCCTTGCCCTTGGGGTATCTCCCCCTGATCCGGATATCATGGAGAGACCTCCAAGGGATCCAAGGGAGGGTGTCTTCTCCAGGGATGTGAAGATCCTTATCTTCGGGGCCCTTTTCATAGAGATCCCCTTCTTCTACTACCTCTTTTTCCAGGAACTCAGTGATCTGACCCATGCAAGGACAGAGATGTTCTTCCTCTTCATATTCACAGAGGTACTGATAGCCATGAACTTCCGCTCCTTCAGGTTCAGCATCTTCAAGGTGCCTCCCCACAGGTGGCTGACCCTGGCCGTCCTCTGGGAACTCCTTCTCGTGGGCATACTTGTTCAGTTTTCGTCCGTCAGGGAGGCCTTCGGCATCGTCAAACCGGGCATGAGGGACCTGGCCATCATACTGGGCTTCGGCCTGTTCATCTCTGCCTCCATGGAGGTCCTGAAGGCCTATATACTGCCCCGTCTTCATACCCTTCCAAAGTCATCCTCAAGCCTCTCTATGTCGTCCTCCCCGAAGTAGTCTCCCCTCTGGACCTCGATGAAGACAAGGTCTTCCTCTCCTGTGTTTGCTATCCTGTGGGCAGCCCCCTGGGGGATATCGATAGAGTCCCCACCCTCAAGCTCCACCTCCCTTCCATCCACCGTCACAAGGGCCCTTCCCCTGACTATGAACCAGTGTTCACTCCTCCTTCTATGCCTTTGAAGGGAGAGCCTCATACCGGGTTTCACGGTTATCCTCTTCACCTTGTGGTCGGATTCATCTGAAAGTACCTCGTAGAAACCCCATGGTCTGTGATCGATCTCACCCATAGGCACCTCCTTAAAAGGCTCTAATAAAGGTTATCCCAGATTGCAGGTCTCTGTCAAAGATCCAGCCCATTCCCCCTCAAGGTTTCATGGTGAAGGCCGAAATATTAAAAAAACACTTTCCAGGAGGTGGAGGATGAAGAGAGTGGTCATGATCACACTGGTGGTTGGGCTCTTCCTCGCAGTCTCCGCGCACCATGGCCTTGCAGGCTCACAGGTTCCATTCCCGGAGGGGTGGGAGAAATGGACCCCTGTGAAGACACCCCTTGCCAAGATAGGTGCACTTCCGGGATGCGATGCCGATGTGAGCAATCTCCCCCCAATCTACCAGGAGACCGTTGCAACCTATTGCGGGGTAAAGCCAGGTGGGCCAGGTAAGGTGGAGGTACTGGTCAATCCAGGGGCATTAAAGGCCTACAAGGCAAGGAACGGGGGTTTTCCAGAAGGGCCGAACATGGTCCTACACCTTAAGGACATGAAGGTCCTCTTTGTTATAGGCCACAGAAACGGAAAGGCATTGTACGGTGTGTTTACCGAAGATGGCAAGGACATCACCGCTGCCCAGGGGCCCCTTTCCCAGACTACCTGCATAAACTGCCACACCGGCTACAGGGCCTTCTGCGTGAAAGGTCAGTGTGGAAAGATCATAGAGTAGAGGGGTGAAAAGATGAAGAATCTACTGTCTATAAGGCGATACAGGACCCTCAAGACCCCTCTTTTCATAGGCATAACAGGGACGATCCTCCTCATAGAGGTACTTTTCGGGATGAACTTTTACTGGAATCAGTATCGCAGGGGGATCGAGGAGTTCGAGAAGGTGGTAAGGGCCTCCCTCCTTCCCATCAAGCAACTCGCAACAAGGGGCATAGAAGGGGGCAACCTCATGATCCTGAGGAACGGGGCTGCCAAGGACCTCTACAAGGGATCCGGAGCACTCTACATAAAGATGTGGGGACTCTCGAAGGGGATGGAGAAGACAGCCTTCTCAGAGGCAATCCCCCCTCAAAAGGTGGAATTCGAGTACATAAGGGACAAGAAGGCGATGGAGAGGATCGAACCCCTGATCGAAAAGATAGGGAAGGGGGAAAAGAGGTTCCTCGACAAGGAGCGGTGGCTTTATGTGGTTGCCTCGAACCTCAAGGGTGTCACCAATGGAGGGCGCATAGTAGCAGTCTTCCCTGCCGATGAGCTGCGGGGACTCGGATGGAAGGTGGTCAAAGAGCTTATACTGATCACCCTCATTGTATCCATACTCGGCTTTATACCCTTCTTTGCCCTCCTGAGGATGGTCACAAGGGACATAAATGTGATTGTCAGGGAACTGAAGGAAAGGGGTGATGACCTCACCAGGCGCATACCGGATCTCGGGAAGAACGAGATAGGGGAGATAGGGAAGGCCTTCAACAAGTTCATAGAGGACCTTGACAGGATAGTCTCCAACGTTACAACCTCTGTCAAGGGGCTCTCAAAGACATCGGAAAGGCTTTCGGATCTTGCCGTGAATCTCTCCCGTGGTGCTTCTGAGCAGAGTGGCAGGGCTTCGCAGGTGGCAACGGCCTCACAGGAGCTTTCAGCGACCATAGTTGAGGTTGCAAAGAATGCCTCTGGTACGGCTGAGAAGACCAGGGAGGCAAGGGAGGTTGCCCATGAGGGTAGCA
>WGFJ01000002.1 GCA_015492305.1 Deltaproteobacteria bacterium
GATGTGTATAAGAGACAGGCTCAGGGTCGGGGTGGGGGATGGCCTTGCCATAATCCTCCAGGCCGCAGATGGGTCGATAGGTGCAGAGAACTTCAGGGTCGGTGGTATAATGGAGACAGGGAATGCGGCCCTTGACAATGTCCTTGTTGTCATGCCCCTTGAGGAGGCAATGGATCTTGCCGTAACAGGGGGAGGGGTGACGGAGATAGCCGTCTTCCTCGACAGTGCGGAGAGTACCGATGATGTCCTTCCATCCATAAGGGAGATCGCCGAAGGGGAGGGGCTTGAGGTGGTGAGCTGGAGGGAACTCCTCTCCTTCCTCGTGGATATGATAGGCCTTGCTGAGATCTTCAAGTACATCCCCCTTGCCATACTCATAGGGGTCTCTGGTCTCGGGATACTAAACACGGTCCTCATGTCTGTAACGGAAAGGACAAGGGAGTTCGGCGTCATGATGGCCCTGGGAACAGGTCCCGGGAGGCTTGCCGGCCTTATCCTCATTGAGACCATGGTGGAGACCATCATGGGCCTTGCCCTGGGTTCTCTCACAGGCACAGCCTTCCTCCTCTATCTGGGTGAGACAGGCATAGACCTTTCGAGATGGGCCCGAGGGATCAAGACCATACCCTTCCATCCCACAGTGATATACCCTATCATAGTCCCTGAGAGCTTTACCGTGGCCCTTGCAACGGTTGTGGCCTCGGCCTTCCTCGCCACCCTCTACCCTGCCATGAGGATAGGCCGGCTCAGCCCCTCGGAGGCCTTGAGATCGGCTTAGGAGGGAGTATGGAATGCGTTAGGACCATTGGCCTGAAGAAGGTATACGACAGGGGAAGGATGCCTGTAGAGGCCCTGAGAGGGGTGGATCTCACCGTGGAGCGGGGTGAGTTCCTTGCCCTCGTCGGACCTTCTGGATCGGGGAAGACGACCCTCCTCAACCTCATAGGCGGACTTGACAGGCCCACAGAGGGGAAGGTCTTCATAGAGGGAAGGGACATAACCCTCCTTTCAGGCAGCGAACTGGCTGAACTCAGGCTGAGGAGGATAGGCTTTGTCTTCCAGGAGTACAACCTGATCCCTGTGCTCACAGCCCTTGAGAACGTGGAGTATGTGATGCTCCTCCAGGGTGTTAAGGAGAGGGAGAGGAGGGAGAGGGCCCTTGCCATACTGAAGGAGGTGGGTCTTGAGGGCCTTGAGGACAGGAGGCCCATGGAGCTTTCCGGAGGGCAGCAGCAGAGGGTGGCTGTTGCAAGGGCCATAGTGGCAAACCCTGCCATAGTCCTTGCCGATGAGCCCACTGCCAATCTCGACTCAAAGACAGGGGGAGCCCTCCTCGATCTCATGAGGCGCCTGAACGAAGAGAAGGGTGTCACCTTCATCTTCTCCACCCACGATCCCATGGTAATGGAGAGGGCAAAGAGGGTGGTCCGTCTCAAGGACGGAAGGATCGTTGAATGATAAGGATCTTTCTCCTCCTCATCCTCCTCTATCCATCGGTGGCCTCCGCCCTCCAGGTGGAAAGGGGCGGGGTATCCCTCAATATGGGCGGGTCCTTCAAGGCCCTCATCACCACCGGAAAGACCCTTTCAGGGGTGGATTACTGGAGCGGGCTCGGGAGGTGGAGGCTCGAAAACGACCTCAGACCCTCTCCCTCCACCCTGATCAAGGCCATATACGATGTGGAGGCCATCACTGGTACCATCCTTGAGACACCTGAATTCACCCTTGCCAAGGAAAGACCTGACGATGCCCTCTACGACCTGAGCAGGAACATGGTGGATAACCCGGACCTCCTTTTGAGGCATTCCCTCTACCGCCTCTACCTCTCCCTTTCAGGGAAGGGTTCCATCCTCACCATTGGAAGGCAGAGGATCGCCTGGGGGCAGGCACGGCTCTGGAATCCAACGGATCTCTTCAACCCTGTAAGCCCCCTTGAGATAGAGAGGGGTGAGAGGATGGGGGTGGATGCTATCTCCCTTGAGTACTTCCTCGGACCCTTGAGCAGCATCCACCTCGTCTATGCACCGAGGAAGGAGGAGGAGAAGGAGGCAAAGGGCCTGCGGCTGCGGATCAACCTCAGGGGCTACGATGTGTCCTTTATGGGTGGAAGGTTCAGGGGGGAGGAGGTGGTGGGTCTCGACTTTGCAGGGAACATAGGCAATAGCGGTTTCAGGGGGGAGGCCACCTACACGGATGGGAAGGGGAGGAAGGACTTCCCTCGCCTTGTCCTGAGCTGGGATTACAGCTTTCCCAGCACCCTCTACATCCTCCTTGAGTACCTCTACAACGGTGGAAACCTGGGCAGGGGAGGGGACCTTTCAAAGGTGTCGGCCTTCTCAGGGGAGATTGCAACGAGGAACAGGAACCTCCTCTCCCTCATGGTCACCTACGATCCGACACCCCTTATAAGGGTAGGGATTACTGCCATCTACGACATGGATGGAAGCAGTTCCTTCCTCAACCCTGCCTTCACCTACAACATCACCACCAATGTGGACCTTGTCCTTGGGGCCCAGCTCTTCTCAGGCGGTGAGGACGACGACTTCGGGGCCTTCTCCAATACCTATTACTCCTGGGTAGAGTGGTTCTTCTGAGTTCAAAAAATGAACAAAATCCCTTGACACCTTCCCCGTCTCTTGATACATGTGGTTATATGGACAATGAATCCATGAGGGTCCTCCAGATCCTGGATGAGCTCTCCAGGGATGGATGGATCACCCAGAGGACCCTGAGCAAGAGACTCGGTGTTGCCCTTGGGCTGACGAACCTCTATCTCAGAAGGCTCATCAAAAAGGGCTATGTAAAGGTAGTCAACATAAAACCAAATCGTCTCCGCTACGAACTCACACCGAAGGGCATTGCCCACAAGAGCTTCCTCACCTTCAAGTACATCCAGAACTCCTACCGCTTTTACAGAGAGGTATGGGATAGGATAGAGGGGGCCTTCCGCCTCCTCATGGAGGAGGGTTGCAGGGATGTGGTCTTCTACGGGGCAGGGGAGGTGGCTGAGATCGCCTACCAGGTGTTGAAGGGGACCCCTTTGAGGCTTGCAGGTGTTGTTGATGGAAAGAAGGCGGGTGAGAGGTTTCTTGGAAGGGATGTGTTGCCTCCAGATGCCCTCAGGGAGATGGCCTTTGACAGGCTAATAATCACCGCAGTGGATGTCGATAAAGATACGGTGGCCCGCATAGAGGGCCTTGTGGGAGAGGAAAGGATCTACTGGCTGGGAGGGTGGCCATGAAGGGCCTCATACTGAGCGGGGGGAGGGGGACGAGGCTCCGCCCCCTCACCTATACGGCGGCAAAGCAGCTCGTCCCCGTGGCGAACAAGCCCATCATCTACTATGTGGTGGAGAACCTTGCCTCTGCAGGTATAAGGGACATAGGGGTCATCATCTCCCCTGAAACGGGCGGGGATGTGAAAAAGGCCCTTGGAAGGGGAGAGAGATGGGGGGTCCGCTTCGAATACATCCTCCAGCAGGAGCCCCTTGGACTCGCCCATGCGGTGAAGGTGGCAAGGGGCTACCTTGGTGACTCACCCTTTGTCATGTACCTCGGTGACAACCTCATAGGTTGTGGCATAAGGGATTTCGTGGAAAAACTCGATGAGACACGATCCGATGCGGTGATACTGCTCAAGCCGGTTCCCAACCCATCTTCCTTCGGTGTGGCCGAGATCGATGGGAAGGGGCGGATACTCAGGCTTGTTGAGAAGCCTAAAGACCCCCCTTCAAACCTTGCCCTTGTGGGTGTCTATGTCTTCAGGCCCTCCATCCACGATGCCATAGATGAGATAAGGCCCTCAGCCAGGGGGGAGCTTGAGATAACCGATGCCATCCAGAGGCTCATAGAGAGGGGAGGAAGGGTCCACAGCCATATCGTGGAGGAGTGGTGGCTCGATACGGGGAAGAAGGATGACCTCCTTGTGGCCAACACGGTGGTCCTCGATGACCTGATAAAGAGGAGGATAGAGGGGGAGGTGGATGAGAACTCCACCGTTACAGGCAGGGTAGAGCTTGAAAAGGGGGTGAAGGTGATCAACAGCGTCCTCAGGGGCCCCATTGCAGTGGGGGAGGGCACGGTGATAGAGGACAGCTTCGTAGGTCCCTTCACAAGCATCGGCTCCTCTGTGAGGATCGAGGGCTCTGCCATCGAACACTGCGTCATCCTCGATGGGGCGGTCATATCCCATGTGGAGAGGCTTGAGGACAGCATCGTTGGGAGGAATGCAAGGGTCCACAGGAATAGGGAGAGACACAAGGCCCTGAGGCTTATGATAGGGGATGACTCCGATGTGGAGCTTTAGGATGAGGACCATCCTCGTTACAGGTGGGGCAGGCTTCATAGGCTCCAACTTCATCCGTTACATGAGGAGGGCCCACCCTGGTTACAGGATTGTAAACCTCGACAGGCTCACCTATGCAGGGAACCTTGAGAACCTCAGGGACCTTGAAGGGGATGACGGCTACACCTTCGTGAAGGGGGATATCGCTGATAGAAGGTGCGTTGAGAGGGTCTTTGAGGACCATTCGATAGATGTGGTTGTCAATCTTGCCGCAGAGTCCCATGTGGATAGATCCATCCTCGGCCCGGAGGAGTTTGTGAGGACCAATGTCCTTGGGACCTTTGTCCTCCTTGAGGTGGCAAGGTCCTTCTGGCTCGAGAAGGGGAGGGGAAGGAACCCCCTCTTCCTCCATGTCTCCACCGATGAGGTCTATGGCTCCCTGGGTGAGGAGGGGTACTTCACCGAGGATAGCCCATACGATCCAAGGAGCCCCTATTCCGCCTCAAAGGCCTCGTCAGACCACCTTGTGAGGGCCTACCACCACACCTATGGCCTCCCTGCGGTCATCACAAACTGTTCCAACAACTTCGGTCCCTACCAGTTCCCGGAGAAACTCATCCCCCTTGTGATAATCAATGCCCTCCTTGACAGACCCATACCTGTCTACGGGGACGGGAGGAATGTGAGGGACTGGATATACGTGAAGGACCACTGCAGGGCGATCGATGCGGTCATCCACAGGGGAAGACCCGGGGAGTCCTACAACATAGGGGCAAGGAATGAGTGGAGGAATATAGACCTTGTGAGGCTCATCTGCAGGGTCGTCGAGAAGAGGCTCTCCCTTCCTGAGGGCTCGAAGGAGGGGCTCATCAGGTTTGTGAAGGACCGTCCAGGCCACGACAGGCGCTACGCCATGGACCCCTCCAAGATAGAGAGGGAGCTCGGATGGTCCCCTGTCCATCCCTTCGAGGAGGCGATGGAGATGACCGTTGACTGGTACATGGGGAACAGGGGGTGGTGGGAGAGGATCATATCCGGTGAGTACAGGGACTACTACAGGAGGTGGTATGGAGAGAGGGGAGTTGCTGGATAGGATCCGATCCCGCAGGGCCAGGATAGGCATAATAGGCCTTGGCTATGTGGGCCTTCCCCTCCTCATCCGCTTCTGTGAGGAGGGCTTCAGGACAACGGGCTTCGACATAGATCCCGATAAGATAGAGGCCCTTAAAGAGGGGAGGTCATACCTCACCCATGTCCCGTCAGAGGCGGTGCAGGCCATACTCTCCCACAACCCTCCCCTCCTTGAGGCCACCACGGACATGTCCCTCCTCTCCCAGATGGATGCCATCCTCATATGCGTTCCCACCCCCCTCGACGAGAGGAGGGAGCCGGATCTAAGGTATGTGAGGAGGACAACAGAGGAGGTTGCCTCCCGTTTGAGGCCTGGCCAATTGGTATCACTCGAGTCCACCACATACCCAGGCACCACCGAGGAGGTGGTACTGCCCATCCTTGAGGGAAGCGGCTACAGGGTGGGTGAGGACTTCTTCCTCGTCTTCTCCCCTGAGAGGGAGGACCCTGGACGCAGGGACTACACAACAAAGAACACTCCGAAGCTCGTTGGTGGTGTGACGGAGAGGTGCCTTGAGGTGGGTTCTGCCCTCTACTCCATGATTGTCGAGAGGGTCGTTACCGTCTCCTCCCCGAAGGTGGCAGAGATGGCAAAGCTTCTTGAGAACATCTACAGGTGCGTGAACATAGCCCTCGTAAACGAGCTCAAGATCCTCTGCGACAGGATGGGGATGGATATATGGGAGGTCATAGAGGCGGCGAAGACGAAGCCCTTCGGCTTCCAGGCCTTCTACCCGGGCCCGGGCCTTGGTGGCCACTGTATCCCCATAGACCCCTTCTACCTCACCTGGAAGGCCAGGGAGTACGACTTCGTCACAAGGTTCATCGAACTTGCAGGGGAGATCAACACATCCATGCCCTACTATGTGGTCCATAAGGTGATGGATGCCCTAAACCGGGAGGGTAAGGCCCTTAAGGGATCAAGGATACTGGTCCTCGGGGTGGCCTATAAGAGGGACATTGATGACATGAGGGAGTCCCCTGCTATACCCATAATACGTCTCCTCACGGAGAAAGGGGCCATCGTCTCCTACCACGATCCCTTCGTGCCGGTAGCGGTGAGCAAGAGGAAGGGCTTCAGGATGGAGTCGGTGGACCTCACAGAGGATGTCCTGGCTGAAAGTGACTGTGTCCTCATAGTTACGGACCATTCCACCATAGATTACAGGTGGGTGGTGGAAAGGAGTTCCCTCGTTGTTGACACAAGGAATGCAACAAAGGGTATAGAGAGCAGTAAGGTGGTAAAGGCTTGAGGTGGATCTGGATCAGGGATACGGGGGAATGAAAGGTGCAGAAGATGGCTGGAATAAAATGTAAGGAGGGTGGTTGTGAATAGGAAGGATATAGTATGGCACGACGGTAAGGTCACCAAGGAGGACAGGGAGAAGAGGCAGGGCCACAGGGGCTGTGTCGTGTGGTTCACAGGGCTTCCAGCCTCCGGTAAGTCCACCATCGCCCATGAGGTTGAGGCGAGGCTCTTTGACATGGGGGTTAGGGCCTATGTCCTTGACGGCGACAACATCCGCCACGGCCTCAACAGCGATCTCGGTTTCAGCCCTGAAGACAGGAGGGAGAACATAAGGAGGATCGGGGAGGTGGCAAGGCTCTTTGCCGATGCAGGGGTGATAGTGCTTACAGCCTTCATCTCCCCCTACAGGGAGGACAGGGAGAGGGCAAGGAGGCTTATGAATGACGGAGATTTTGTGGAGGTCTATGTGAAGTGCTCCCTTGAGGAGTGTGCAAGGAGGGACCCGAAGGGGATGTATGAGAGGGCAAAGAGGGGTGAGATAAAGGAGTTCACCGGCATCTCCGCCCCCTATGAGCCCCCTGAGAACTGCGAACTCACAGTGGATTCGGAAAGACACACTGTGGAGGAGTGTGTCAGCATGGTCATCCGGTACCTTGAGGAAAGGGGGATACTGGGGGATTATCCTTCAAGGGACAGATGAAGGGAAGGGTCCTTCTTATCCGTCCAACCCGGGGATTGAGGTTCCTCGATCTGCGGGAGCTGTGGGAGTACAGGGAGCTCATCTACTTCCTCACCTGGCGCGATATAAAGGTAAGATACAAGCAGACCGCCATAGGGGTGGCGTGGGCCGTGGTTCAGCCCCTTTCCATGATGCTCGTCTTCACCCTCTTTTTCGGAAGGCTTGCCAGGATGCCCTCAGATGGCATCCCCTATCCCCTCTTCGCCTATGCAGGGCTTCTGCCCTGGCAGCTGTTTTCACGGTCCATCACGGAGTCCAGCAACAGCCTTGTGGTGGATCAGAGGCTTGTTACCAGGGTCTACTTCCCAAGGATCATTGTCCCCATGGCTGTGAACCTCGCTGCCATTGTGGACTTCCTGATAGCGGGTGCCCTGCTCCTCGTCTTGATGCCCCTTTACGGGATCTACCCGGGTGCGGCCCTGGTATGGCTTCCCTTCTTCCTCCTGCTCATGCTCCTCACCTCCCTTGGGGTGGGGTTCTGGCTCTCTGCCCTCAACATGGAGTACCGGGATGTGATGTACATCGTTCCTTTCCTCAACCAGCTCTGGCTCTTCGTAACACCCGTTGTCTACCCTTCCAACCTTGTGCCGGAAGGCTGGAGGATCCTCTACGGTTTGAACCCCATGGTGGGGGTGGTGGATGGCTTCCGCTGGGCCCTTCTCGGTGTGGGGAGGGGGCCTGATGCCATGCTCCTGGTTTCTGTCCTTGTGGCGGTTCTCCTCTTTGTCTCTGGCATAGTGTGGTTCAGGGCGAGGGAGAGGACCTTTGTAGATGCCGTTGGTTCCGGTGGGAGGTAGGTTGATGGAGGAGGGGTCATGGGTGATGTGGCGATAAAGGTGGAAGGACTCGGCAAGCGCTACAGGATAGGGGAGAGGGTGCCCTACAAGGCCCTGAGGGACAGCATTGCAGGCCTCTTCCGCTCTCCCTTGAAGTTCCTTAACAGGGGAGACGGAAAGGAGGACAACTACATATGGGCCCTCAGGGATGTCTCCTTCGAGATAAGGCATGGTGAGGTGGTTGGCATAATAGGGAGGAACGGTGCGGGCAAGAGCACCCTCCTCAAGATCCTCTCACGGATCACAGAGCCTACCGAGGGTTACGCAGAGATACACGGCAGAGTCGGCTCCCTCCTTGAGGTGGGTACAGGCTTCCACCCGGAACTTACAGGGAGGGAGAACATATACCTAAACGGTGCCATCCTCGGCATGAGGAAGAAGGAGATCGACCGAAAGTTCGATGAGATCGTGGCCTTTGCAGAGGTGGAAAGGTTCATCGACACACCTGTCAAGTTCTACTCAAGCGGCATGTATGTCCGCCTCGCCTTCTCTGTTGCCGCCCATCTGGAGCCAGAGATACTCCTTGTGGATGAGGTCCTTGCAGTGGGGGACGCATCCTTCCAGAAGAAGTGCCTCGGAAAGATGGGTGATGTGGCCCGTGA
>WGFJ01000003.1 GCA_015492305.1 Deltaproteobacteria bacterium
CCTTCTTTATGAGGTTCTCTATCTGGGCCTTCGGAACCGCACCCACAAGCTGGTCAACGACCTTGCCGTCCTTGAAGAGTATGAGGGTGGGGATGCCCCTCACCCCGTACTTTCCAGGGGTGGCAGGGTTTTCGTCCACATTGAGCTTTGCGATCTTCACCTTACCGCTATAGGTTTCGGCCATCTCTTCGATTATAGGAGCTATTGCCCTGCACGGTGCACACCAGGAGGCCCAGAAGTCCACCAGTGCAGGGATATCGGACTTGAGTATCTCCTCTTCAAAGTTTGCATCGCCAACGGTTATCACCTTGTCTCCAGCCATGGCCACTCCTTTCTCTGTGGTTTTTAGCTATAAAATCATAGAGAAGGAAGGAGGGTTTGTCAAATCTTTTTGAAACCTCCATCACCCCGCAAGCTTTACAACGGGGGAAAAGCTCCCTTTTCTCTCCTTAAAATCTCCTTCAGGAAGCACAATGAGATCAAATCCTATGGGAAGCCTTTCCGCAAGGAAGTCAAAGACAGGGGTATAGATCTGCCAGAAATCCTCCCTTCCGATCCTTTCCACCACCACGATAAGATCGATATCGCTAAGACCGTGCTCCTGCCCTGTGGCAAAGGAACCGAAAAGATAAACACCCCTGACCCAGGGAAGGCTGGACTTGAGGTCCCTTGCAACCTCTCTTACCACCTTTAAGACCTCTTCCCTGTCAATGGAGATGGCCTTCACAGAACCCGATGATACTATCTGCCGCATCTATTGCCTCCTCGGCCTCGCTCCTTCCATAGTAATCAGCAGGCTTTCCCGCTGTAAAGCCATTGGGATACCTTGTTGGCACATAGTACCTATCAAGGAGCCTGCCTTTTCTCTTGATATCTTCCGGGATCCCTATCTTCCCGGAGCCGTTAAGGATCTTTAGCATCTCGGTGAGGGAATGGCCCCACAACTGAAATCCGAGTTTCATGCCCAGCGCCTTAAGGGCCTTCTCTGCAGCCTGCTGGGAATACAAAACATGCCCACTCAAAGTACTGGTGCTCCAGATCAACCCTGGCAACCTCGAGATCCCGCAGTGCCTGTTCAAACCAGTCCCTGTACCTTTCCACCTCGGATACCCCAATGATTGAGGACAGGATCATGGTAAGGCAGGTAAGAGAAGGTGTCAAGGGGCTTTTTAAAATATTGATTCCTGATTAGTAAGATGTTAAAGTTGAAACTGATAATCCTCTCTTCAGAGGATAAAGAGAGTGATGGCATGGACGATGAGAGGGATGGATACACCCCAAAGCTCTCCAAAGGAATCGAAGCCCTTTCGGAGGAGGAGAAGAAGGAGGTCCTTCTCCTCCTCTACAGGGAGGTCCTCCAGAGGATTGTAGACAACCTCCTTCCCACCATTGGAGAGATAGCCATCTCCGCCATCCTCAAGAGTGCCGTGGTGGAGACGAGGGAGAGATACCCCTCCTTCCCTGTGATAGAGATCGAGAACGGCAGGATCGATCCCGAGTCCTTCCATGACCTTAGAGGCTGTGACTATCCCTTTCTCAAGACCACCCTTATCCACTCCCTGGAAAGGTTTGCCACCATCCTGCAGGATCTCACAGGAGACATACTCCTCTCCAAGGTGAAGCCCATACTTGATGGTTTCTACGAAAAGGTAGAGGTGGGAAAGGAATGAACCCCCATGGACTGAAGCTCTTCAGGACGAACATACCCAACCTTGACAGGGTCCTGGGTGGTGGGATCCCTGCCTACTCCATCAACATCATTGCAGGGGAACCAGGGACAGGAAAGACCATCCTGGCCCAGCAGATACTCTTCAACTACGTGAAGGAGGGAAGGGGAAAGGGTCTCTACCTCGCTACCCTCTCTGAGCCCACCGTAAAGGTCATCCGCTACATGCAGGGCTTTAACTTCTTCGACGAGGAGATCTTTGGAACCGAGGTGGTCTACCAGGACATAGGGAGCTATATACGGAACCACTCCCTTGTGAATGTAAAGGACTACATCCTCCACCTCGTCGAAGAGCATCAGCCCCACATCCTGGTCATAGACTCATTCAAGGCCATCCGTGACATAGCCCAGGATGTAGGGGAATACCGCCACTTCTTCTACGACCTCTCCGTCAGGCTTGCAGGTGCCCGTTCGACCACCTTCCTTGTGGGTGAGTATCCGAGGGGAAGCATCCCCGAGAGTGTGGAGTTTGCCGTGGCCGATGGCATCATCTACCTGGACATGCACCTCTTCGAGGGGAGGCTCCAGAGGTCCTTCCATGTCCTGAAGTTCAGGGGATGCGCAACGGAACTCTCTCCCCACCCCTTCATCATAACCGATGACGGAGTCCAGATCGTATGCCCCCTAAGGCCTGAGAGGGTAAAGAAGGCATCCAGGGAGGCAGAGAGGTACTCCACAGGCATAAAGGGCCTCGACTCACTCCTCCTCGGTGGCATCCAGGGGGGAAGATCCCTCCTCATATCAGGCGTCTCAGGGACGGGCAAGACCCTCCTTGCCCTCAACATCCTGGTCCACAACGCCATGGAAGGGCACAGGGGGATATACTTCTCCTTTGAAGAGACGGTGGAGAACCTTCTGGAGATGGGAGAGGGATTCGGCTGGAATGTGGAAGAACTCATGAGGAAAAACCTCCTTAAGATCCACCCCGTAGGCAGGGAGCACCCCACCGCAGAGGAGGACCTCCAGGAGATCTACAGGGTAGTGGAGGAGTTTCAGCCCGTCTTTCTGGTAATAGATCCCCTTTCACCCTTCCTCCAGAAGCTAAGGGAAGACCGCTCAAGGAGGGAGAAGGTCCTCGAGCTCACATCCATGGTGGAGGCCTTCAGGGGTGTGGGGATCTTCATCTCCGATATACCCAACACCAGGGTCTACGGACTCTCCCGCTTCGGCGTGGAGGAGACTGTTGTGGACGGGATCATCCTCCTTACATCCGATGTAAAGGGGACGAAGAGGAGGCGTTACATAGAGGTCTACAAGATGAGGGCAAGCGATCACATCCACGGCAGATACAGGTTCGAGATCACTGATAAGGGCCTTGAAGTCCTCCACTACCATTTCGCCGACGGAGGGGAAGGCAACCTTCCCAGTTCCATATCCTTCGGTCCCCTCCACCCCCTCTTTCCCGACGGGGTCCCCTACAATTCTGCCTGGCTCATCCACGGTGGAGAGGGTCTCGGCAAGAGCACCCTTGCCTACCACTTTGCCATAGAGGGCCTGAAGCAGAGGGAGTCCGTCCTGTTCGTATCCACCGACCTCTCCAGGGAGGGGGTGATCTCTGCGATGGAGACATGGGACTTCCTTGCCTCTCCCTACATAGACTCGGGACAGCTTGTCATCCTCCACACGAGGATGCCCTCTGATCCATGGCATGTGGATATAAACGACCCCGACCGCTTCTTCCACAGGATGGGGAGCGTGATAGAGGGCATATCCAGGCCATGTCGCATCATATTCGACTCCATCACCTCCCTGAGTGCTGTCCACGATGCGGATACCTTCGTCTCCCTCATGGATATGAAGAACCGCCTGATGAAGCAGAGGGGCATCGTCATCTTCGACACCCTTCTCTCCAGGACCCTCTATGAGAAGGACCTTTACAGGCTCATAGACTCTTACGATGTGGTCATAGACCTCTATCTGCCCAACTGGGGCGAGATGGCCCAGACAGGGGCAAAGGGAGGTCAGGTGGTAAAGGTGAGAAAGGCAAGGGGGGTGAGGGCCGACACCCGTCCCTACCCCTACACCATACGGGCCCAGGAGGGAGTAATCCTTGAAGAGAGGTTCTACAGGGGTTAGTGTCTCGAGGCTCAAGCGGAGCTTCTTCCTCTGGGGAGTTGTCTGGGTAGGTCTTGGAGTGGCTGCAGGGGGTCTTTTATCCGGAGACCCCCTTAGATACCTGGAGGGCTCCCTGCTGCTCCTCCTCTTCCTCATCTTCCCCCTCCTCTACTGGGTTGAGAGCCGGGTCCTGAGGCCTGTGGAAAGGATAGTGGAGAGCAACAGGAGGCTCCTTGAGGGGGACATGGATGGGGCCATAATACCACCCTCTGAGATGGTCGACAGCGAGATAGGTGAGATAATGGAGACCAGAAACAGGGTGATCGAGAGGCTCCTTGAGGCCCAGAGGTCCCTTGAGGATGAGAAGAGGAGGCTCGAGGAGGAGCTTGAAAGGGAACTGAGGAAGACATCGGTGGCCAGGCCCCTTGCAGGGAGGATCATCCGCTACCTCTCCGAGGAGGGGCACCTCTCCGACCACTGCCGCTTCATGGTGGGAAGACGCCTTGCCGAGGAGGTGCGGGAGAAGGACATCAAAGGCTTCGTCACCGCCTTTGAGGACATGGGCCTTGGAAGCCTCACCCTCCTCTCTCTCGACGAGGAAAAGAGGGAGGCCTCCTTCTCCGGAAGGGACCTCATAGAGAAGGTCAGGAGATCGAAGGAGCCCACAGGCTACCTCACCCTGGGCTACCTCTGCGGGGCCCTGTCAACCCTATACGGAGGAAAGGCCAAGGGGGTGGAGAAGGAGTGCGAGTCCATGGGGGATGAGGTCTGCCTGTTCATCATCCACTGGGGAGGATGATGCGGGTAAAGCGGCTTCTGTTGAGCTTTGTATTGTGGGGTGTGGCATGGGTTGTGGTGGGCAGTATCGCAGGGGCCATGATCCACGAATACATCCACACCCACGGCTGGGTCTCACAACCCCACAGCTTCCTCTCAGAGTACCTCATCGTCTTCTCCACCATCCTCATCTTCCTCGTCCTTCCCCTCATCTTCTGGATGGGCAGATACATCCTGAGACCCCTTGAGAGGCTTGTGGCCTCAAACCGGGCTGCCCTTGATGGCGACTACAGGAGGGCCATAATACCGGAAGGGGACATACCGAAAGACGAGATGGGCCTTCTCATGGAGACAAGGAACAGGATGCTTGAGTCCATTCTCCACTCACAGGAGAGGCTCGAGAGGGAGCTCCGCCGCGAGAAGGTTCTGAAAGACCTCCTGAACATCCTCGTAGAGGGCAGGGTGGAAGAGGGAATGAGGGAAGGGGCACAGACCATCGAGAAGGAACTTGAAATCGATGGCAAATGGTGGGCCATGGTATTCGGAGGGGATGAATCGGTTGACCTCTTCATCCACAGCCCCGGCTTTCCGGACACCAACAAAGAGATGTGGGCAGACCACTGTAGGAGGTGTTTTGAGGAGTTGGGTGGTGAGCGTATTGCCGTAAGGGACTGTCCTGCCGGTAAAGAGTTGGGCAGAAAGGTCCACACCCTGTGCCTCTTCATGATGGGGACTGACTCCCGTCCCTTCGGGACCATCCACCTCGAGGTGCCAGAGGGCTTCCACCTTCCCAATGACACACGGTTCTACCTGGAAGGGATGGCATCCAGCATAAGCCTTGCCCTTATGAGGCACAGGGCCATGGAGGAACTCAAGGCCCTGAACACCACCTTGGAGGAGCGGATAAGGCAGAGGACCTTTGAGCTCGAGGTCCTCTACGACCTCTCCAAGGAGATTGGCTACATCGTGGACTACCGGGAACTCCTCAGACTCATCCTCCGTTACCTTGATCGGATCCTTGCCTACGATGTGGCCGCGGCCTTTGTGGTGGAAAGTGAGGGAAAGGGCTACATCTTCCTCAACAGCAGGGCCCCCCTGACAGAGGGCCTCTTCCAGGAGTTAAGAGAGAAGATCCTCAAGGCCTACACCAACCTTGGGGGCGAAAGATGCTCCCTCAGGGTGGAAAAGGAGGTGAAGGACGGCCAGGCTCCATCCATAGAAAGCCTTTCATCCTCCTTCAGCGTCCCCTTCATAGCCCACACGGAAAGGAGGCGCCTTGGCAGGGACGAAGTGCTGGGCCTTCTCTTCGTGGGGAAGGAAGAAGGGGCCTTCACAGAGGACCATGTGAGGGTCCTCTACACCCTTGCCAACCACTCCACCATATCCCTCCAGAAACTTAAGGGCCTCCTCGATGAGGAGAGGAGAAGGGTCATAGCCATGGTGGAGCACCTCCCTGTGGGGGTGGCAGTCCTCGACAGGGACAGGAGGGTGATCTTTTCAAACCCCCTTGCCGAGGAGTACGGGAAGGTCTGCGGACTCCATGAGGGAAAGGAGTGCACCCTCTTTGGAGACAGGGAGATCGAAGAAATCATCAGGGAAGGGGAATGGGAAGAGGTCCAGATAGGGGAGCGGGTCTTTGAGATCACGGGCAGGAAGGTGAAGGGTATTTACGGTGGAGAGGTCATCCTGATCATAAGGGATGTGACAAAGGAGAAGGAATACGAACGGAGGCAGATCCGTCAGGAGAGGCTCGCCGTGGTGGGACAGCTTGCTGCTGGCATTGCCCACGACTTCAACAACCTCCTTACAAGCATAATAGGCTTTGCAGAGATCCTGCTTGACAGAGACCTCCCTGAGGAGGTCAGGGAGAGGGTGAAGGTGATATACGATCAGGGAAAGCGAGGGGGGAAGCTCGTCCAGCAGATCCTTGACTTCAGCAGGAAGTCCCTCATCCAGCGGGAGCCCTTCGATCTCCTCCCCTTCCTAAAGGAGGTGACGAGGTTCCTCCAGACCACCCTCACCAGGAAGATCCGTGTCTCCTTGCAGGCCCAGCCAGGAAGCTACTGGATAGAGGGGGACCCGGTCCAGATCCACGAGGCCATCGTGAACCTTGCCATAAATGCAAGGGATGCCATGCCAGATGGAGGGGACCTCAGGATAAACCTTTCAAGACTCGACCCTTCAGAGGATGCCTCTCCATTCTCCGGGCTTGAGAGGGGCGAATGGCTCCTCCTCACCGTGGAGGATACGGGCACGGGGATACCCAAGGAGGTCCTGCCGAAGATCTTTGAGCCCTTCTTCACCACAAAGGAGGTGGGAAAGGGGACCGGCCTCGGTCTTGCCCAGGTCTACGGTATAGTCAAACAGCACGGAGGCTACATAGATGTGGACTCAAAGGTAGGTAGAGGGACCACCTTCAGGATATACCTCCCCCTGGGGAGGCCTGATCCCTTGAGAGGCATCGATTCAAGGCAGGAGAAGGCTGTGGATGTCCAGTCAGGTAAGACCATCCTCGTTGTGGATGACGAGAGGAATGTCCTCATCCTCCTGGAAGAGGTGCTCAAGGGAGCGGGCTACAGGGTCCTTACCGCCCAGAGCGGCAGGCAGGCCCTGAGGATCTTTGCGGAAAGTAAAGTGGACCTTGTGATAACGGATCTCATAATGCCCGAGATGGATGGCTTCAGAGTGGCCGAAGAACTGAAGAGGATCGACCCTTCCGTGAAGGTCCTGCTCCTTACAGGTTACCCTCTGAAAAGGGAGGAACTCCTCTCGAAGGGCATAAATCAGTGGATCATGAAGCCCCTGACATCGAAGACCATCCTCTCAAAGGTGGTGGAGGTCCTGGGGAAGAACCAGCTGTAGGAGGTTGTTCCCTCTGACCCGATGCGATGACCTTCAGGGGACCACAAAGAGGCTGTTGACAGGATGGCCTTTCTGTTATAAGGTGTTTGGTATCAAGGGGTTTTGAGGTCTTTCTATGCCTGTGTCAATAGAGGAGAGGGTTGCATATCTTGAGGGCAGGGTGGAAGAGCATTCAAGGGCCTGGAAGGATATTGCCGAGAGGCTGGATCGTGTTGAGAAGAGGATAGATGCCCTTGACCAGAAGGTTGATAGATTCAGGGAGGAGCTTTCCTCCCGTATAGATGCCCTTGACCAGCGTCTTTCATCCCGGATAGATGCCCTTGATCAGAAGCTTTCACGTTATACCCTCTGGATCATAGGGATACAGGTTACCATCCTTCTTGCCATAGTGGCCACCTTGTGGAGACCTTAAACCCGGAGGGGCCTGACACCCCTCTGCCACCCCTATCAATCTAAAAGATCTCTTTGCCCTTCTTAACATCCCCATGGCAATTGTGGCCACCTA
>WGFJ01000004.1 GCA_015492305.1 Deltaproteobacteria bacterium
CATCTCCGTTGAACCGGCAAGCAGGAGACATTTCCTCCTCCACAGGGAGAGGATCAAGAGCGACCCCTATCTTTCAAGAAGGTTTTAAACCCATATGAGCATAGGAGGTATCATGGCTACAGCGGCGGTAATAATCATCTATACCGATCCGGAAATGGAGGAAAAGACACTTATGAAGATAGCTGCCATTGCAGGGGTAAAGCCCTTTCCCACAGCGCTGATAGGAAAGGTAGTCTGCACCTTCACGGGATCGGATCCTGAAGAGGTAAAAGATGTCGCCGAGAGGATCACGACCCTGGAAGGGGTGAGATATGTCCTCTCAAAGATCATCTCCAGGGAGACTTCACCTGATCATGAATACACCCAAGGCAGGAGGTTCCTGAGATGAGAAGATATATGCTGTCCATACTACTTCTGGCCTTCCTCCTTCTTCCGCCACTCCCTGCCCTTGCGTCTGGAGCAAATGAAGAGACAGGCGAGCCGGTACAGGAACTCGAGGAGATCACCGTCTCCGCCACAAGGACGCAAAGGGCAGTGGAAGAGGTTCCCGCATCCGTTGCGGTGGTCGGCAGGAAGGAACTGGAGGAAACGAAGATGTTCAACCTCAAGGAGGCCCTTTCAGGGATACCAGGGGTCCTCATAGACACCAAGAACCAGGGATACGACACGAGGCTCATCATAAGGGGGGCAGGACTGAAGGCACGATACGGTGTGAGGGAGATCATGGTCCTCCAGGACGGGGTGCCCATAACAGACCCTGACAGCCTTACCAGGCTCGACTTCATCGATACCCAGCTCATCGAACGGATAGAGGTGGTAAAGGGGCCCAATTCCACCCTCTGGGGGGTCAATGCGGCAGGGGGAGTGATCAACGTGATAACAAGGAGCCCCTTCGGGAAGAAGGGAGGATTCCTCAGACTCGGGGCGGGGGATTTCGGCATGGAGAACTACCACCTCTCCTACACGGGCAATGCAGGAGGGAACCTCTATCTCGTAGTGAGTGGAAGCAGAAGGGTCTCCGACAACTCCTGGAGGAGGTGGAACAGGTTCTGGACCAATCAGGTCTCGGTAAAGCCCTCCCTCCTCCTTGACGATGGAACCACCTGGGAGAACCACATCAGCTACACGAAGGCCTCCATCCAGCTTCCAGGCTCTCTAAGCGAGGACCAGTTCGAGAGGTACAAGGAGACCGGAAGGGCCCGCGAGACATACGGCCCATGGAAGTATTCAGGAAGGTACTCGGAGATCATCTTCCTGAGCTCCAAGCTGAATAAAAAGATCGGTTCCTTCGATTTCAAGCCCATGGTCTTCGGGAACTTCTGGAGACACCACCATCCCGTAACAGGGAGGATCAACGACGCCGATACCGACACATACGGTGCGGACCTCCAGGCAGACATGGACCACACCTTCCTGGGAAGGGAGGGGACCCTCACGGCAGGACTCACGGCAAGATACGACGACCAGAAGACAGACTACTACAAGTACGCCGAGTACCTCACCTCCTCAAGGGGGAGGATAACAGAGGTCCTTTCGGATAAGGAAGGGGACCACATAGAGACCCAGAAGAGGGAGACCCTGCTCTGGGGTATCTATGTACAGGAATCCATCCGCGGGAAGAGGTGGATCCTCGATGTAGGGGCAAGGTTCGACAGGGTGGAGTTCGACATCAAGGGCACGAAATGGGCCGGCTACGACTGGGGATCAGGGAGGTACGTGGACTGCCCGAGTTCAAAGCTCACCAACTGCGGGGATTACAGGATCACAAGGTCCTACGATGCCGTGAGCCCGAGGATCGCCCTAACCTACAGGATAGGTGAAGGGCTCCACCTCTACGGCAACATATCCACAGGGATCCAGACGCCGACAGAGGGGGAGATATCCACCAACCCCCGGCTCGACCTTGTAAAGGTGAGAAGCTACGAAGTGGGTCTCAAGGCAAGGAGAGAACACTGGAGGCTCGACCTTGCCCTCTACTACTCGCCCGTCAAGAACGAGGTGGTCCAGGTGGTCCAGAGTGACGGCACCTCCGACTATGTCAATGCCGGAAAGACGGATAAGAAGGGCATGGAGTTTTCAGGCACCTATTCCCCCATCAGGGGCCTTGACCTCGGCCTCTCCTACGCATACTCGGATTATACCTTCGACGAGTTCTCAGAGCCCGTGAGAAGCGGTTCCTCCAAGGTGAATGTGGACAGGAGCGGAAACAGGCTCCCCTACATACCCATGCACCAGTACTCCCTCTTTGCCCGCTACAGCCACCCTTCCGGATTCAGGATAAGGGTGGAGACCCGCTCCTGGGGTGACTACTACATGGACAATGCAAATACCGAGAAGTACGGGGGCTACGACTTCGTGACGAACCTCCTCGCCGGGTACAGCCGGGGGAACCTCGATATATCGGTCAATGTGGACAACCTCTTCGACAGGCACTACGCCATGGAGGCCAAGAAGGACACAGGTGGTAAGAAGCGCTACGTCCCTGCACCTCCAAGGGGCTTCATGGTGAAGCTCACCTACAGGTTCTGAATCCAAACCGGGGAGGAATAAGGAAATGAAGACTTACAATCAAGGTATAAACCTCTTCAAGGTGCCGGTGGTGGGTTTCCTCCTGAAGAACCGCCACATGCTCCTTGCCTACCGCCTCCTTGCCCTTGCACTCTTTCTGTCTGCCATCATCTATGGCTTTCTCCATCCCGGCAAGGAGAACATCTTCACCCCGGCTGTATTCTGGGACATCTTCTGGCCCTTCTTCATCGTCGTTACCCTTGCCCTTCTGGGAAACATGTTCTGCATGATCTGCCCCCTGGGCTTTATGGGGAAACACCTTACAAGGCTTGGGCTGAGGGGAAGACCCCCTGCATACCTGAGGAACAGATACATCGGCCTTGCCATCCTCGTCATCTCCTACTGGTCTGTCCTCTACACCTTCCCCGGCACCCTCCGCAACCCCCTGGTCGTATCCGTGTTCTTCCTTGCCTTCACCATCCTTGCTATCCTTGTAAACCTTCTCTTCGATGGCATGGCCTTCTGCAAGTACCTCTGTCCCATAGGATCGGTCACAACGGCCTTCTCAAGGGTGGGTGCGACATGGCTCTCTACAGACGGGAAGAGGTGCGAGAAGTGCAGGGACCCCCTGTGTGCCAGGGCCTGCCCTTACAAGCTCTTCCCAAGGAGGTTCGATGAGGAGAACTCGATGGCAAACTGCACCCTCTGCATGGAGTGTGCCCGGGCCTGCGATGCCGTGAGATTCACCCTCAGGGGATGGTCCTCCTCCCTCCTCAGGCCTGTAAGGAAGGTAAACCGCTGGGAGATATGGGTCTATATGGTGATGCTCGGTGTCATCACCTTTGCCATGAGGTTCCACCACGGCTTGAGCAGGACCTCACTGGCCCCGTATATGCCCTGGGTCAGGATAGGAAGCTTCCTGGAGGAGGCCCTCTCCCTCCCCGAATCCGTAGACCCCGCAGGTCTTACGGCGATGGTAATGGCCCTCGGTCTGGTCATCCTCCTTGCAATCGGGGGCTTCTACATCGCCTCGCGCATCCTCGGAAGGGGCTTCGATGAGGTCTTTGGGCAACTGGGCTATGCCATGGCCCCCCTCATGATCGTAGGGGCCCTCTCGCATGTGGTCTCCTTCTTCCTCACCGATTACTACCCGAACATAGTAAAGGGCTTCTCCCAGGCCCTTTCCCTCCACATTGAGGTGGAACCCCTGGTCAACCGGGGCGAGTCATGGCTCAGGGTGTTCTATGCATTCCCCCTCCTTGCGGGGCTGTGGAGCGGATATATCATGTGGCTGAGATTGGGGTTCCTCCGGCCTGAGAGGGGCCATAAAGGCACCGCTTTCCTGTCCTCTTCCATGATCGTGGTCGTATACATAGGACTTACCATCTTCACCCTCTACGCCACCACCTTCTACCCCGGCACCCATCACCATGGAGGATGACCATGTGGGACCTTATCACCAGAGGCGGGTTCTTCATCTATCCCCTCCTCTTCTGTTCCGTGCTTGCCCTTGCCATCATCCTTGAGAGGGCATACCACTTCTACAGGGCAAGGATCGATGTTGATGGTTTCATGGATAGGATAAGGCCCATGCTCCTGGATGGAAGGGTGACGGAGGCGATGGAAGTGGCATCGGCACTTCCAGGCCCTGTTGCAAGGGTGGCCCTCCTTGCCATGGACAGGGCCTCTGGGGAGGATAGGATCGTGGCCGAGGGCTCGAGAGAGATAAGGAGGCTTGAAGCCAACCTGAGGGGTCTCTCCATAATAGCCGGAGTCTCTCCCCTCCTCGGGCTCCTCGGCACGGTGACAGGCATGATACGGGCCTTCATGGGGATAGAAAAACTCGGCGGAAAGGTGGATGCAACCGTCCTTGCAGGGGGAATATGGG
>WGFJ01000005.1 GCA_015492305.1 Deltaproteobacteria bacterium
GAACATAGTTCTCGCCAAATATCCGGAGACCTGCATCTATGGCCTCCTTTATCCTCTCCACATCAACCGTCTTTGTTACTGCAACGACCCTTACATCTCCGGGGTCCCTGTTGCTGCGAAGGCAGGCCTCCTCCACCCTCTTCAATACGGTCTTCACCCTTTCCTTCAGAGGTAAAGGCATTTCTCTTAAAATACCAGCTACCACTTTGCTTTTCAAGCCCCAGTCCCCTATGGACCTGCAAAAAGCCTCACAGCCACTGCAAAGAGGAGCACGGCAAAGATCCTTGCAAGTATCCTCGTAGGGAGGATATTGGCAACATAGGCACCGAAGTATGCCCCTATAAACAGCCCTATGGCTATAAGGAAGGCTGCAGGGAGGTTCACATTCCCGTGCCTGTAGTACTCGAGGAATCCAAGCAACCCCACAGGGAGGAGGAGGGCCCCAAGGGAGGTCCCCTGGGCGAGATGCTGTTCCATGCCGAAAAACAGTATCAGGGCAGGTATGATGATGAGCCCTCCCCCTATCCCGAAAAGCCCTGACAGGATACCTGCCACAATGCCAACTGCAAAGAAACCCATCCATTCGATCATCAGAACACCCCCGGTTTCAATCCCCTCCCAGAGGAAAGGTAGTGGAGGGTGGTCATCTCCCAGATGGCCCCTATAAGGAGGAACATCACCACAAGAACGTAGAGATAGGCCCCGTCACGGATGGCCCTCCTCATGGCTTCCTTTCTACTTCCACCGTACCTGTAGGGAAAGAGAAGGGCCATCCCCAGGATTATCCCCGCAACAGAGGAAAGGATGTAGCCACCGAACTCGAAGAAGAGGGTGAAGAGGAAGATGATCCCCCCTGCAACAGATGAGGTGAATCCATAGAATACGACACCCACAAACCAGGCCCTGTAGATGTTTATGAGTATGGGAAGGAAGAAGATTACCCCGGGAAGGGTGGTTGAGAGGAAGGCCCCAAAGATGAGGTTGAAGAGGAATGTGTAGAGGATCTTCAGGCCAAGATAGGGCGACAGGGGACCCATCAGCGGCTTCAGGTAGGGGAGGTTCTGGATCTCCTTGAGGTAGACCTCCCTCTGCTCTATCACCCAGGGTATGCCGGCCCTCACCATGGAAGAGCCCACAAAGAGAAAGGTGATATTGAGGCCTATAAGGAGCCAGATCCAGAAGCTGTGGACCCTGGCCACATCCATGGACCTTCTAAGGAGATGCCCCATCCAGATCCTCCCTTTTAGCCCTTTCTGCAAGGAGATGGGCCCTCCTCAGGGGTTCAGGGAGCCTGAAACCCCTTGCCGTCTTCAGGACCCATTCCACAGCACCTTCCATGGATACCATATGACCTGGAGAGACATACACAGGCCTTACACCTTTCCTCGTCCTCACCACAACCCCTATGACCCTTCCCCCCTTCCATATGGGGGCCGTGCTTCCCCTGTCCTCCCCAAGAGGGCCTTCCTCACCGTGGAGCCTTGTCTTTGCACATCCGATGGAGGGTATCTGCAAAAGCACACCAAGATGGGATGCAAGGCCAAGTCCCCTTGGATGGGCTATACCCTGACCATCGAAGAGGATGATATGGGGCCTTGTCCTTAGCCTTGCAAAGGCATCCATGATGAGGGGCCCTTCCCTGAAGGAAAGGAGGCCAGGGATGTAAGGGAAGGAGACCTTCCCTCTGACAACCACCTCCTCAAAGGGTTCAAGCTCGGGATAGGCCATCACCGTTACCGCGGCAAAGGCCGTATCCTCTGAATAGGCAACATCGGCTCCAGCCACCCACCTCACCTTGCCGATCCTGTCCTGGACAAGGACCATCCTGGCAAGTCTTTCCTGGATCCTCAATGCCTCCTTTGGGCTTATCTTCCACGGGTGGAGATCCATCGTTCAAAGGAGGGTTATGGAGACGACCCCGGCAAGCATAAGTAGGCTTCCGGCAAGCCGCTCCTTCAGGGCCTCCTCGTTGAAGAGGAGCTTACCATACAAGAGACTGAAGATCAAACTGGTTCTCTTGACAGAGATCATGTAGGCCACGTTGGTGAGGCTCAGGGCAAGGAAATGGAAGATGATCATCATGGCCGTAAAGAGCCCTATGGTAAGGAAGGCGAAGGGATACCTCACAACCTCCCTCAAGGTCCTCTTCCTTACGCCCACAACCACCGAGAGGGAGATGGTGAGGGTGAAGGGATAGAAGAGGCCGAAGAAGATGGGGCTTGAGTGCATGATGGCCACCTTGCCAAGGGTGGAGGTTATGGCGTATATGAAGGCCACACCAAGCATGTAGAGGGACCCCCTTTCCCTTCCTATCGCCCTCAAGGGGGCAAGGAGGCTCTCCCTCCTCTTGTCTATATTGAGGACATAGGCACCCGTTACGATGAGCATCACCCCTATAAGACCTGATAGGTCCGGCCATTCACCGAGGATCAGGAAGGCTATAAAGAGTATGAAAAGCGGTGTCGTTGCCGTAAAGGGGATGGTGAGGGAAAGGGGTGAGACCCTTATCGCCCTTACATAGAGGAGCAGGGCCGTTACCTCAAGGGGCAGAAGGATTGCCAGGGTGATCCAGAAGGTCCTGTCAAGGGCCGGGATCTCTATGAAGGGAAGGACCATGGCAAGGAAGGGAAGGGCGTATGCCTCCCTCACAAGGGCAATGGTGTACTCGTCGTTCCTCCTCAGGGCCCTCTTGCAGAGGGCATCAACGGTGGAAAGGGAAAGGGCGGTAAGAAGGGCATAGATGACCCATTCCATAGAAGGTGTATTTTATCCCACCCTGGAGATGGAAGGGAAGGGATAAGAGGCTTTGACTACTCCCCCTTCCGATGCTATAATCCTCCCTGTGAAGATAAAGGATATCCTCAAAGAGGTGTGGCCGAGCTTCTCCTTCGAGTTCTTCCCGCCAAAGGATGAGGAGGGTTTTGAGAGGCTCTACCGGACCATAGAGAGGCTAAAGCACCTCAACCCGTCCTTCGTCTCCGTAACTTACGGTGCAGGTGGAAGCACGAGGGAAAAGACGGTGGACCTTGTGGCAAAGATCAAATGGGAGATCGGCATAGAGAGCATGGCCCACATAACCTGTGTCGGTGCCACAAGGGATGAGATAGACCACCTCCTCAAGGAGATACAGGGGAAGGGGATAGAGAACATCCTCGCCTTAAGGGGTGATCCACCGAAGGGGGAAAGGGTCTTCAGACCTGTGGAAGGCGGATTCAGATACGCAAGCGAACTGGTTGCCTTCATCAGGCAGCGGTACGACTTCTGCATAGGTGTTGCAGGCTATCCAGAGGGCCACAAGGAGGCACCTTCCCTTGAGAAGGATATAGAGAACCTGAAGAAGAAGGTGGATGCAGGGGCGGATTTTATCATAACCCAGCTGTTCTTCGACAACAGGTTCTTCTTCGACTTCCTTGAGAGGGCTGAAGGGGTGGGGATAGAGGTACCCATCATCCCCGGGATAATGCCCATCATAAACCTGAACCAGATAAAGAGGTTCACAGAGATGTGCGGTGCATCCATCCCGGAACCGCTCCTCTCAAGGCTTGAGGAGGTCCAGGATGATCCTTCAGCCGTTGAGGCCTACGGGATAGAGTATGCAACAAGGCAGTGCGAGGAACTCCTTGAGGCCCGTGTACCCGGCATCCACTTCTACACCCTCAACCGATCCCAGGCAACATGGAAGGTGGTAAGCAACCTCAAATCCATGCCCATCCTCTCCGATGCCCCATGACCTCTTAAAGGCTGCAAAGGATGTGCTCAGGAGGAACTGGAGGGGTTCATACACCGTTCCATCCCCCACCCTCTACCCCCACCAGTGGAGCTGGGACTCGGCCTTCATAGCCCAGGGATACTCTAACTACGACCAGAGGAAGGCACAGGCAGAGCTCCTCTCCCTCTTCAGGGGCCAGTGGAGGAACGGCATGGTCCCCCACATCGTCTTCGACCCCGGTGAGGAGGGCTACTTCCCTGGGCCAGAGGTATGGGGGACCTCCCTCTCCCCCCATGCCCCACGGGACGTGCCGACCTCAGGGATAACGCAGCCCCCGATCCACGCCTATGTTGCCTGGTCCATATACGAGAGGGCGACAGACAGGGAAGGGGCCCTTGCCTTCCTGAAGGAGATCTTCCCGGGGCTCATGGCCTTCCACAGGTACCTCTACCGCGAGAGGGACCCTTATGGGGAGGGCCTTGTCTACATAAGGCACCCATGGGAATCAGGCATGGACAACTCCCCTGTCTGGGACCTTCCCCTTGGCAGGATAAGGGTCCCTGAGGGCTCCGTGCCCCCTGTTGCAAGGAAGGATACGGACCATGTGCCCCTTTCAGAGAGGCCGGGGGATGAGGACTACAGGAGGTTCATCTACCTCATCGAGGTCTTCAAGGCCTGTGGATACAGGGAGGAGGAGATCCTCAAGGCATCTCCCTTCCTCATCCAGGGAAACCTCTTCAATGCCATCCTCCACAGGTCAAACAGGGCCCTCCTCATGATGGCAGAGGTCCTCAGGCAGGACACGGGGGAGATAGGGGCATGGCTCGACAGGACCGCCTCCTCCTTCAACGAAAAGCTCTGGGACGGTGGGACCGGTTTTTACCATGTCTTTGACATGAGGGCAAAGGACCTTTTAAGGGCAAGGACGGCTGCAGGGTTCATCCCCCTCTTCGGGGGGCTCCCTTCAAAGGCAAGGGCAGAGACCCTGTGCAGGGCCTTACAAAAGGAGTGCTTCTGCAGGATGAACTCCGAGTGCTTTGCCGTTCCCAACTACGATGTGTGCGAGGAGGGCTTTTCACCCCACAACTACTGGAGGGGACCCATCTGGATCAACATGAACTGGCTCATATACAGGGGGCTCGGGGATTACGGGTACGAGAGATACGCCGCATACATAAGGAATTCCGTCATGAGGCTTGTGGAGATGAGCGGCTTCTACGAGTACTTCGATCCCTTCACAGGAAGGGGCCACGGCACGAAGGACTTTTCATGGACCGCGGCCCTCTACATCGACATCGTGGTGGATGGTGCCTGAAGGCTCACCCCCTGGATACAACAAGGGAAGGCGTGAACCTTACCGGGTTCTTCAGGGTGAATACCACAGGACACCTCTCTATGGCAAGGGCCTCTGCCTCCCTTATCCTCTCCTCAGGGGCATCGCTCACAACGGTGAGGGTCACCCTCACCTCCTCCATGACGGGTGCATCCCCCATGCCGAAGACCCTCGAGAAGTTCACATCCGCCTCCACCTTAGTGGTAAGCCTCTTCAGCTCGATGCCGAGCATGGAGGCAACGGTGGCGAAGGTGGCCGTGTAGCAGGAGGCAAGCCCGTAGAAGCAGTAGTGCATGGGACCGGGCCTGTTGCCGCCACCGCCCATGAATGAGGGACTGTCCGTCTCGAAGACGGCCTCTCCCCCCTCGAAGGGGATCTTCGCCCTGAACTGGACAGGCCCCTCCTCAAGGACCCACTCCCCCTCTATGACCTGGGTCTTCCTCGCCTTCGAGGGGTCTGCCTTCAGCCCTTCCTCAAAGGCCCTCACCTTCTCGAGATCCACATTGTTTTTCCTTGCCATGTCAGCCTCCTTTCGATGGGTTTTATATCCTCTGCTCCTCTATGTCGTAGACATCGAACCAGTAGTAGACCCTCCTGTTCCTGGGTATGTACCTGGGTATGTAGTCCTCAAGGAACTCCTGAAGCTCGTCGGGAAGTTCGCTTATCCTCATGTACCTCATCCTGTTGTTCCACCTTATGACCTCTATCCGATCCCTCTTCACCGCCTTCTTCTCTATCCACTCGGCCACCTCCTCATCGGTGGCACCAGTTGCAACGAAGTCCTTGAACTCCTCGGGGTCTATACCCGTGAACCTGAAGAACTCCTGGTCAAGGGGGCAGTTGAAGTGATACTCCCCTATGGTCCCGTTGAGGAGGGCCCTGCACTTGTCAAGGGTCCTGCAGGCAATCACATAGCCTGCAAGGGTGTCGTGGGGACTCCTGGGGAAATCCCTTGTGAGATCCTTTGCAAGGAGCCTGAGCCTTTCCCTTCCCTCCATGGTATCCTCCTTTTGATGGTATGCCGGGAGACCGTCCTTGAGGGATTCTATCATAGAAGGGGATCTCATTCCATAAACTATTGACACCTTTCCCCAAAGGGCTTATAGTCTTTTCAAAGCAAACCATATCCGGAGGTGGGCCATGGATCTTGAGGCCATCGGGCTCTATATCCCTGAAAAGTGCAACATCATCCTCGGTCAGACCCACTTCATAAAGACCGTTGAGGACCTCTACGAGATCGTCGTGACCACCGTTCCACAGGCAAGGTTCGGTGTTGCCCTCTGTGAGGCCTCGGGTCCATGTCTTGTGAGGGTTGAGGGCAACGATGAGGAACTGAAGAAGGTGGCTGCAGACAACGCCCTCAAGGTGGGTGCAGGCCACCTCTTCGTGATACTCCTCAAAGATGCCTATCCCATAAACATACTCAATGCCGTGAAGGGCTGCCAGGAGGTGTGTTCCATCTTCTGTGCCACTGCAAACCCCGTGGAGGTGATAGTGGCCAAGACCGAACAGGGAAGGGCAGTCCTGGGTGTGGTGGACGGCTTCTCTCCAAAGGGTGTGGAAGGTGAGAAGGAAAGGGAAGAGAGAAAGGGCTTCCTCCGCAACATAGGCTACAAGCTGGGATAGGGGGCATGATGATGGAGTTCAAGAAGTACGAATCTGCCGTAAGGTGGTCCCTCAGGAAGTGGATAGACGAGGTGAAGGAACTGGACATCCTCGTTGGCATCCCCACCTACAACAACGAGGATACCATAGCCAACGTGGTATCCACCATAGGGAGGGGGCTCGTCGAGTACTACCCAGACATGAGGAGCGCCATGCTCATCTCCGACGGGGGCTCCTTGGATGACACAAGGGAGAAGGCCTACGAGGCCGAGATACCTGAAGGGGTGAAGAGGAGGGTGGCCATCTACAGGGGCAAGCCCGGAAAGGGCACCTCCTTCAGGTGCATCTTCGAGACAGCGAAGATGCTCAAGGTGGATGTGTGCATGGTGGCAGATTCGGACATAAAGAACATCACCCCCTACTGGGTGAAGGGGCTTATAGATCCGATCCTGAAGAATGAGGCCGACTTCGTGACCCCCTACTATGTGAGGCACAAGTACGACGGGACCATAACGAACAACATCATCTACCCCATGGTGAGGGCCCTTTACGGGAAGAGGATAAGGCAGCCCATAGGCGGTGAGTTCGGCCTGTGCCCGGATATAGTGGCCCTCTTCATAAACGAGGATGTGTGGGATACGGATGTAGCGGCCTTCGGCATAGATGTGTGGATGACGGTGACGGCCATAAACGAGGGCTACCGGGTGGTCCAGGCAAACCTTGGCTCCAAGATCCACACGGCAAAGGACCCAGCCCTCGATCTGGGCCCCATGTTCAGGCAGGTCCTGGGGACCTTCTTCTACCTCATGGGCAAGTACGAGGAGAACTGGAAGAAGGTGAGGGGAAGCGAGGAGGTGCCCATTACAGGGAATCCCGATGGCGAGGTGAAGCTTGAACCTGTCCCTGTGAGCCAGAAGAGGCTCAAAGACGAGTTCTACGAGGGCTTCATGCACTTCTCCCCCCTGTACAAGCAGGTCCTTGATGTGGACAACTACAACGCCCTCAAGGGGATAGTGGAAAAGGCCAAGGAGAGGGGGGAGGTGGAGTTTCCGCCCGACCTCTGGGCCAGGATACTCTACGACTTCGCCTTCACCTTCCATGCCTGGAGCAGGAACAGGAGGAAGCTCATGGACATCATGACCCCCCTTTACCTCGGGAGGGTGGCCTCCTACTGCAGTGAGGTGGCGAACATGGACACCATGGAGGCAGAAAAGGTGATAGAGGCCCAGGCCCAGACCTTCGAGGACCTCAAGCCCTACCTCATAGAACGGTTCGAGGTGTGGGAGTGATGAGGGCCCTGGCAAGGTTCCTCTACCTCTCGTCCCTCATCCTCTGGCTCGGCTCCATGGTCTACTTCAGCCTCTTCGTCACACCGAAGGTATTCGGCACCGTTACCCTCGAGGTGGCAGGAAGGCTCGTTGGGGCCCTGTTCCCAAGCTACTACGGCACAGGGATGGTATCAGGGGCCATCCTCCTCCTGTCCGCCCTCTACCTCTCGGCAAAGGGCAGGGGAAGGATGGCATGGTTCAACACGGCCCTCATAGCCCTCATGCTCGTCCTCACCCTCTACGCAGGGCTCATACTCCACCCCAGGATAAGGACGGCAAAGACAGAGGCTCAGGAAGCAGGACCAGGTGAGAAGGGCAGGATCTACGCCACCTTCGGAAGGCTCCACAGGGAGGCCATAGCCATCAATACGGTTGTGCTCGTGGCAGGGATCGGGGTCGTCTTCCTCACCGCTATGAGGCGGGAGATCCTCTTTCCCGATGGGAAGTGAGGAGCTCAGGGTAGAGGTAAGGCCATCCTACCACTCCCTTCCCTTTGCGGTGGCGAGGGTGATCCTCATCCTCCCTCTGCTTCTCCTCTCCCTCCTCCTTTACCTTGCAGGCCTCCTTCTCATCCTTACCGTTGTGGGTGCCATCATAGGCATACCCCTCATCCTTGCAACCTACGCCCTTGATGCCATCGCCCTTTCCATCCTCCTCAACCCGAGGCTAAAGACCACGGTTGTTGCCTGCCCCTCCTGCGGAAGGAAGAAGAGGGTCCTCCCAACGGTGATGGACACCTTCAGGTGCAGCCGATGCAAGGGCCTTGTGAGGCTCGAGGTCCCTAACGGGGAAGGACCCTGAGGAAGGGCCTTATCTCGTAGCGGGAGAAGACCCCCTCCCTCACATAGGGGTCCCCTTCCATGAAGGCCTCAACCTCCTCCCTGTCCCTTGCCTCCATCACTATGAGGCTTCCGCTCCCGTCGGTGAAGGGGCCTGCAAGAAGGAGCCTCCCCTCCCTCTCCAGGGCCTCGAGCCTCTTCAGGTGCTCGGCCCTGTGGAGCTTCCTTCCCTCCTTTGCTGACGGTCCGTCGTAGCCTATGACCACAAAGAGCATGCCCACCTCCTTCTGTGGATAACCTGCCGGCTTCAAAGATCCCTGTTGCCATCATGGTCCTTCGGTGGATATAATCTTGCCGTGGAAGTCCTGTCCGACCTGATCATCAACCTTTCAGGGGGGAACCCCGTCATCCAGGGGCTCCTGGGTGGTGTGATCATCACCCTCCTCAACATGGCAGGGGCCCTCCTTGTCCTCGTCATAAGGAATCCCTCCCAGAGGTTCCTGGACACATCACTCGGGTTCTCTGCAGGGGTCATGCTCGCTGCAAGCTTCACGAGCCTCATACTCCCGGGGATAGAGTATGGAGGGATCCTCAGGGTCATGGCAGGGATGGTCATCGGGGTCCTGGTAATGGATCTTGGCGATCACCTCATCCCCCACCAGCACTTCGTCCACGGCAGGGAAGGACCGGAGACGAGGAGGCTCAAAGCGGTGTGGCTCTTCATCATCGCCATCACCCTCCACAACATGCCAGAGGGACTTGCCGTGGGTGTGGGGTTCGGCTCCGGCAACATGAAGGAGGCCGTTCCCCTCATGCTCGCCATAGGGATCCAGAACATACCCGAGGGGTTCGCCGTCTCCATCTCCGCCATCGGGGCCGGCCTTGGAAGGAGGTTCTACGCCACCTTTGTAGGGATACGGTCGGGCCTTGTGGAGATACCCCTTGCCCTCTTCGGTGCCTGGGCGGTCCACGGGATGGGGGCCATACTCCCCTACGCCATGGGGTTTGCGGCAGGTGCCATGCTCTATGTCATAAGCGATGAGATCGTTCCGGAGAGCCACAGGAAGGGCCATGAGAGGTTTGCAACCCTTGGCACCATGGCAGGTGTGATGGTGATGCTCTACCTTGATGTAAGCCTCGGGGGCTGACATCAGGGAAGGAGGAGTATCTTCCCGAAGCTCTCCCTCTTCAGCATCCTCTCCTGCGCCCTTGCCGCCTCTTCAAGGGGGAAGGTTGAATCGATGACAGGCCTCAGAGCGCCCCTTCCCACAAGATCGAGGATGGTGAGGAACTCCTTCCTCGTCCCCATGATGGAACCGAGTATGGAGAACTCCCTCGAGAAGACGAACCTCAGATCGATGGACACCTCGGGCCCTGTTGTGGCACCGCAGGTAACGAGCCTCCCCCCCTTCTTGAGGGACCTGAGGCTCCTCTCCCATGTGGCGGGTCCAACATGCTCGAAGACCACATCCACCCCCCTTCCGCCTGTAAGCTCCCTCACCACCTCGGAGAAGTCCCCGCTGGAATGGTCTATGGCCTCGTCTGCCCCTATCTCAAGGGCCTTCCTGCGCTTGTCCTCTCTCCCGGCGGTGGCAAAGACCCTTGCACCCGCAAGCTTTGCGATCTTCACAGCCGCACTTCCAACCCCGCTTCCCGCCCCTATGACAAGGACATCCTCCCCTGCCCTGAGGCAGGCCCTTGTCATGAGCATGTGCCATGCCGTGAGGAAGGTGAGGGGAAAGGCGGCGGCCTCCTCAAAGGAAAGGCCATCCGGTATGGGGTGGACATCCACGGCCCTTGCCACGGCATACTCCGCGTAGCCACCCCATGTCCCTGCCCCCCTTATCCTGTAGTCCTCGCAGAGGTTGTCCTTCCCCTCCATGCAGGGCCTGCACCTGTAACAGCTTACACCGGGTGAAAGGACCACCCTCTCACCCACCGAGATCCCTTCCACCTCCTCACCGACCTCCTCAACCACCCCTGCCACATCGGAGCCGCATACATGAGGAAGGGAGAGCCTGTAGGCGGGTATGCCCTGCCTCAGCCATATGTCGAGGTGGTTCACCGAGCAGGCCTTCACCCTTACGAGGACCTCACCGCGGGAGGGCCTCGGGGTATCCACCTCCCTCATCTCAAGCTTATCAAGGCCTCCGTGTTCAGCTATTACAACGGCCTTCATGGAAGGGACTTGCAAAGGCTCTTACCGCTGAAGTAAGCCTCAACCTGGTTGAGCAGGTCCTTCACCTCAAAGGGCTTGGACATGTATGGCAGGCCTTCCCTCTCAAGGAAGGACATAAGCTCTGGAGAAAGGTATGCGGTGAGGAAGAAGAACCTCTCCCTCAATTCAGGGTATCTGCTGGCCGCTTCCCTGTAAAGGTCAACACCATCCAGACCGGGCATGTTTACATCGGTTATTATGAGATCGTAAGACCTTCCCTCCATCTTCTCAAGGGCCCTCTTCCCGTTCTCAGCCTGATCCACCCTGTATCCCACGGTTGAGAGTATCTCGGAGAGGAATTCACGGATGGTTATCTCATCGTCCACAACAAGTATATCCATCCCCTTACCCCCTGTGGAGAAAATTTTATACCTATTACCATCCATTCCTTGAAGATGTCAAGCCCTTAAACAACCCCCCTCCTTGACAGAAGGTCCTGGATAGAATAGGATACCAGTGGAGGTAAGGATGGTAACGAAGAGACTTGAACTCCATCTTCTTCTGCCCTCAAGGGGGATAGAGTGCCTGAGGTGCATCGAGCGGTTGAAAGAGGGGCTCTTGAGGCTAAAGGGGGTGACCTCTGTAAAGGTGGACGAAGAGGGATCAACCCTGCTCATGGAGGTTGATCCAGCCCTTTTGCCCATAGATAAGGTTGAGGAACGGGCAAGGGAGGTGGGTCTTGAGGTTGCCGAGAGGTTCTCCCACAGGACCATGAGGATAGGGGGCCTTGACTGCACCGACTGCGCCGAGAAGATAGAGCGGGTGGTATCAAGGCTGGATGGTGTCGTCTGGGTGAGCGTGAATGTCACATCCGGAAGGATGGATGTGGAGTACGACAACAGCAGGATCGATCTCCAGAAGATCCTTGATACGGTAAAGGGCCTTGGCTACGAAGTGGAAGAAGGGCTTCGGAGCGCTGTATTCCACATCTACGGCATGGACTGTGAAAAGGAGGCATCCCTCCTTGAAAGGGCGATGACCTCCCTTGAGGGTGTAGAGCAGTACCGGATCGATATAGCAGGGGCAAAGCTCTTTGTGAGGTATAAACCGACCCTCACTGTGGATGAGATATTAAGGGCCATCGAGGGAACAGGTCTGAAGGCCACCTTAAAGGAGAGGAAGGCGCCACCCATTGGTGGCCTTGGGTCCACCATCCTTTCAGGCCTCTTCCTCTTTGCAGGGATTGCAGCCTCCCTTGCAGGGCTTGGAAGGGCCTATTCGGTCCCCTTCCTTCTCTCTTCCATACTCATAGGCGGTTACCCTGTAGCCAGAAAGGGCATACTGGCGGCAAGGCACCTCACCTTTGATATGAACCTCCTCATGTCTGTGGCTGTAACAGGGGCCGTGCTTATCGGTGAGTGGGCAGAGGGGGCCACCATTACCTTCCTCTTCACCCTATCCCAGTACCTTGAGTCCTTGAGCATGGAACGGGCAAGGAGGGCCATAGAGTCACTCCTCCAGATATCCCCCACAAAGGCCACCATCCTGAGGGAGGGGAAGGAGGTAGAGGTCCCTGTGGAGGATGTAAAGGTAGGGGAGATCATGGTTGTGAGGCCCGGAGAGAGGATAGCCCTTGATGGAAGGATCGTGAAGGGCTCTTCCACCATAGACCAGTCCCCTGTGACGGGTGAATCCGTGCCGGTGTGGAAAGGCCCAGGGGAGGAGGTCTTTGCAGGGACAATAAACAGGGAAGGCTCCCTTTCCATAGAGGTGACACACCTTGCAAAGGACTCAACCCTTGCAAGGATCATCCATATGGTCGAAGAGGCCCAGACAAGGAAGGCCCCTGTCCAGTCCACAGTGGACAGGTTTGCGGCCTATTACACACCAGCAGTCATCGTCTTTGCCCTTTCCCTTGCCATCATCCCCCCCTTCCTGCTGGGGCAGGACTTTGTGACATGGTTCTACAGGGCCCTTGTCCTCCTTGTGATAGCCTGTCCATGTGCCCTTGTCCTCTCCACCCCTGTAAGCATCGTTTCAGCCCTCACATCGGCCACAAGGAGGGGGGTCCTTATAAAGGGCGGAATCTTTCTTGAGGGGATGGGGAGGCTGAAGAACGCTGTCTTTGACAAGACAGGGACCCTCACAGAAGGCAGGCTCAAAGTGACAAGGGTCACAGCCCTTGCAGGTGACGAAGGGGAGGTGTTGAGGATAGGGGCATCCCTTGAGGCAGGATCAGAACACCCCATAGCCTCTGCCATCCTGGAAGAGGCAGAGAAAAGGGGAGTAAGACTGGATCAGGTGGAAGGCTTCAGGGCCCTCCCTGGAAAGGGGGCAAGGGGCAGGATCAGAGGGAGGCTCTACTTCATAGGCAATCACAGGCTCTTCGAAGATATGGGGATATGCAGTCCGGAGGTTGAGGAAAGGCTGGAGTCCTTTGAGGCCCTGGGGGAGACGGTTGTCCTGGTAGGAAACGACGAGGGTGTCATTGGCTTTGTCACCCTCTCAGATTCGGTAAGGGAAGATGCCATTACCACCGTCAGGGAACTCAAGGCAAAGGGTATAAGGAGGATCGTCCTCCTTACCGGTGATAACAGACTCACAGCAAAGACCGTTGCAGACACACTTGGTATCGAGGACTACAGGGCCGAATTGCTACCCCAGGATAAGGCAGAGATCGTGCGCACCCTTGCAGGGCAGGGGCCAACGGCCATGGTAGGTGATGGGGTCAACGATGCCCCGGCCCTTGCCGAAGCCACTGTAGGGATCGCCATGGGGGCAGCAGGGACCGACATCGCCATTGAGACGGCAGATGTGGCACTCATGTCCGATGACCTCACAAAGATCCCCTATCTGGTTGACCTGAGCAGAAGGACCCTCTCGGTGGTCAAGGCCAACATAGCCTTCTCCATCCTCATCAAGGCCCTCTTTCTCATCCTTGCAACGGCAGGGATGGCCACACTGTGGATGGCTGTTGTGGCGGATACAGGGGCCTCACTCCTCGTCATATTCAATGGACTGAGGCTTTTGAAGGGATGATCCTTCAGAATCTCCTTATGCCTGCGTAATAACAGCAGTACTCGCTGTCTATGTCGTTGTTGAAGATCCTCTTGGATCCATCGGCAAACCTTATCTTCACCATGGAGATCCCACCGGGGACAAGGGAGTTCATCTCCTCCACCACCTCCCCGATCCCCCACTGGGGGTAAAGGGAGTGGAAGACCTTATCCCCAACCTTCAGATAGAGCCTCCTCCTCTCCTCCATGGTCTTTAAGGATACAGATAAGAGGGGAGGGTGTCAACAGATTTCCTCTCCTTGACTTGGCTATACCTTGGTGTTATCGTTATTCTTATGCCCTTTGAGGCCCCGTGAAAACAGGTTTTTCAACCCCTTAAAGGAACATGGAAGCTCAGGTCTTCGAAGAACTGAAAGCCCTTGTGGAAAGGAGGGACTGGAAGACCCTCGCAGAGAGGCTCTCCCAGATGCACCCCTCCGATATAGGGGAGTTCCTTACCTACGTGGATGAGGAGGACAAACTCGATGTATTCCTCCTCCTCCCACCGGAGATAGCATCTGACGTGATACTTGAGACCGACAAGAGCACAAGACAGCACCTCATCACCTCCCTTTCCAGGACAAGGCTCACAGAGATCGTTGATGAGATGGACACCGACGATGCCACAGACCTGATCAGCGAACTGCCTGAGGAAGATGCGAAGATCATCCTCCGGGGCATAAAGCCCAAGGAATCGATGGAGGTGGAAAAGCTGCTCCAGTACAAGGAGGATACCGCAGGCGGCATCATGCAAGCAGAGCTTGTGGCCGTGAGGGAGGACCAGACCGTTGAGGAGACCATAAAGGCCATAAGGGCTGTGGCCGAAGAGATACCCGACATCCACAACATCTTTGTTGTGGACAAGGAGAGGAGACTTGTAGGTTCCGTTCCCATAGGGAAACTCATACTCGCCCCATCCAAGGTCAAGATCAAGGATATCATGAATCCAAAGCCTGTGAAGGTGACGGTCGATATGGACCAGGAAGAGGTGGCAAGGATCTTCCAGAAGTACGATGTCGTGTCCCTTCCGGTTGTGGACCATGAGAACCGGCTTGTCGGGCGTATCACCATCGATGATGTTGTGGATGTCATAGAGAACGAGATATTCGAAGACTTCTACAGGATGGCAGGTCTTCAGGAAGACGACAGGGTCTTCAGCCCTCCCGCATTCTCCATAAGGAAGAGGTTGCCCTGGCTCTTCCTGAACCTCTTCACCGCCATCATGGCCGCCTCTGTGGTCGGACTCTTCCAGAGCACCATACAGGCCGTGGTTGCCCTTGCCGTGCTCATGCCCATAGTGGCTGGCATGGGCGGGAATGCAGGGACCCAGACCCTTACCGTGATCGTGAGGGGCATAGCCCTCGGGGAACTGACCTTTGCCAATGCAAAGAAGGCCCTCCTGAAGGAGATCCTTGTTGGCATAGCCAACGGTATAGTCCTTGGTGTGGTAACGGCCTTTTTAGCTTACATATGGAAGGGGAATCCCATGCTCGGTGCGGTCCTTGCCATGGCCATGGTTATAAACATGTTCGTTGCAAGCCTCACAGGCACACTCATCCCCCTTACCCTCAGGTGGATTGGGGTGGACCCTGCCATAGCGTCGGGTATATTCATAACCACCTTCACCGATGTATTCGGCTTCCTCTCCTTCCTTGGCCTTGCAACCCTCTTTATGAGGTATCTCACATGACAAAGCCCCAGAGGACAGAGGCCATTGTCATCGATAGCTTTGACTACGGGGAGTCCGACAGGATCGTGACCCTTTATACCCGGATCTATGGTAAAATCAAGGGGATGGCAAAGGGGGCAAGGAGGAGCAGGAAGAGGTTTCAGAACACCCTGGAGAGCTTTTCCCATGTGATGGTGGAGGTGAAAGGCAGGGGAAAGGGCCTTTACTGGCTCAACTACTCGGTCCTCCTTGAGGGCTTTGAGGGGATAATGGAGGAGGTGGAGAGATTCACCTATGGAAACCTCCTCCTTGAGATGGTCCACACCCTCACAGGTGAGGGTTACCCTGTTCCCGGCCTGTTCCACCTCCTCCTCTCCTACACCCGGGAGCTATCCAGGACCCACAGGGCCGGTGCCCTTACCCTCCTCTATGCCTTTCGCCTCCTCTCCATCCTGGGTTATGGCCCCCACCTCTCAAGGTGTGTCAGATGCGGAAGGCCTTCAGAACCCCTTTTCCACCTCAGGGAAGGTGGCCTTGTGTGCAGGGACTGCGGGGAAGGTGCTGTAAGGGTATCACCGGGCCTTGTGAGGTCCATAAAGGTGGGGCTTGCCTTCCCTCTAAGGGCCATCCCCCGTATCACCGTTTCAGGGGACCAGATGGAGGAAGGCTTCGGACTCCTTGAGGGGTTTATAGAGTACCATCTCCAAAGGAGGCTTAAGACCTTCAGGTTCATAGAACAGATGGGAGGTAGAAGGGATGCAGGGAAAGACCTTTCAGGAAATCATCCTTGAACTGCAGAGGTACTGGGCCGAGCAGGGGTGCCTCATAATGCAGCCCTACGACCTTGAGAAGGGGGCGGGCACCTTCCACCCTGCCACCTTTCTCCGGGTCCTTGGCCCTGAACCATGGAGGGTGGCCTATGTAGAACCATCCAGGAGACCGACCGATGGGAGATACGGTGAAAACCCCAACAGGCTCCAGCACTACTACCAGTTTCAGGTGATCCTCAAGCCCTCCCCTGAGGATATACAGGACCTCTACATAGAGAGCCTGAAGAGGCTCGGTATCGACCCCCTGGACCACGATATCCGCTTTGTAGAGGATGACTGGGAATCACCAACCCTCGGGGCCTGGGGCCTTGGATGGGAGGTCTGGCTTGACGGGATGGAGATCACCCAGTTCACCTACTTCCAGCAGGCAGGGGGTATAGATCTCAGGCCTGTAAGCGGGGAGATCACCTACGGGCTCGAGAGGATAGCCATGTACCTTCAGGGTGTGGACAATGTCTTCGACATCGTCTGGACAGATGGCATAAGGTACAGGGAGATACACCACAGAACAGAGGTGGAGTTCTCCATCTATAACTTCAAAGAGGCCGATATAGAGATGTGTTTCAGGCTCTTTGACATGTATGAGAAGGAGGCCCTGAGGCTTCTGGAAAAGGGGCTTGTACTGCCTGCCTACGATTACTGCCTCAAGTGCTCCCACACCTTCAACCTCCTGGATGCCAGGGGGGCCATAAGCGTTGCAGAGAGGACAAGGTACATAGGGAGGGTGAGAAACCTCGCAAGGCGGTGTGCAGAAGGCTATCTCCGGCTGAGAGAGGAGATGGGCTTCCCCCTTCTCAGTTCCCAGCCTTGACTTACCCCCTTACCCGGGGTATCCTTTAAAGGTGAGGGTCCTTGCTCTTGATGTGGGTTCAAAGAGGATCGGGGTGGCCATAAGCGATCCCCTCGGCATCACCGCCCAGGGTCTGCCCACCATAGCGAGGAGCCCTGATGGAAGGGAGATCGAGGAGATAGCAGCCATTGTAGAGACCTACAGGTGTGAGAGGGTCGTTGTTGGACTCCCGAGAAGGACGGATGGTACCTGCGGTCCAGAGGCAACGGAGGTGATGGATTTCATCGAGAGGCTGAGGGAGAGGATAGATGTCCCTGTGATAGCATGGGATGAAAGGTTCACAACCGTGATGGCTGAAAAGGCCCTCCTTGAAGCGGACATGAGCAGGAAGAAGAGGAGAAGGGTGATAGACAAGGTCTCGGCAGTGCTCATACTCCAGAGCTATCTCGACTCCCAGAAACCAGGGGATCAGGGATGAAGAAGGACCACCTCCTCATACTCTCCCTTGTCCTTTTAACCCTCCTTCCCACCTATGTATACATGGCCTTTTTCGCCCCTCCAGACAGGGAGGGAAACAGGCATCTGATCTTCATCCCTCCAGGGGCAAGTTTCAGATGGGTGGCCTTCAGGCTGGAAGAGGAGGGCGTCATAAGGGATGCCGACAACTTCTACCTCCTTGCAAGGCTGAAAGGGGCGGTGAAGGAGGTAAAGGCAGGGGAGTACGAGTTCACCACCTCCATGACCCCCCTGGAGGTTCTATCCATGCTCGTTGAGGGCAAGACAAAGGAGTACACCGTCACCATACCGGAAGGCTACAACCTGAAGCAGATAGCATCCCTCCTTGAGGCAAAAAACCTTGTTGACAGGGAGGAGTTCCTGCACCTTGCCCGTGACAGGGACTTCATAAGGTCCCTTGGTCTTGAGGGGGATAGCCTCGAGGGATACCTCTTCCCGGATACCTACCGCTTCAACAGGCTCATGGGTCCTGAGGGGATCATAAGGAAGATGGTAGCC
>WGFJ01000006.1 GCA_015492305.1 Deltaproteobacteria bacterium
GGCCATGGAGGGTCCCATCCACCTGAATGACTGTCTTATAAGATCCGGTTACTGCCCCAGGGATAAGGAATGTCCTGTCCACGATGTCTGGAGGGAGGCCCAGGAGAAGTTCCTCAAGTGTCTTGGTGGATACACCTTTGAGGACCTTGCGAGGGCTGCAAGGAGGAAAATGGATGCCTCACGGGAGGGAAAGGTCCTTTCTGAGGCTTGACATAATAGAGTCTTAATCCACAAAGGGGGTGAAAGGATGAAAAGAGCTGTCTTGGCTTTCCTCCTCATGGCAGTTGCCTTCTACGGCCCTGCAGGGGCAGAGGAGAAGGTGGCCATGGGCAGGAAGGTCTATGAGAAGTACTGTATCGGGTGCCACGGTGAGAAAGGGGATGGCAAGGGCATTGCAGCGCCGGATCTCATCGTGAAGCCCAGGGACTTCACATCCGGTATCTACAAGTTCAAAACCACACCTCCAGGTTCCCTTCCAAGGGATGAGGACCTCCTCAGGGTCATCGACCAGGGGCTTCCCCTCACATCCATGCCCTCCTTCAGGCTCCTTCCAGGACCACAGAAGGAGGCCTTGGTTGCCTACCTCAAGTCCCTTTCTGAGAGGTGGAAGAGGGAGAGGCCAGCAGAGCCCCTGGTGAGGGAGGTGAAGGCCCCTGATTTTGTGGGCACCCCTGAATCGGTTGAGAAGGGAAGGTCCATCTACAATGTGAGGTGTGCCGTGTGTCACGGCCCTTCCGGAAGGGGTGATGGCCCGGCAGGGAAGAATCTCAAGGATCGGTGGGGGAATCCCATAAGGCCTGCAAACTTCACCTATGGCCTTATAAACAGGGGACCAAGGGTCGAGGACATCTACCTCTCCATAACCCTTGGTGTTGATGGCACACCTATGCCCTCCTTTGCCTCCACCCTGGGTGAAGAGGACAGGTGGCACCTCACATCCTACATCCTTAAGCTTATGGGTAAGATAGAATAAGGAGGTGAACCATGGAAAGGGATGATCTCGTATATAGACCCCTTGTGATTGCCCACATCATAGCGGCCCTTGTCTACTTCGGGCTCGTTCTTCTGGGGGGACTTGCCTATTCCCTCCAGTTTCTCGGTAAGTATCCCTTCCCGGGGATAGAGTTCCTGTCACCAGGAAGGGTGAGGATGCTCCACACAAACGGTGCGGTCTACGGCTTCATAACCAATGGATTCGTAGCTGGGCTTTACTGGGCCGTTCCAAGGCTTACAGGCTACAAGGTGCTGAATGAGAGGCTCCTTGGCTGGTTCATGTTCTGGGCCCTCCAGGCAGCGGTCGTTGCAACCGCTGTAGGGCTCCTTGCAGGATTTGCCCAGGCAGTTGAGTGGGGTGAAACGCCCATCTTCGTGGACCCCTTTGTGGTGGTCTGGTTGCTCCTTGCCCTTGTTCAGTTTGCAACACCCATATACAGACACGGTAAGGAGAGGTCCCTCTATGCATCGAACTGGTACTTCATAGCGGGTCTCATCTGGATACCCATGGTCTACATCATGGGGAACTACTTTCCCCAGTTCTTCGTTCCAGGCATTGCAGGGGCAGCCATAACAGGGACATGGATACATGATGCTGTTGGTCTCTATGTGACACCCATAGGGTGGGGTCTCATGTACTACTTTGTCCCCCTCCTCTTGAGGAAACCCATATGGAGTCATGCCCTTTCGCTGCTGGGCTTCTGGGGGCTTGCCTTCTTCTATCCCCTCCAGGGGGTCCACCACTACCTCTGGAGCCCCATACCCATGTATGCCCAGTATGCGGCGGTGTTCTCCACCCTGGCCCTTGAGCTTGCGGTGGTCACGGTGATCGTCAACTTCTTCATGACCTTGAGGGGAAGCGGCGAGGTCCTGAAGCAGAGCATCCCCCTCAGGTGGATGATGATAGGCATTGTGAACTACGCAATCACGTGTCTCCAGTGCGCAATCCAGGTCCTCCTCACGACCCAGAAGGTGATCCACTTCACTGACTGGGTTGTTGGACATGCCCATCTCATCATGTTCGGTGTCTTCGGCTTCTGGATCCTCGGGTTCTTCTCCTATCTGTGGCCAAGGCTTATGGGCAGGGAGGTCTACTCCAGGGCACTCGATGAATGGGCCTTCTGGCTCATAACCATAGGTGTTGAGACCATGTGGGTGGATCTTATAAGCGGTGGTCTTGTCCAGGGCTTCACATGGTGGGGTCTCAATCCCTGGATGGATTCCGTCAGGTTCTCCATACCCTTCTGGTTTGTGAGGACCATCACAGGGCTCATGATAATAGCTGGTTTCATACTCTATGTCTACAACATCTACATGACAAGCAGGAAGGAAACGGCAGTGGCCTTCCAGCCACAGGAAGCGTAAGGGGGTGAGACAATGGAAAGGTTTGCAACCTTTGCCCTCGTTGCAGGGATACTGTTCTTTGCCTTCGGCACCTTCTGGCAGGCTGTTGCTCCATGGCTTACCCTCAGGGGCATACCCATGAAGTCCATGGATGAGGTGGCCCGTGAGGTCCCTCCGGAGTTCTACATGCTTGCCAATCAGTATCCGGAGGAATTCAAGAAGTACTTTGGGGAACCAAATGAGAGGTCCTTCAAGGAGGCCCTTGAGCTGGGCAAGAAGGTCTACATCGCCGAGGCATGCTGGCACTGCCATACCCAGCAGGTAAGGCCCGTCTCAAACGAGGAGTTCAGGTTCGGGAGGGTCTCCTACCCCTCTGAGTACGCCAATGCCATGCAGCTCCCACAGCTCCTTGGCACGAGGAGGGTGGGTCCAGATCTCATGAGGGAATCGGGCAGGCACAGCAACGACTGGCACATGGCCCATTTCAAGAACCCACCGGCGGTCACGCCCGGTTCGGTCATGCCCTCCTATCCGTGGTTCTTCGATGAGAAGGGGAGGCCCAACAAGAAGGGCCTTGCCATGGTTGCCTACATGCAGTGGCTCGGGAGCTGGGAAAGAAAGCCCATGTATGCCCTCAAGGGAGGTGAGTGATGAGCAGACGGGAAAAGGCACTTCTTTACTTTGTGGTCCTCTTTGTTATAATCCCGGGTGGGATAAGCTTCTTCGTGAAGGTGGCAAGCTACTTCATGGTGGAGGTTGAAGAGGGGATGAGTGGCTTTGCCCTCCCCTTCTTCAACTACCTCTTTGTGGCCCTTGGCTTTGTCTGCCTCTTTATCTGGGCCTATCTCAAGGGGCACTTCAAGGACATAGAGAGACCAGCCCTTGAGATGCTGGAGACAGAGTTGAGGGCTGAGGGGATAGATC
>WGFJ01000007.1 GCA_015492305.1 Deltaproteobacteria bacterium
CTCCCCCTGCTTTCCCTCTCCCTCCACCCCTCCCTGAGGGCATGGAGCTCCTCCTTCGGGAACCAGGGGAACCTCTCAAAGGCAAAGGACCTCCCCTTATTGGGGGTACGGGTGAGGAAGTGGCAGGCCTCTATGGGGATGATCCCTGTTCCACACATGGGATCCATAAAGATCTCCCCTTCCTTCAACTCCGAGAGGATCACCATGGAGTGGGCTATGGTGGACTTGAGGGAGGTTATGTGGGTGAACCTCCTGTACCACCTTCGGTGGAGGGACTCTCCAGTTGTATCTATGCCAAGGAAGAACCTCCTTTCCCTCAACTCGCAAAGGACCACCACATCGGGTGTGTCCAGATCCACAGGAGGCCTTGGAAGGCCCTTTTCAAGGTATGTATCGATAATGGCCTGTCCAGCCACCCTTGATATGTCCATGCTTGTGAAGGGATGGGACCCCATCCTGCTTGAACGAACGGCAAAGCTCTGATGGGATGAGATAAAGGGCCTGTAATCCACAGACCTTGCAAGGTCATAGATCTCCTCCAGCCCATCCACCTCTCCATCGGCAAGGACCATGACCACCCTGTGGATCGTCTTGGCAAGGTAGTTCAGGCGAACGATATCCCTCACACCCCCCTCTATACCTATGGCCCCTTTCCTCCAGGGAAAGGCCTTTAGTCCGAGGGAGGTGATCTCTGAACAGGCAACCTCCTCAAGGCCAGGGTTGCAGGTGGCCACGATCTTGAAAGCCCTTTCAAGTCCCATGGGTCTTCTGAAAGAGGGAGAGGCTGGACAGAAGAGGAGACTGAAACCGGCAAAGGCTGGAGCGGGCGAGGGGATTCGAACCCCCGACCCTCGGCTTGGGAAGCCGATGTTCTCCCACTGAACTACGCCCGCTTGTTTTCAGATTATACCCCTTCGCCACCTTTTGTCAATCCCTTTCTTAGATCCTCGAGGAAGGAGAGGGCCTCCTCCTTTGTCCTCACCCTGCCTTCCATCTCGGCCATCCTCAAGGCCTTGAGCATCTCACCCACCTCCCTGCCAGGGGGGATGTGGAAGGCCTCCATGATCTCTTCCCCCTTGAGGATGGGACCGGGTCTTTCCTTAAGGAAGGTGGGATAGTAGAAGAGGCACTCCTTTATCAGGGGCTGGAGGGCAGGATCTAAAGGAAAGGTAAAGAGGAGTGCATCGATGCCGTCTTCCCCGTATTCGGAAAAGAAGGCCACCTTTGCCCTTTCCCCCCTTCCCATACGCCTTATCAGGGAGGGGGCCTTGAGGACACAGGAGATGAGCCTCCGTGCCCGGTTGCTCAAGATGAGTTCCTTACCCACTGGATCTGCCCTGTCCATACCCAGGTCGTGGAGAAGGGCCGACAGCTTCAGGTATCCATACCTTGGAAGCCCCCCGATCTGGAGGTTCAGATGCTCCATGAGGAAGGGATAGAGGTTACCAAAGGCCCTGAGATCTGAGAGGAAGCGATCCATCCCATCAAGGGCAGGAAGGGACCCCATGGTCGGGAACATGAAGAGGAGACCCTTTTTTGAGGCCTCAAGGATCCAGCGGGAAGAACTCCTTGAAGAGAGGATGAGAAAGACCTCATCCCTTATCCTCTCCCTTGCAACGGTGGGAAGGAGGGAGGACTCTTCCTCTATCCACCTCTCAGTTTCCTCCTCCACCCTGAAACCGAGGAGGGAGGAGATCCTGTAGGCCCTCAGAAGCCTCAAGGGATCCTCCCTGAAGGCCTCTCTCCTTATGGCCCTCACCAGGCCTTTCCTGAGGTCCTCACTCCCCCCAAAGGGGTCTATCACATGGATGTCACCTTTCCAGAGGCCTTCAATGGGAAGGGCCATGGCATTTATCGTGAAGTCCCTCTTACCGAGGTCACCTGTGAGATCGCCTGAGAGGGGGGAGAGATCTATCTGGATCCCCCTCTTTTCGATGAATTCATGGCCCTGTGGAAAGGGAGCCACAACACGGAACTCAGGGGCCGTTACAATGCGGAAGATCCTCCTCTCCCTGTCGAGGAGAAAGTAGCTTCCACCGAGTCTTCCAACGAGCCTCTCGCACACACAGGATGGATCCATCCTGACCAGGAGGTCGTATTCCCTTATCTTCTCCAGAGAACCGGTGAGCAAGAGATCCCTTACAGACCCCCCCACCACATAGGCATCCATCCCCTCAGAGAGGATCTTGTAAAGGCCCTCTATCACCTCAGGGGGCCTGCCCTTAAGACCTCTTGCTTTCATAGAGGGGTCTTTCCGGGATGGAAATGCTTTCGAAAGGAAGGGTCCCTGGGGAAGGTCTCATCATGGAGTGGCCTGGGAGAGTTCCTCCACCTTCTTCTCCACTTCCCTGAAGCCCTTGTCTTCGGTGTAGATCCTCTTGAAGAGTTCAAGGGCCTTATCGACACGGCCGGCCCCTTCAAGGGCAAGGGCAAGGTCGTAGAGAAGTCCCAGGTATTCGTCCCGGCTCCTCCCGGGCAGCTCCAGGGCCTTTTCCATGTAGCTGCAGGCCTCTTCGAACCTTCCAAGGCTTGAGAGGCAGAGGGCCATCCTGGAGTAGCTCTCAAAGGTAAAGGATGGGTCCTTCGAAGACTCCTCAAACTCCTCAAGGGCCTTCTCGAAGAGCCCCATCTCCATATAGGCTATGCCGGCATTGAAATGGGTCTCCGGGTCTTCCTCCCCTGCAAGGCCCACTATGTCCACCTCCTCTATGGCCTCTTCAGCCCCTTCCTCGGCCTCTACCCCTTCCCCGGAAAGGGCAGAGATCTCCTTGGACACCTCCTCTATCTCCTCCCTCCCTGCCCCTGACTCTCTGAGGAAGTGCAGCAGGTCCCTGTAGGCCTTGAGCAGCTCCTCCCTATCACCCCTCCTTGAATAGACCTCGATCAAGCCCCTATATACCGCCCTTTCCACTATCCCGTTCTCCAGGAGCCTCTTGCAGAAGAGCTCAAGCCCTTCAAGGTTACCCTCTTCAAGGAGGTCCTTCAGGGTCTTCTCCATGGCCCTGACAGCCCCTTCCCTCTTGCCTGCCTCCCAGTGCGTCTTTACCCACCTCATCCTGAGGGCGAGGTTCCCGGGATCACTCTCAACAAGCTTCTCAAGGAGGGGCAGCACCTCCTCTTTCCTGCCCTCTTTTTCAAGGGAGCGGATGAGTATGGAGTAGTGATGCATGGCCTCTGCCAGAAGACCCTGTCTGTGGTACAGGTCAGCCAGTCTCTGATGCACATCCATGATGGACTCATCGAGTTTGAGGATCTGCTTGTAAACGGCAATTGCCTTGGAGATGAAGCCTGTCTCTGCAAGCAGATCGCCCACGGCAAGGTATTCCTTTATAGCCTCGTCCTTTTTGCCCACCTTTGCATAGAGGTCCCCGAGGCGTATGCGGGTCACCGCATCGTTCGGATCCGCCTTCACAGCGACCTTGTACTCCTCTATGGCCTTTTTGATCTGGCCCTTCTGCAAGAGCTTCTGGGCCTTTGCAAGGACCTTGCTCCTATCCATGGCTACCTCAGCCTGCCTATGTATTCAACATCTATATCACCCTCTACAAAGTCATGGTCCCTCAGTATCTTCTGGTAGAGGGGTATGGTTGTGGAAACACCTGTTATCACAAGCTCCTCAAGGGCCCTCAGCATCCTTGAGATCGCCTCCTCCCTGTCGCTGCCGTGGGTTATGACCTTGGCTATGAGGGGATCGTAGTGGGGGCTTATGATACATCCGTTCCTCAGGGCCGAATCCACCCTCACTCCAAGCCCTCCGGGGATATGGAGTTCCCTCACCACACCGGGGGACGGCGTGAACCTTTCAGGGTCCTCTGCAGTGATCCTGCACTCTATGCTGTGACCCCTGAACTCCACATCCCTCTGCCTGAGGCGCAGCTTCTCCCCATAGGAAAGCCTTATCTGTTCCTTTACGATATCTATGCCTGTGATCATCTCGGTGACAGGGTGCTCCACCTGGATCCTGGTATTCATCTCTATGAAGTAGAAATCCCTTCCCTCAACGAGAAACTCAACGGTCCCGAGATTGGTATATCCTATATGCTTTGCCAGTGTCAAGGCGGCTTCCCTTATATCCTTCCTCACCCTCTCATCAAGTCTTGGGGCCGGGGCCTCCTCTATCAGCTTCTGGTGCCTCCTCTGGATAGAACACTCCCTCTCACCGAGGTGGATGATGTGACCGTACCTATCGGCCATGAGCTGAACCTCTATGTGCCTTGGCCTCTCACAGTACTTCTCTATGTAGATCTCACCGTTCCTGAAGGCTATAGAGGCCTCTGTCTTTGCAGCATGGAAGGCATTCTGGAAGCTTGTGGGAGAATGGATGATCTTCATCCCCCTGTCTCTTATACACA
>WGFJ01000008.1 GCA_015492305.1 Deltaproteobacteria bacterium
AACAGGCCTATGAGGCCAAAGGCCAGTGTATATCTCACCCTGAGGCTGTGCCACCTGTTAAAACCCCTCTCACTTTCCATGTTAAACCCCCTCTATGGAGTCTCTAATCTTTATCGGAAGGAAGGTGGAAGATCTTTAGAAAAAAGAGGAAAGGGTCTGGATTTAGACGAGGTTCACAAGCTCTCCCGGTATCTTCTCCAGGGGCAACACCATGTCTGCAATACCTTCGTCCACCACGGCCTTGGGCATGCCGTAGACTATGGATGTTGATTCATCCTGGGCTATGACCTTCCCGCCCCTCTTCTTTATCTCCCTTGAGCCCTTTAGGCCGTCGCTGCCCATGCCTGTGAGGACTATGGCTATGCTCCTTCCGGGAAAGGACTCGGCAACGGAAAGGAAGGTGATGTCAACGGATGGCTTGTAGAGGGCATCCGGTGGGTTGTTGTCTATGACAAAGCCCGTTTCAAGGGGTCCCTTCTTCCTGATCCTCATCTGCCTCCCACCAGGGGCTATGAAGGCCCATCCCTCCTTCAGGGTGTCCCCTGATGTAGCCTCCTTCACCTTGAGAGAGCAGATGGAGGCAAGCCTCTCCGCATAAGGGCCTGTAAACTGCCTTGGCATGTGCTGGACCACGACGATACCAGATGGAAAGTCAGGTGGAAGGGCCTTCAATACCTCCTCAACCGCCTTTGGCCCACCTGTGGAGGCCCCTATCACAACGATCCCTGTCCTCTGGGCCACAAACCTGTCCCTCCTCCTTTCCAGAGGGAGGGGCTTGGTAAGGTGCCTCCTCCTTGTGACCCTCCTGCCTGCCACTGCCTTTACCTTCTCTACCAGTTCCCTCCTTATCCTCAGGATGTTCACAGAGAGGTTGTCGAGGTGTTTGGGGATGTAGTCGACGGCACCGAGGTCAAGGGCCTCAAAGGTCACCTTTGCCCCCTCCTCGGTGAGGGAGCTGACGACTATGACAGGGAGGGGATGCCTTGCCATTATCACCCTCAGGGCCTCAAGGCCGTTCATCCTTGGCATCTCGATATCCAGGGTGACCACATCCGGGTTCAATTCCTCCACCTTCTCCACCGCCTCAAGGCCATCCCTTGCCGTTCCCACAACGGAGATGGAGGGGTCCTCTTCGAGCATGGTCTTTATGGCCTTTCTCATGAAGGAGGAGTCATCGACTACAAGGACCTTTACGGGTTCGGTCATGGGCCTTCAATCCCCTGGAAGAGATCGGACACATCGAGTATGGGTATCACCTTGCCATCCCCTGTTATGGTGGCTCCAGAAAGGCCCCTTACCTTCGAGAGATACCCTCCGAGGGACTTTATCACCACCTCCTCCTGGCTTCCAAGGCCCTCAACAAGGAGGGCAAGCCTCTTTTCTCCAAGGGCCATGATGAGGGCATACTTGGAGTCACCGTTGCTCATGGCTCCAACAAGGCTTGCAAGCCTTACCACAGGGTGGATCCTCCCGCGGAACTCTATGGCCTCCCTGCCATTTATGGTCTGCACCCTCCTACCTTCAAGGCCTATTATCTCTGTAACAGAGGAGAGGGGAATGACATAGTCCTCACCCCCTGCCCTTACCATGAGGGTCTGGATGATGGCAAGGGTAAGGGGAAGGTTAAGGGTTATGCGTGTCCCCTTCCCCTTTTCAGTGTCTATCTCTATGGTCCCCCCTACCTTGACGATATTGCTCTTCACCACATCCATCCCGACACCCCTTCCCGATATGTCGGTAACCTCCTCGGCGGTGGAGAAACCGGGATGGAAGATCAGGTTCAGCACATCCTTCTCCATCATCCCTGCAAGATCCTCCTCTGTGACAAGCCCCTTTTCCACAGCCTTCCTTCCCACCTTCTCGATATCTATCCCCCTTCCATCGTCCTCAACGGTGATCTCGATACCTCCCCCCTTGTAGCTGGCGGAAAGGAGGACCCTGCCCTTCCTTGGTTTGCCCTTCTCCTCCCTCTCATCAGGGGGTTCTATGCCGTGGTCTATGGCATTCCTTATGAGGTGGATGAGGGGATCACCTATCTCCTCTATGATGGTCTTGTCGAGTTCCGTCTCCTGCCCCTCTATTACCAGTTCCACCTCCTTGCCCTTTGCCCTTGATATATCCCTCACCATCCGGGGGAACCTGCTGAAGACCCTTGCCACCGGTTGCATCCTCGTCTTCATCACCGAGAGCTGGAGATCTCCAGTGATTATGTCCAGGTTGTAGGTGGCCTGTCTCAGCCGGACCACAAGGTCATCATCACCGTAGCGGTCCTCAAGCTGATCTGTAAGCCTCATTATCCTGTTCCTCTCAAGGACCAGTTCTCCCACCATGTTCATGAGGTCATCAAGCCTTGCCGCATCAACCCTCACGGTGGTCTCGGCACCCGGTGAGGGTGTCTCCTTCCTCTGGGTGGAGAGGGCCTTCTCCACATCCTCTTTGGTTGCATAGCCCTTGCGCACTAAGACATCACCAAGCCTCTCTCCCCCCTTCTGTTCCTTTATGGCCTCAAGGAGCTGGTCCTGGGTTATGGTCCCCTGTTCAACAAGGATCTCCCCCACCATCTTCGGCTCACCTGCCGGGGGTTGCGGTGAGGACTCCTTCTTCTCCCCATCATCACCTCCTGAAACCTCCTGCCCTTCCCCTGACATCAGACCCTTTATGGTGGAGAGGATGGAGGTGAGGTCCTCCTCCACCCCGTCGCCGTTCCTCACATGATCCACCAGCTTCTTGAGCATATCGAGCCCCTCAAGGAGGCCATCCATTATGGAAGGGGTGACCTTGAGCTCCCCTCCACGCAGTTTGTTGAGGAGGTCCTCAAGGGCATGGGAGAGTTCCACTATCTGGTTGAAACCCAGGAACCCTGAAGCGCCTTTTATGGTGTGGAAGGACCTGAAGATCCTGTTCAGTAGATCCTTGTCCTCCGGGTTCTTCTCCAGTTCGATAAGGTCCCCTTCAAGGCCCTGAATGAGCTCATCCGTCTCGACGAGGAAGTCCTGTATGATCTCTTCCATACCTTCCATGGCTCACCCTCTTCGGCTGTTTAGAATCCAAACTCCTTGAGCAATGTATCGACCTCTTCCTGATTGGAGAGGACATCCTCTCCCTTCTTTATCTGGGGCCCTGAAAGGGCCTTCTCCTTCTTTTGCGGCTCTATCTTCACCCCGAAGACCCTTACAAGCTCCACCAGCTGGGCCTCCACCTCGGTTATGAGGTTTATGACCCTCTTTATGATCTGCCCGGTGAGGTCCTGAAACTCCTGGGCCATTATGACCTCCATAAAGTCTCCGTTCATCTCCTCAAGTTTGCTCCTAAGGAAGGCAACCGCCTCCTTTGCTTCTTTGCCTTTTACCTTTGTGTCGATGAGGTCGAGCCTCTTTATCATGTCAGACTGAAGGGAGAGGTTCTTCTCCATCATGTTGAGCGTCTTTGAGGCTGCCTCTTCCGTCTTCGAGATGACCCAGTTGAGCCTGTCAGCAACCTCTGGCATCTCCTCCAGGGCAAGGTTCTTCAGTCTGGGATCTATCAGGGTCTTGAACTCGACAAGGCTGTTGTGTATGTTCCTTGCGATCCTTCCAACCTCGTGGAAGAGCTTCTTCTCAGAGGCACTTGATAGTTCCTGAACGATACTCTCCATGGTGGAGAAGTCACCCTCCGAGAGGGCCTTGAGGAAGGCCTCGATCCTCTCCATCATCTCCTTGAGGGGCTCCATGTCCGTACCCCGCCTCTCGGCCTCCTCCATGATCCTCTCCTTTACCTCCTTTATCACATAACCCCCTCCCATGCTCCCGATCTTCTTTGAAACGAGGACCCTGCCGTCATCAAGGACCTCCCTTTCCACCACCTCCTCCTCAAGGATCCTCCTGTCAGAGACGGGGATGAGGAGTGTTGGATCAAGGACCTCAAGGATCCTCCCATCCCCCAGGATGATCACACCCGTGAGGTAATCGGCCTTCTCGGCCGAAGGCCTTTCAAGGTCCTTCTCCTCCACCTCAACAACACCCGTTATCCGATCAACAAGGGCCCCGTAGGTGAATCTGCCGATATTGATGACCACAAACCTCCTCTCCTCCCCCCCATCGCAGGGCTTCCCGAAGATCCTGCTTTTGAGATCCACAACAGGCACAACCATGCCCCTGATATTCATGACCCCGAGGAGGTAGGGAGGCATACCGGGAAGCCTCACGACCTCTGTGGGCCTCAGTATCTCCTGGACATTGAGTATGGGTATCCCGAACTCCTCATTCTCCACCACAAAGCTCACGTACTTCTCCATCGTGAACCTCCTTCTTTAGCCTCCCCTCTTTTCGATGATCTTCTCTATCTTCTCCTTGAGGGTTGCAGCGGTGAAGGGTTTTACAATGTAGTTGTCAACCCCAGCCTTGATGGCCTCTATGACATTCCCCTTCTCTGCCTCTGCAGTGACCATGAGGAAGGGTATGTCCTTCAGGACTGAATCGGACCTGACACATCTGAGCAGTTCTATACCCGTCATATTGGGCATGTTCCAGTCGGAGATGATGAAGTCAAAGGGCTCACTCTTCAGCTTTGAGAGGGCCACCTTTCCATCCTCTGCCTCATCCACATTGGTGTATCCTATCTCCTTCAGCAGGTTCTTTATGATCCTCCTCATGGTGGGAAAGTCGTCTACTATGAGTATCTTCATATCCTTATCGAACATGGTTCATCCTCCTCCTTCAAGGTCTTGCCTCCTTCGAGGTGATCAGTCTCTTTATGCAGGTGGCAAGCTTCTCGGCACTTATGGGTTTCGTAAGATAGATGTCGACCCCTGCCTCCTTTCCGTACCTCTGGTCCTCCTCACCTGCCTCGGTTGTTATCATGATCACAGGTATGTGGCTGTAGCGGCCATCGCTTCTCACCTGCCTTGTGAGTTCGATCCCGTCCATGCCAGGCATGTTCATGTCTGTGAGGATGAGGGAGACATCGTAGATTGCGAGCTTCTCAAGGGCCTCCAGCCCATTCGAGGCAGTGATGGGGTTGAAACCAGCCCCCTTGACCATGTAGGAAAGGAGCTTCCTCGTTGTGGAACAATCATCGACGACAAGTACATTCATTGCCATATCTCACCCCTATACCTTTTGATAGACGATACACCTGTTTATCCCTATGGGTTTGAAGGCCCTTGTTATGTTGAAGAGGGATTCGGAAAAACCCACTATAAGGAACCCTCCATCCACAAGGCTATCGTAGAGATAGCCCACAACCCTCCTCTTTGCCTCATCATCGAAGTAGATGAGGACATTCCTGCAGAAGATCACATCCATCCCCCTGACCCTCTTCATCTGTGAGTGGTCCACGAGGTTTATGTTCTGGAACCTGACCATCCTCTTTATCTCCTCCTTCACCATGTAGCCTTCCTGTTCCATGGTGAAGTACCTCTTGAGGTACCGATCAGGGGCGTTCCTTACGGCATACTCCCCGTAGATACCCCTCCTTGCCACATCAAGGACCCTCTCACTCACATCCGTCCCGAGGATATCGACCCTGTAACCCTTTGCAGGAAGACCCTCATCATGGACTATCATGGCTATGGTGTAGGGCTCCTCCCCTGTGGAACAGCCTGCACTCCATATCCGCAGATGCCTCTGGCCGTTTTCCTTTCTCTTCATCACCTCTGGCAGGACCCCCTTCCTGAAGGCCTCAAGCTGGTTCATGTCCCGAAAAAAACTCGTCTCATTGGTGGTAATGGACTCGACCAGGTCCCTCAGTTCCTTCTCCCTCAGGGGATCATACCTCAGGAAGTAGAGATACTCATCAAAGGAGGACAATCCCCTCTTCTCAAGCCGCTTCTTGAGCCTGTCTTCAAGGAGGTAGGCCTTGTTCTCCTGGAAGCATATACCCCACCTCTCGTATATGAGATCCCTCAGGCCTAAGAAGGCCTCTTTTGAGAGCCTTGGCTTTTCCATAGGACCTCTTTTACACACCTTGAAAGATAGGGATCCTCATGCCCTTCGAACCTCCTGAGCACGGGAAGGGCCTTCTCCGAACCCATCCTGTCAAGGACCTTTACACAGGCCACCTTGACAGGGATCTCGTCCTGAAGAAGGAGGGTAAGAAGTGTATCCTCCACCTCCTGCCTTCTTTCACCCATCTCGGGTATGAAGGATTCAATCGCCTCCACCGCCTTGTACCTCACCCATATATCCTCATCATCAAGGGCCTTGAGGAGAGTATCCAGTCCGTTCCCCACCCCTTCAAGGAACTTCACAGCCTCAAGCCTCACCCTCCTGTCGGGGTCCTTTATGGCAGGCTCCAGGATGGAGAGGGGGTTCTCAAGGAGGCATGCCATGGAAACGGCCTCCTTCCTTACCTCCGGTGAGGGGTCCTTAAGGGCCTCACTGAGGTAGGAGTCTATCCCCTGTGCAATCCTCAGGCCCCTGAGGGCAGATCTCCTCACAGAGGGACTTTCATGGTGGAGAAGCCTCTCAAGCATGGATACCGCTTTCCCTTTGAGGGGTTCAAGGGTCCCGAGGGAGGAAAGGGCATCCACCATGGCCTCCACAACATCCTCGTATGGCTCTTGAAGGATGGCCCTGTAGAGGGCCTCCATGGCCTTCCCTGCCCCTTCAGGATCGCCGGCAACCCTTGAAAGGACCCTTGCAGCGGCCTTTCTCACATGCCCATCAGGGTCTGAAAGCCCGCCAATGGCCAGCTCCAACGATGTCCCTGCCCTTGCCAGGACCTTCATGATGACCCTCTTGGCATCCCTCCCTGCCCTGTCAAAGAGATCTTCCAGGGTATGGATGGCAACATCATCACCTATCTCTCCCAGGGCCTCTATCAGGACATCAAGGTTCCTCTCCACCCTGCCAAGGCATTCCACTATAGACCTTGAATCCCCTGGTGCCTTCAGGGCCTCCTTGACAAGGGTCTTCATCTCCTCATCATCCTCCTCGATCCTTTCAAGAAGGGGAAGGAGGAGCCCGACGGCCCTCTCATCCCTGAGGAGGGAGATACCCCGTATCACCTCCTTCAGTTCCTGCGGGTCATCCACCTCAAGCCTTCTCTTCAGCAGATCGAGGAAGGCCTCTTTCTCCTCCCTTCCCAGTCCATCCCCAAGCCTCTCTATGAACCTCACGAGCGCTTCCGTTGTGAGGAGCTCTGCCCCCTTCTTGAGCAAGGGCAGGACCCTTCTTGCATCTTCAGGTCTCACCAGGTTGGAAAGGGCCTCAAGGGCCGCAATCCTTGAGATGGGCCTCTCCTCCTCGGAGAGGACGGCTATGAGCCTGTCCACAAGGTCTGGGCTTCCAACCATCCCCAGGGCCTCAAGGAAGGAGAACCTCACCCACTCATCCCTCTCCCCCAGGAGGGCGGATACGATATTCCCCACAGCCTCATAGGACTTGAGTCTCCCGAGGGCTATGGCAGCAGCGGATCTGAGGTTCGGATTCCTGTGGGTAAGGAATGGGATGAGGGCATAGGAGAGCTGGCGTTTTCCGGTGTGGCCGAGGATATCTATGGCAAACTTCGCCACATCCTCATCCTCCCCTTCCAGGAGGGAGAGGAGGGTGGGGATGGAGTCGTTACCAAGCCTCTCAAGTATCTCCATGGCCGCTCCCCTCACACCTGCATCCATGTCGTAGAGGAATGGAGCGACCCCCCTTGCCACCTCTGCCCCTCCGATGTTTACAAGGCTGTTTATGACCGCATCCTTTATGGCACTGTCCTTCTCCCTGAGGAGGGGCAGGAGATAGGGAACGGCCTCCTTCTCCTTCTTCTCGCCAAGGACCTCTATGGCCTCATGGCGGACGTTTCTATCCTCCGAACGGAGCAGTTCTATGAATCTCTTCATGGGTCACCTTTTTGAATAATATCGGAAGGGGAAAGGAGGAACTTTAGGATTAAGATGGGAGGGATCAGTATCTTCTTTCCACTACATAGTCTGCAACGGTGCAGAGGGCGGTATGATAGATGGAAGGGGCAAATACCTTCAGCGCCTCCTTTGCCTTCTGGATGTATTCCAGGGCAAGGTCCCTTGTGAACTCTATCCCCTTGTACCTCTTTATGAGGGACATCACCTCTTCAAAGTGTTCCTCCGTGAGTTCATCACCCTCAACGGCCCTTACTATGACCTCCCTCTCCTCTCTTGAGCACCTCCTCAGGGTGTGGATGAGGGGAAGGGTTACCTTGCCCTCCTTCAGGTCATTCCCTATGGCCTTGCCGAGTTCTTCGTTCTTGGATGTGTAATCAAGACAGTCGTCCATGAGCTGGAAGGCTATGCCCAGGTTGAGACCAAAGGAGGAAAGGGCCTTCCTCTCCTCATCCCTGGCACCTCCAAGGATGGCACCGATCTCACAGGCCGCTGAGATGAGGCTTGCCGTCTTGTTGACGATCACCGATATGTACTCCTCCTGGGTTGTCTCCACATCGTTGCACTTAAGGAGCTGAAGGACCTCCCCTTCTGCCATCTGGGTGGTGGTCCTTGACATGACCTTAAGGATCTCAAGGTCCTCGCTGGCCACAAGGAGGTAGAAGGATTTGGAGAAGAGGAAGTCCCCGACGAGGACGCTGGCCCCATTCCCCCACACAACGTTTGCCGAGGCCTTGCCCCTCCTCAACTGGGCGTTGTCCACAACATCGTCATGGAGGAGGGTTGCCGTATGGACGAACTCTATTATGCTACCCAGGGTGATGCAATCCCTGCCCCTGTAGCCACAGAGCCTCGATGAGAGGATGAGGAGGGAAGGCCTGAACCTCTTTCCTCCACTCATGAGGATGTACTCCCCCACCTTGGAGATGAGGTAGACCCTTGACCTCAGATGCCTCTTGAATTCCTCCTCAACACCACGGAGGTCTTCCCTTATAAGCTCATAGACCTCCCCTATCCCCATCTTCGATAGGTCCTTACCTGCAAGCTGTGGATCTGACAAGGCTATATCCTCCTCATCTGAGTTTAGTCCCTTCCTATGCTTATCTCTATCCTCCGGGCCCCATCACAGCCCTTTAGGGAAGATACCATGCCCTTTATGGACTCCCTCAGGAACTTCTCTATAAAGGGCTTGAGGGGTACACGCCTTCCCTCCACCCACAGGGCAAGCCTCTCTCCGCCATCCCTCCTGACCATGTCCTCAACGATCTCCACCGCCCTGTCCACATCGTCCAGGGAGAAGACAGGCACATCAAGGTTGAGGGGAC
>WGFJ01000009.1 GCA_015492305.1 Deltaproteobacteria bacterium
GAAGAAAGGACCGTCACCGTGGGAGGCCTCGGGGAGATCCCCTTCAGGAAGGGCTACTACCTCTATGTGGGATCGGCAAGGAGGAACCTCTCGAAGAGGATGGAAAGGCACAGGAGGAAGAGGAAGAGGCTGAGGTGGCACATCGACTACCTGAGGGAGGTCTCCCGCTTCCACGCCTGCCTCCCCGTGAGGACAGGGGAGGACATGGAGTGCCTCCTTGCAGAGACCTTAAGGGGGATGGCCCGGGAGGTCCCTAACTTCGGGTCCTCTGACTGCCACTGCCCCTCCCACCTCTTCCACTTCGAGGAAGACCCCCTCAAGACCCCATCCTTCCACACCCTGCTCCAGTCCTTCAGGATGGACCGACTCCTCGAAGCAACTCCCAGCCAAGGCAAAGGTCATACCCTGTAGGTGGGGGAGGAGATGGTTCCTTCAAGCTTAGGGGTGCTCTTCAGGGGGTTCGGAAAGTACAGAGGCAGCCTTTGCGAAGTTTTCTAACTGGCGTAGAGTGGGTTTTTCGACACCAGAAAGCCACTTATCAAGCCGCGGAAACTTATGCCGTAGCTCGGTTGGGGCGCGCTCAACCGCCCAGGCCAGAACCCGCGGGTTAGGTGTAACTCTAATGGTCGCCATAGTCGTGTTCCTCCAGCTTCTTCAACAGCGCCTCCACCGCAGCCCTGAGCCGTGGCACATCGTGCTGGACCGCATTCCAGACGATGTCCGTGTCGATCTGGAAGTAGCCGTGGACGAGGACGTTGCGCATGCCGATGATCTTGGGCCATGGGATGTCCGGTGCCATCTGTCGCACCTCTTCGGGGAGTGCGCGGGCAGCCTCGCCGATGATTTGTAGGTGCCGGAGAAACCACACCTGAAGCATCTCGTCCTGTTCGAACACGGCCCGGCCCCGGTCCCGATAGCGTTCGATCGCAGCGATGGCCTGCAGGATATCCCGGACCCTCTCTTTCGGGTCTCTCATAGCGGTACCGCCTCCCGAAGGATACGGTCACGGATCCGTTGCTTCAGCCCTCGTTCGGTCACCACATCCACCCGGCAGCCGAGGAGTCTCTCGAGCTCATATTGGAGCCCCCCCAGGTCGAAGAGGGTCCTCCCCGGTTCGAGCTCCACGAGGAAGTCCAGGTCGCTTTGTTCGTCTGCCTCTCCGCGGATGACTGAACCAAACACCCTTACATTCCGCGCCCCGTATTTAGCACAAAGACGCAGGATGTCTTTACGCTTTTGTTTGAGGAGTTCCTCAAGTGTCATCTCCAAGCTCCCTGAGATTCTTCAAAAGCAAACTCGGCCTTCGTGGAGGTGGAAAGCGATCCGTTGGACATTACAAAGCCGGCAATGCCGTTTGGCGCCAGGTGATGGATGAAGTGCTGAATCCAGGCGTAGTTGGCGTTGCCCGCGGGCGGCACGCCGTATTTCCAGCGGGGATCGTCGGTGAGCCGCTCGCCCCTGCACTTCTCAAAGCCCAGGTTGTCTTGTGCATCCCTTGTCATGCCGCCTCCTTTGCCATCATTCGGCCCTGGACTCGGAGCACCTTGCAGGCCTTCCCACTCAGAGATATATGCAATTATCTGACAATTGTCAAACTTTTATCGGCTGTTGTTCTGGAAGCGGCGATACCGGGAGGATACGGCCCTTCCCACGATGCGGGGGATGAGGAAGGAGTTGAGGATTATGGAGAGGGTGGATGCCACCATGGCACCCATGGCCATGAGGGGGTGGAGCATGCCCGATGCGGCGATGGGAAAGCCGAGGAGGTTGTAGATGAAGGCGAAGAAGATGTTCTCCCTTATCTTCCGGTAGGTCGTCTTGCCGAGGCTGAGGGCGGTAAGGACCGCCTCGAGCCTGTCTTCGAGGAGGATCACATGGGCAGACTCTTTGGCTATGTCCGTCCCTGCCCCTATGGCTATGCCCACATCCGCCTGGGAGAGGGCCGGGGCATCGTTCACCCCGTCTCCAACCATGGCAACCATCTCGCCCCTCTCCTGGAGCCTCCTTATCCAGAGGGCCTTGTCCTGGGGAAGGACCTCGGCCACCACCTCCCCTATGCCCACCCTCTCTGCAATGGCCCTTGCCGTCTTTTTGTTGTCACCCGTGAGCATCACAGGGGTGAGGCCCATGCCCTTTATCCCCTCTATCACGGATGGGGCCTCTTCCTTCATCCTGTCAGAGATGGCCAGAAGGCCCGCAGGCCTGCCGTCTATGCAGGCGAGGATGACGGTCTTCCCCTCCCCCTCAAGCCTTTCCACCTCCTCCAGGAGGGGGGTGAAATCCACACCCCTCCCCTCAACAAACCTTTTGCTTCCGACGAGGACCTCTCTTCCCTCCACAAGGGCCTCCACGCCGAGCCCTGAAAAGGCCCTGAAGGAGGAAGGGTCCCTGAGGGGGATGCCCCTCTCCTCCGCAGACCTCGCCACGGCCCTCCCCAGGGGGTGTTCAGAGGCCCTCTCTGCAGAGGCTGCGTAGAGGAGGAGATCCTCCTCCCCGATCCCACCGCCAGCCACCACATCGGTTACCACCGGCTCTCCCCTTGTAAGGGTCCCTGTCTTGTCGAAGACGATGAGCCTCACCCTGTTCAGCCCCTCATAGGCCTCCCCGCTCCTTATGAGTATCCCCCTCTCCGCACCCATGCCGCTTCCCATCATGAGGGCGAGGGGCGAGGCCATGCCCATGGCGCAGGGATAGCCGATGATGAGGACTGCAAGGGCCGCATAGACGGCCCTTATGGGCTCCCCGAGGAAGAGCCAGAAGAGGAGGCTTCCGGCAGAAAGCACCATCACCCCTGGCACGTAGTAGGCGATCACCCTGTCGAAGAGGAGCTGGATCCTGGGCCTCTTCTCCCTTGCCTCCTCCACGAATCTTGCCACCCTCCTTATGAAGGTCTCCTCCCCGACCCTTGTGACCCTTATCCTGAGGAGGCCCTGGTGGTTGAGGGAGCCTGCAACGACCTCGTCCCCCTCCTCCACATCGACGGGCATGGATTCACCTGTAACTATGGCCTGGCTCACGCTCGAGGCCCCCTCCACTACCACACCATCCACGGGTATCTTCTCCCCCGGCCTCACAGAAACGATCTCACCCTTCCCCACCTCCTCCACAGGGACCATGACCTCCCTCCCATCCCTCAGGACCCTTGCCTTGAGGGGCTGGAGGGAAAGAAGCCTCCTCACCGACTCGGATGCCTCCACCCTGACCTTTGCCGAGAGGTATCCGCTCAGGAGGTGGAAGGCGGTGAGGAATATACTGGCACCGAAGAAGGAGGGGACCGGGTAGGTGTAGGAGAGCATGCCCGTGAGATAGGCCCCTGCGGCACCGAGGCTGAAGAGGACATGTTCGTTGAGCACACCCTTCGAGAGGGCGAGGAGAGAGCTCTTCAGGATGGAAGACCCGAGGCCGAAGAGGACGAAGGTGGCAAGGCCCCAGAGGACCTCCTTGAAATAGGGGATCTCCAGGGGAAGGCCTAAAAGGTCCCTCATGGACATGATGATAAGGACAGGGAGGGCGATGGACCAGGCAACGAGCATCCTCTTCCTTGCCCTCTCGAGGATGAGCCTGTCCTCCCTGTAGAGGTCTCCCCCTTCGAGGACCACATACCCGAGCCCCTCGATGAACCCCTTGAGGTCCTCCTTTCCCACCTCACCGGGGTCGTACTCCACCCAGGCCTCCTGGTGGGAGAGGTTTATCCTCACATCCCTCACCCCTCCCATCCTCTTCAGGGCCTTCTCTATGGTGGCGGCGCAGAAGGAGCAGGCCATCCCGCCGATCCTGAAGGTGGCGGTCTCTGTCACCATGGATCGGCCCTCCTTTCCGTTGTTAGATCCATCTTGAAGAATACAGGCAATTTGCCCTCCCCAGCCCTTTTCCAGGTTATACTGTCATTCCCTCTCCCCGGGGAAGCTTGCCCTGTAGAAGGTCTGCCTGTTTATTGCGGATACCATATCCCGGGGCGTCACCTTGTCAGGGTCGTATTCAACCACAACCTCCTTCCGCAGGGCACTCGCCTTTGCCGATACGACCCCTTCCATCCTCTTGAGCACGAACTCCACCGCCTTCTCGCAGAATGGGCAGGCCATTCCCTCTACCATGATGGTCACCTTTTCTATCCTCTCCCCTGCATCAAGAGGGAGGTTGAAGGTTGTGGACAGAAAAAGCCCTAACAGGACAACCATACCTGCCCTTCTATAGAGACCCATATTTAGATTACCTCCTTTAGTTTGAGGATTATCCATCCCCCCAGGGAGAAGTAGGAAGAGATGCCCAGAAATAAGAGGAGTATCCCTGCAATATAGGGTCCGAATCTCGAGGCCCTCCCCACATAGAGGAGGAGATCGTTTGCCCTCTCTGAAAGGCTTATTAGAACAAGGGGTATGGACATACTGAATCCAAAGAGGAAGAGGGATACCACACCGCCAAAGGGGTCTCCTGCAAAGATGGTCTTTGCAAGGAGGACGAGCATAAGGGGCGCTGCACAGGCAGGTATACCTATGCCGAATGCAACCCCAAGGAATGCCGCACTTCTCTTATCCTTTCTTAGGAACCCTACAGGGTTCAAGCCCGGTAAGGGAAGGGCTATAGACCTTTTCAGGATAAGGGAGATACCCAGGATGATGAAGACCAACCCGAGCCCCTTTCTATAGAATATCTGGAAGGTCGCTATCACCTGTCCGAGATAGGCAAAGAGGAGCCCTATGAGACTCAGGAAGACAGCCCTTACCACCGCAAATACAAGGGCCTGTCCCACCCTTGCTCCCCTGCCCTGTCCTGAGATGTAGCCGAGGAAGACTGCATCCATCCCTATGGCACAGGGGGTGATGAAGCCAAGGAATCCGAATACAACGGGGAGTATCACAAGGTCTATCATGGCTACTTCACGAACTTGTAGATCACATCCATGATCTCGTCGTAGGCCTTCTCGGGTTCATCGGAGCGGATGATCCTCGTCGCACAGCCCTCAAGGTAGTTCCTCATCACGAGCTTTCCCACCCCCCTGAGGGCCTCGTGGACGGAGGATATCTGGGTGAGCACCTCTATGCAGTAGCGGTCCTCGAGGATCATCTTCTTGAGGCCCTTTATCTGCCCCTCTATGGCATCGAGCCTCCTTACGGCCTGCCTCTTGACCTCCTCTGGAAAGGCCATAACCACCTCCTTAAAGTGAATCTTGCCCTATGACCCCCACCCCCTCCCCCTCATATAATCTACACCGAAAAGATGCTGGTGTCAAGTACCGCCCTTCAGACTTTTCCGGGGATCGGTGCGGCTGGAAGGGCCTTGTTCATGGAATCAAGGCTTGATGATTCTCCAGGAAGACCATCTCGGGAAGGGACAAAGCCTCAGGCCTTGCTTTTCGTTTCCTTCCTTCTGAGGCCGAGTAGGTAGCGCCTTGCCGCAAGGGCCGCTTTCGCGCCCTCACCAGAGGCTATGATTATCCGCTTGCCGAAGGCATCTGTGACATCACCTGCAGCAAAGATGCCCGGGTGTGAGGTGGAGCAGTCGGGGTTTATCACTATCTCGCCCCGATCGTTGAGGTCGACAAGGTGAGACACGATTGAGGAGTTTGGCTCGAGCCCTATGGCGATGAAGGCCCCCCTTACTGCAAGGTTCAGCGTCTCCCTCTCGCCCATCTTCCTTATCTTCACTCCAGTGAGAGAGCTCTCTCCTTCGAACTCCGTAACGGTGTATCCCTGGTACCTGAAGAGGTTTTTGTATCCACTGATGCGCTCTATCACAACTGGGTCTGCCGAAAGGGTCGATGGGTGGATGAGGTGTATCCTCCTTGCTACGGTGTGCAGGTTCTCCACCATCTGCAGAGCCGAGTTGCCGCCGCCTATGACCGCCACATCTTCTCCCTGAACAAACCCAAGGTCCTGGATGTTCCCGTAGAATATGCCCCTTCTCTGGAACCTTTCCTCACCCTTCACACCGAGTCTTCTTCTTGTCATACCTGTGGCCACTATGAGTGTCCTGGCAGTGTATTGTTCGAGATCTGATGTGGTGACCCTGAACCCGCCCTCTGCGGCCTCCACCTTCTCCACCTTGCTCATGAGGTGTCTCAGGTAGTAGGAGCGGGTGAGCTGGTGCTTGAACTTCTCTATGAGTTCCGGGCCTGTTATGAAGTCGTAGCCCATGTAGTTCTCTATCCTGGTGCTGTCTATTGCCTGTCCGCCGAGGTCTCCTGTTATGAGAAAGGCGTCCATCTTGAGTGTGGCTGCGTATACACCTGCGGTAAGCCCTGCAGGACCACCGCCGATTATTATGAGGTCGAAGGCCCTGCGCTCGAGTGTGCGCGCCTCTGTCTTCATGAATATGTCGCGGCAGCCCTCTGAGCAGAAGTAAAAGGTCCTTCCGTCACACTCGATGGTGAGGGCTTCCCCTTCCTTTACCGGCATGTTGCATACGGGGTCTCTGTGCATCGTTTTTAACCCTGTCCTGTATAATCAGCGGAAGTATGCATTCAGCACATACTGCTGCATCATCCTGTGGGTGTTGAAGAAGGAGCCGTTGAGGGCTATCGCGTGGACCATGGTGTTTACGAAGCCCTCCTTTTCACCGTAAAATAGCGGCATTATAGTGTGTTCCAGCTTGTCGTAGAGGGAGGCTGCATCTTCCCTGCGATTGTCGTCATCCTCCTTTTCCACCTTCCTGCCTATGGCCCAGCCCGTAACACCCTCTATGCAGCCTTCGATCCACCAGCCATCGAGGATGCTCAGGCTCGGCACCCCGTTTAGTGCTGCCTTCATCCCGCTCGTGCCAGACGCCTCGAGGGGCGGTTTCGGGGTGTTGAGCCAGATGTCGGCACCTGAGGTCATCAGCTTTCCAAGCTCAAGGTCATAGTTCTCGAGGTAGGCCACCTTCACGGAGTCTCCAAGGGAGTTCCTCACAGAAAAGATGCGCTTTATTATCTCCTTGCCGCCCCCATCCTGTGGGTGGGCCTTGCCTGCAAAGACTATCTGGATGGGACCCACCCTGGATGCTATGGACTTGAGCCTTTCGATATCGTCGAGTATGAGGTCTGCCCTCTTGTATGCCGTGGCCCGCCGGGCAAAACCTATGGTGAAGTCATCCACATCCATGCCTGCGTTGGTCTCCCTGTTCACGCGGCTTATGAGCCTCCTCTTTGCCTCCATGTGCGCCAGCCAGACCTCTTTGCCGGGTATGCCGAGTGCGTACCTGAGGCTGAAGTTGTCCTTCCTCCATCCCGGGATGTAGCGGTCGTAGAGGGCCTGGAAGGGCCCTGATGTCCATGTTGCCCCGTGCACCCCGTTGGTTATGGCGTCTATACTGTAGCCTGCGAACATGAGCCTCGAGACCTCGCCGTGTTTTTTTGCCACACCGTTGACATAGCGGCTCAAGTTGAGGGCAAGGTAGGTCATGTTGAACATCTCGCCCGTGCCGAATATGTCTTTCAGCTCGGAAAAGTCCTTGAGGTGCTCCACATCGCGCCCCACAAGCTCCATGCAGTCCACACAGAACAGCTCTTTCA
>WGFJ01000010.1 GCA_015492305.1 Deltaproteobacteria bacterium
AAGCTTTATGAAGAGGGCTACACCGTGGCCCAGATCAGGAAGGCCATCCACAGGATGTTCGGACGGAGGTAGGACCATGAAAAAGACCCTCATCCCCATTGTTGTCTAAGCTGGAGCCATCCTGCTCCTTGCTTTTGCGTCGTTAATGAAGGAGGAAAAATCGGTCCCGCCCGAAAGCCCCTCCCAGGGCACCTTCATCAAGAGGGAGGGAAAGGCACCAGACTTTACACTCATAAACCAGGACGGAAAGAGGGTCAGTCTTGAAGACCTGAGGGGGAAGGTGGTGGTCATGACCTACATATATGCCTCCTGCAAATACACCTGTCCCTTGCTTGAAACAAGGCTTCTCGATCTCCAGGAGGTCTTCAAGGAGAGACTGGGCAAGGATCTTGTATTCGTTTCACTTTCCTTCGATCCAGAAAGAGATACCCCTGCCGCCCTCAGGGCACACGCCAGGGCCCTGGGAGCGGACACGAGGAACTGGTTCTTCCTCACAGGCCCGAAGGAAGAGGTTGAAAAGACGCTAAAGGCCTATGGCTTCTTCTACGAAAAGCAGGAAAATGGTGACTTCATACACGAGAACCGGTTCACCATCATCGGAAGGAACGGGGAGTACCTCTACGACGTAAGAGGTGTAACAACCAACTCAGAGCCTTTAAAAGAGAAACTCAAGGAGATCCTGAAAATCTCTTGAAGGAGGCAAAGATGAAGACAAGACTGTTTTCCATCCTCATTGTTCTCTTCTTGTCCTTTCCCTATCTGGCCCATGGTGGCTCAAAGGGTCTCATCCTTCAGATCGAAAGCAAGACCCTCTGCTGCCTGAACTATTACGGGATAAAGAGGGCCCTCAAGAGGACCGAAGGGGTTAAGACCGTGATAGTAAGGGCCAATAAACGGCAGATCACCATATACTACGATTCCGATAAGATAGATAAGGAAGGGTTGATCAAAAAGATAAAGTCTGTAAGGGGGGTTGGGAGGTTCGTTGACACCATAAAGGTGGTAAGGGAATGAAGAGACTTTTTCTCTCATTGTGGCTCATATCCCTTCTATCCCTCCCTGCCCTTGCAGGTGAAAGGGGCTTCCCCATCCCTTACAAGAAGTCGGACAAGTGCCCTGTGTGCAACATGTTCGTGGCCAGGTATCCGGACTGGGTAGCCGGGATAGTCTTCAAGGATCGTACCTACAGGGTCTTCGATGGACCCAAGGACATGTTCCACTACTACTTCCACATGGAGGAGTACGATCCTGGAAGGAAGATGGAAGATATAGAGGAGATGATTGTCAAGGAATACTACAACCTGAAACCCATAGATGCACGTAAGGCCTTCTACGTAGTGGGGAGCGATGTATTCGGCCCCATGGGGAGGGAACTCGTTCCCTTCGACAGCCTCGATGCCGCAGAGGAGTTCATGGAAGACCACAGGGGAAAGAAGATCCTGAGGTTCGAAGAGGTGACGGACGAACTCATCCAGAGACTGAGGAAGGGGCAGACCATGATGCCATGGTAAGGGACATCTCCATCATCATGGCTTTGATTCTACTGGCTGCCGCAGTCTACGGCTGCAGGGAGGTTGCCCTTCCGGAAGGCGATTCTCCCAGGGCCAGGGTCTATACAAGCAGGTGCGGGATCTGCCACTCTCCTCCTGAGCCGGGAAAGTATCCCTTCGGAAAGTGGAAAGACCTGCTGGGCCTCATGGAGATGCAGATGGAAAAGAAGGGGCTCCCACCACTGGGAGAGAAAGAAAGGACAGTGATACTTGAATACCTCAAAAGGTACTCAAAAGAGGAGGCAAAGGAGTGAGAGGGTTCCGCATCCCCATAGCCCTTCTCCTCCTCTATGCTATCCTCCTGGGGCCTTTCCTGTGCACCCAGGTGGATGCCTCCTCCCCTGCAATCAGGATGGAAGCAAAGGACACCTCGAATCAAAAGCCCCTGTGCCACATAGGGGGAGATAACAGGTGCAGGCCCGATGGTTCTGCATCCTACCAGGGAACCCATGAACTCCTGCAGCCCTCTACCCATCTCCCCTCTTTCCTGCCCCTTCTCTTCAAGCCTCTTCCCTCTGCAGAAAACAGCCATCACCCCCTCGACATCTCCAAGGAGATCCTCAAACCTCCAGAAATCCCGATCCTTTAATACCGGCCAACTGAATCCAGCTTCCCTCCCGGAGGCAAAGGGAGGGGTCTACCAAAGTCAAAGGAGGTTTGAGATGTTCAAGAAGAGTGATACAGTCACAAGGATCCTTTTTGTGCTCCTTTTTGCAACCCTTATTCAGGCCTGTGCCACCATCGCCGGGGAGAAGAAGGCCCTTGACACATCCCCGAGAGAGATCGGAAAGGATGTAACCTGCCCTGTATGCAATATGTTCCCAGCCCTCTATCCAAAGTTCCAGGCCCAGGTGATCTTCACAGATGGAAGCTATGCGGCCTTCGACGGGTGCAGGGACATGTTCAGGTTCCTCCTTGAGATGGGCAAATACGACAAGAAACACACCCGCAACGACGTGGCCAAGATATGGGTAAAGGGATTCGATACCGGAAACTGGCTGGATGCAAGGAAGGCCCACTACATTGTGGGAAGCAATGTAATGGGTCCCATGGGGAAAGAGGTGATACCCTTTGCCGATCATGAAAAGGCAATGGCCTTCATGGAAAAGCACGGGGGCATCCACAAGCACTTCGCAGAGATAGACATGGAGGTGATAAGGCCCCTCATACCCAAGATGAAGATGAAAATGAAGATGAAGGGAGGGAAGATGGGCAAGGAAGGGATGGACATGCAGATGCACAAGTAAAGGGAAGGGGCGGAAACCCGCCCCTTCCTCAAGGAGGCTTCCATGAGAAAGAAGCTACTGCTGCGACCGGATGAAGCAGCCTCAATCCTCAGGGTCAGCAGGTGGACCATCTACAGGTGGGTAGAAGAAGGCAAGCTCAAAGGCACCAAGGTGGGCAAGGGGACCCTGAGGATACTCGCCGACTCGGTGGATGAGCTCATCAAAAAGAGCCTGAAGGATCAATAAAGCAAGATCGCTGATCTCCTGAACGCCCATACCTCACCTTGAGGGCCCGGGATCCCCCGGGCCCTTCCCTTTTGACTCCCTTCAAGATTCTTTCACATCCATAGGCAAGGTTGTTGGACAGGGCCGAAGGGTTCCTGTAAGATCTCCTGCATGAAGGCCTTTGCTGCAATCCTCACGATAACCCTCCTGTGGCTTCCGTTCTACTCCGCCCTCCACGCCATGGATGGCCACAGGGAGGTGAAGGTCTACGGGAGCGAGAAGGACGACGACCTACCCCTCTGCTACTACAGGGGATCGAACCGGTGCAATCCGGATGGGCCATCCCTTTCCCTTCCCTATACGCCCGGTCTCGTCACCTATCACACCGGGCCACAGCCTGAAAACCCTTCCCTGCTTCCCCATGAAGAAACCCGATTCTTCATGCCCTCTCCGGCAGGGAGAAACCCCTTCAAGCCCCCTTCTTCCATCCTCTGATCTCCCCGTAGCTTCAACAATCCTTTCAGGACTATCCTGAATCCGAGGAGGTCTACCCATGCAATACTACAGGGTTGTGGTGAAGTGCGGCCACATCGGCCCAAAGAAGTCCTACGAGGTGGTGAGGTACATGGAGGCCAGGGATTTCGCTCACCTCCTGGAAAGCATAAAGAAGATGCCCCGGATAAAGCACAGGAATAATCCGCTGAAATCGCTCATCTCCGTTGAACCGGCAAGCAGGAGACATTTCCTCCTCCACAGGGAGAGGATCAAGAGCGACCCCTATCTTTCAAGAAGGTTTTAAACCCATATGAGCATAGGAGGTATCATGGCTACAGCGGCGGTAATAATCATCTATACCGATCCAGAAATGGAGGAAAAGACACTTATGAAGATAGCTGCCATTGCAGGGGTAAAGCCCTTTCCCACAGCGCTGATAGGAAAGGTGGTCTGCACCTTCACGGGATCGGATCCTGAAGAGGTAAAAGATGTCGCCGAGAGGATCACGACCCTGGAAGGGGTGAGGTATGTCCTCTCAAGGATCATCTCCAGGGAGATTTCACCTGATCATGAATATACCCGATGCAGGAGGTTTCCATGATGAGAAGATACATGCTGTCCATACTACTTCTGGCCTTCCTCCTCCTTCCGCCACTCCCTGCCCTTGCGTCTGGAGCAAATGAAGAGACAGGCGAGCCGGTACAGGAACTCGAGGAGATCACCGTCTCTGCCACAAGGACGGAGAGGGCAGTGGAAGAGGTCCCTGCATCCGTTGCGGTGGTCGGCAGGAAGGAACTGGAGGAAACGAAGATGTTCAACCTCAAGGAGGCCCTTGCAGGGATACCAGGGGTCCTCATAGACACCAAGAACCAGGGATACGACACGAGGCTCATCATAAGGGGGGCAGGTCTGAAGGCACGGTACGGTGTGAGGGAGATCATGGTCCTCCAGGACGGGGTGCCCATAACAGACCCTGACAGCCTTACCAGGCTTGACTTCATCGATACCCAGCTCATCGAACGGATAGAGGTGGTAAAGGGGCCCAACTCAACCCTCTGGGGGGTCAATGCGGCAGGGGGAGTGATCAACGTGATAAC
>WGFJ01000011.1 GCA_015492305.1 Deltaproteobacteria bacterium
AGCTTCAGGAAGGATCTCTTCTACAGGTTGAATGTGATAACCATCCACCTGCCTCCTCTCAGGAAAAGAAGGGAAGACATACCCTTGCTTGTGGACCACTTCGTGCAGCAGTGCGCTTCAGATATGGGGAAGAAGGTCTCAAGGGTTGATTGTGAGGTCTATTCCATCCTCCAGTCCTATGAGTGGCCCGGGAATGTGAGGGAGTTGAAGAATGTGATAGAAAGGGCCATAACCCTCATGGATGGAGAGATCCTCACCCCTGCATACCTTCCGGACTACATCCTCCAGGAGAAGATGAAGCAGGATTTGATCACATCTACCCCCATATTCAATAGATACTCCTACAAGGAGGCAAAGGAGAGGTGGATAGCCGCCTTTGAAAAGGAGTACCTTTCGCGGTTACTGAGGGAGGCCAGGGGTAACATCTCCCTTGCTGCCCAGAGGGCAGGGCTGAATCGAAGGACCATATACAGACTCATGAAGAGGTACAACCTGACAAGATAGATGTGAGACCTTTAAGCCACATGGTGCATCCATGACATATGAGGAAGATGCCAATATCTTCAGGGATCAGACTTCAGGATGGACTTTGGTGAGACTTCTGTGTTACATTCGGGGTGGCAGAATCTTGGCTGATTCAGGGGGTGGCTCTGGAGGGAAAGTTCAGTCTCTACAATAGGTTATAGGGGTGGAGGGGAGGGTGCCGGTCTTGCAATAACATTTATGGCATGGGTATTGCTTCATATACCCATGATACACCCAGGGAAGGGGGGTGAGAAAAGGGTTTAAGGAACTCGTTGTTGCATAGAATATCCTTTGAAAAAGGAGGTGTTAGGATGTCAAAGAAGGATCCCATTGACAAGAAAGGGACTAATAAGGGTCTTACGAGGAGGGGCTTTCTGACCACTGCCATTGCAGGGACGGTAGTAGGGGCCGGAATGGCAGTAGGCCTTAAACCCAAGGAGGCAAAGGCCAGAGAGGTTGGTCGTCTTAGCAGCGAGGTCCCTCCAGGAAAGCTTGATGACTACTATGGCTTCTGGAGTGGTGGCCATTCCGGTGAGATCAGGATCATCGGTGTACCCTCCATGAGGGAACTCAAGAGGATACCTGTCTTCAACTTCGACTGTACAAGCGGGTGGGGTATTACTGACTACTCCAAGAAGGTCCTTGGCCTTGATAAGAAGAAGAGGGAGTATGTTGTTGGCGATACCCACCATGTCCACCTTTCCTATAACAATGGTACATACGATGGCAAGTATGCCTACGTGAATGACAAGGCAAATGCAAGGCTTGCAAGGATAAGGATCGACTATCTTGAGACCGATGCCATCGTGGAGCTGCCCCATTGTCAGGGTACCCATGGTATATTCCCCATGAGGACAAGGCTTCCTGGAAAGCCCTACTATGTCTTCTGCAACTCCGAGTTCAGGAACCCCCTTCCAAACGATGGTCGCGATCTCGATGATCCAAAGAAGTATGGAGCCCTCCATACGGCTGTGGATGGCGAGAAGATGGAGGTTGCCTGGCAGGTCCTTGTCTCCGGTAATATGGACCTCTGTGCCACAGACTACAAGGGTCTCTTCTCCATGGCCACCTGCTATAACTCCGAGGAGGGTGTGGTCCTTGCAGAGATGACAAGGGCAGACAGGGACTGGGCTGTCTTCTTCAACGTCTGGGAGATAGAGAAGGCCGTAAAGAATGGTGAGTACTTCACCATAGGCAATTCAAAGGTCCCTGTCGTTGATGGAAGGAGGGGCAGCAAGGGTGAAGGCAGGTTCACCCTCTACGTCCCTGTGCCAAAGAGCCCTCACGGTGTAAATGTAGATCCCACCGGAAGGTATGCCATATGCTCCGGTAAACTCTCTCCCACCTGTACGGTGATCGACCTTGAACTCGTTGAGAAGGCCTTCAAAGGGAAGGTCAAACCCGAAGACTGTGTGGTTGCCCAGCCAGAGGTGGGTCTTGGACCGCTTCACACCGTCTTCGACGGGAGGGGCAATGCCTACACGTCGATCTTCATAGACAGCCAGGTCACGAAGTGGAACATAAAGAAGGCCATAAGGCAGTACAAGGGAGAGAATGTAAACCCCATAGTCCACAAGATCGATGTCCATTACCAGGTTGGCCATGTTAATGCCACCATGTCCGAGACAAAGGAGGCCGATGGTAAGTGGCTCGTCTCCCTCAACAAGTTCTCCAAGGACAGGTTCCTTCCTGTAGGTCCGAGGCACCCTGACAACGATCAGCTCATAGATATCTCTGGCAGGAAGATGAGGCTCGTCCACGATGGTTCTGTCTGGCCCGAACCTCACGACTGCGTCATTGTGAGAAGGGATATCATCCAGCCCAGGGTGAAGAGGGTCTACGATGCGAATGATCCCAAGTTCGAGATGTACCGGAAGTGGGCAAAGGAAGACGGGGTGAAACTCGGCTCTGAGAACAAGGTGATAAGGAAGGGCAGGAAGGTAAGGGTCTATATGACATCCCTTGCCCCTGTATTCGGTCTTACCGAGTTCAGGGTGAAGAAGGGGGACACCGTTACGGTCATCGTGACCAACAACAACAAGGAAGAGGATGTCTCCCACGGCTTCTGTCTCTCCCTCTACGATATCAACTTCGGTATAGACCCTGGTGCCACAGAGTCTGTCACCTTCAAGGCCGACAAGCCCGGTGTCTACTGGTACTACTGCACCTGGTTCTGCCATGCCCTCCACCTTGAGATGAGGGGCAGGATGATCGTGGAACCGTAAGGGGCGGTTCTCCATCTAAGGGGGGTAGTCGAAACTACCCCCCTTTATCTTTCCAACTCCACATGAGAAGGGAAGGTCTGTTATGCGTCCCTGAAGACGGGGATGGATAAGGGATCTTTCTAAAATGGTGAAGGAGGTAAAGGTGATCTATCTAAGATGGATGCTCTTCTGCCTGTTGATCCTTTCTCCAACACTCTCCCATGGTGCAAACCTTCAAAGCCTTGAAAAGAAGGGCTTTGCCCTGCGGGGAAAGGAGGTCCATCTCGACTGCACCCTTCTGCCCTGTGCCGATGTTGTGCCAGGGGCTGACAGGTTTGAGCCTGTTAAAGGTCTTCCCTTCCCTGTGGAGAAGGCTTACAAGGGAGAAAAGTTTCTCGGATACGTCTTCCTATCATCGGATATTGTTGATGTCCCTGCCTATTCTGGAAAGCCCATAGTCACCCTTATAGGGATGGATGAGAAGGGCACCATCATAGGGACCAAGATCATTGTCCACTCCGAGCCCATCCTCCTTGTGGGCATCCCTGTGGAGAAGCTTTTTGGTTTTGCCTCCCAGTATGTGGGGATAAATGTAAGGGATAAGGTGAGGTTTGGCAAGACAGGTGAGCCAGGTGTCAAGGTGGTGGATGCTATCAGTGGTGCAACCGTTACAGCCATAGCCGAGAACAAGACCATCATGGTGAGTGCGAGACGTGTGGCCGAGGCCCTGGGGATTGTGGAGAGGAGCACCGAGATAGTGGGTCACCTTGTGGAGGATTACAGGCCCATGACCTGGCAGGAGCTTCTCGATGAAGGGCTCCTTGGTCACCTGAGGGTGATGCCGGAACAGGTGGGTTACAAGAATGAAGAGGGCAGGCCCTGGGTGGACATATACTTTGCCTACCTCAACCTCCCCATGGCTGGAAGGAATCTCATAGGTGAGCACTACTGGGAGTGGATAAAGAAGGACTTCATAGACAAGGGCTACCATGTCTTCCTTGTGGTAAGTAACGGTATATCCACCTTCAAGGGATCGGGTTTTGTTAGAGGGGGTATATTCGACAGGTTCAACTTCGAGCAGAACGGTGAGACCTTCACCTTCAGGGACCTTGATTACACCAACTTTGCCGAGGTCCAGGCAAAGGGGGCACCCACCTTCAAGGAGGGTGGGATATTTGTCCTCAAGGAGAAGCGTTTCAACCCCTTAAAGCCCTTTACCTTTACCTTCCTTTCTCCAAGGATCGTCAGCTCCATAAAGAGGGAGTTCTACACCTTCAAGAAGGATTACAGCCTGCCCTCAAGATACGTGGTCATAGAGAGGGTAGAGGGTGAAGAGGAGATGCCGACCTGGGTTACCATATGGAAGGGGGCCATTTACGATGTGGTCTTCTTTGTCCTCTTCCTTCTCCTTGTCCTCTCCCTCTTCATTGGTAGGGACTATATCGTGAAGAGAAGAGGGACTGCCAAGTGGATACGTTATACCGTAATGGCTGTATCCCTCTTCTTTGTTGGCTTCTACAAGATGGCACAGCCCTCTGTAACCCAGTTGTTGACGGTGATCCATAAGTTCGTAACGGGATGGGAATGGTCCCTCTTCCTCAGTGATCCCATCATCTTCATAACATGGTGGTTCATTGCCCTCACCATCATCTTCTGGGGTAGAGGGGTCTTCTGTGGCTGGATCTGCCCATATGGGGCCCTCACAGAATTTATCTACAGGATATTCCACAGGGTCTTTCCGGAAAGGCTGAGGTATGAGTTTCCCTACCCTGTTCACAGGAGGCTCGTCTACCTCAAGTACGGTGTGTTCCTCTTCCTCCTTGTGGTCTCCTTCTACTCCATGCCTCTGGCAGAGCGCTTTGCAGAGGTCGAACCTTTCAAGACAGCCTTTCTTGTGGGACTTAACAGGCAATGGCCCTATGTGGTATACTTCTTCCTGCTCTTAGCCCTGTGTCTTGTATCCTACAGGTTCTTCTGCAAGTATATATGTCCCCTTGGAGCAGGCCTTGCCGTCCCCTCTACCTTCTCTATCGCAAAGATAAAGAGAAGGGACTTTTGCGAAAGATGTAAGATATGCGCAAGGGATTGTGACATCGGTGCCATAGATGAAAAGGGAAGGATAAACAAGAGGGAGTGCCTGTGGTGCCTTGCCTGCGAGGAGAACTACTGGGATGTGGAGAAGTGTCCACCCCTTATAAAGGAGAGGAAGAAGGGCAGGGAAGAGGCGGTTTGATGGGCCGGCTGTGGATAGCCCTGCTCTGTGGATCCTTTCTGCTCCATGCCCTTCCAGGCTACAGCAAGGTTATAAGGGTCAAAGAGGGAGGTAGCATCCAGGAGGCCCTGGCCTCTGCGTCAGAAGGTGATAGGGTGGAGGTTGCTGCGGGAACCTACAGGGAGCACCTGGTTGTGGATAGGAAGGTGGAGCTTGTTGGCATCGACTGGCCTGTAATAGACGGGGGTGGGAAGGGAAGGGTTGTTGTGGTGAAGGCTCCCGGTGCCGTGATAAGGGGCTTCAGGATAAGGGGAAGTGGCAATGACCTTGTGGCCATCGATGCGGGCATCTTTGTGGAGAGAAAGGCAAAGGGAGTTCTCATAAGGGAAAATATCCTTGAAGATTGCCTTTTCTGCATCTGGGTGGATGGTGCAGAGGGTGTAAAAAGCATAGGTAACCGCATTACCGGCAAGAAGGAACTGATCAGTCAGAGGAGGGGGAACGGCATACACTACTGGAATGTCTTGAACGGGCTCATTGAGGGAAACAGCATAACCCATGCACGGGACGGGATATACATCTTCGAGAACCACAATACCCTGATAAGGAATAACAGGATATCCGATCTCCGCTACGGCATCCACTACATGTATGCAGACAGGAATACGGTTGTGGGGAACATGGCCTACAGGTGCAGAAAGGGTTTTGCTCTCATGTTCTCCGAAAAGCTCGATGTCTTTTCCAATGTGGCCCTTGAGAACAGCGAAGACGGGATCCTCTTCAGAGACCTCAGGTCAAGCAGGGTGGCCGATAATGTGGTAGCAGGCAATAACCAGGGACTCTTCCTTTACAACTCCACCTTCAATGAGATAGAGGGGAACCTGATTTTAGGAAACAAGACGGGTGCTTATGTGTGGGCCGGATCGGTGAACAACAAGGTTTCAGGGAATGCCTTTATCAAGAACATAGAACAGGTAAGGTATGTGGGCACAGTGGATGAGATATGGGATGGAAACTACTGGAGTGACTACCTCGGCTGGGACCTCAACAGTGATGGCATAGGAGACATCCCCTACAGGGCCAACGACATTATGGGAAGGCTTACCTGGGAGTATCCTGTGGTCAAACTGCTGATGAGCAGTCCTGCGGTGCAGACCCTGCGGATGATAGAGAACCAGTTCCCTGTCATGAGGGCCCCTTCCATTGTGGATCGCTCCCCTTTGATGAGACCCAAGGGAGAGGAATGGAGGAGGTGGATTGGGAGGATCACTTATAAAGACTGAAGGGATCACGAAACTTTACGGCCCCATAGAGGCCCTTAAGGATGTGTCCATAGAGATCGCAAAGGGAGAGCTCTTTGGCCTTATCGGTCCAAACGGGGCTGGCAAGACCACCCTTTTCAAGGTCCTTCTTGGCCTTATCCCTCCTACCTCGGGAAGGGTGATCGTGAATGGTGTGGATGTGTCAAGGGGATGGCCACGCAGGTTGAGGATGATCACAGGTTACCTTCCTGAGAATGTGGCCTTCTACCCCCATCTTACAGGCCTTGAGACACTGGACTTCTACGCCAGGATCAAGGGATGCAACAGGGAGGAGATACCCCTCATTGTGGAAAGGGTGGGTCTTTCCAGGGATGTGATGAAGAGGAAGGTGGGGGAATACTCAAAGGGCATGAGGCAGAGGCTTGGTCTTGCCCAGGCCCTGCTTGGAGGGCCGTCGATACTCTTCCTTGATGAGCCTACAGGAGGGCTTGATCCAGAGGGGATTGAAGATTTCTACCAGATCCTTGTGGGCCTTAAGGAGGAAGGGGTCACCATCGTCATGACATCCCACATCCTCAGGGAGATACAGGACAGGGTGGATAGACTGGGCATCATCGCCGGTGGAAAACTCCTTGCTATAGGCACCGTAAAGGATCTCAAAAAGGAGCTTGCCCTCAAGTGCACCATCTCCCTCACCATCAGGTCTGGAAGGGAAGAGATAGAGAGGCTTGCATCAGGACACGGGGGAAGGGATTTCTCCTTCAAGGAAGGTGTGCTTGTCTTTTCCTGCAGCCAGGAGGACAAGATGGATGTGATAAAGGCGGTGATGGAGAGAAAGGATGATATCCTGGATATGGATGTCATCGAACCCTCTCTTGAGGATATATTCCTCAGGTATGTCAGTGGAGGTGTTTGATTGGATTTCGAGCCCTCAAAGGCCTATACCATAGCCTTTAAGGAGTTCCGCAACTCCATGAGGAACCGCCTTGTTATAGGCATCCTTCTCATCATGACCATCCTTGCCCTTGCCATCTCCTACTTCGGGGCAGCCCCTGGAGGAAGGGTTGGGTTTGTGGGCTTCGATGTTGCCGTTGTGAGCCTTATAAGCCTCAGCATCTACCTTGTCCCCATCATCGCCCTGACCCTTGGCTATGATACCATAGTGGGTGAATTCGAGGGCAAGACCCTTGAACTCCTTCTCACCATGCCCCTTAACAGACTCGAGATATACCTGGGGAAGTTTCTGGGCCTTGCCATGACCCTTCTTGTCTCCATAGGTGGTGGCCTTGGGCTGGCGGGGTTGCTCATGGTCTGGAAGATAGGCATCGAGAGGGTGGGCGACTACCTCTTCTTTATCCTTTCCACCGTCCTCCTTGGTGTGAGTTTCCTTGGTATAGGGCTTATGGTCTCTGCCATGGTGAGGGAACGGTCCAAGGCCGTGGGGTGGGTGATTTTCATCTGGTTCTTCTTTGTCCTCATCTTCGATCTCCTGTTGATAGGTCTCCTTGTGTGGACCGAAGGGAGGATAGGGGCTGGCCTCTTCGGTCTGCTCCTCTACCTCAACCCTGCCGATGTCTTCAGGCTTATCAACCTCACAACCATAGAAGGGGTGAAGACAGCCTATGGCCTTGCCACCCTTGTGGAGGGCAGTGTAAGCATACCCCTCCTTTACACTGTACAGCTCTTATGGATAGTTCTCCCCTTCCTTGCAGGACTACTGTTCTTCATAAGGAGGAGCTATTGAGGGCCAAGAGAGTCATCTACCTTGCGGTAGTACTCATCCCCCTTCTGGCAGGGTGTAAGGGAAAGGAGAGGGAGATACCCCCTCCCTTGCCGATAAAGGGGGAGACAGAGTGTCGGATAGATGGTATGATACTTCTGAACTACCCTGGTCCTAAGGCCCAGATCCACTACAGGGATGGACGTGTGGATTTCTTCTGTGAGACAAAGGAACCTTTCCAGATCTACATCCAGCCTGGAAGGAGGTCAGAGATCGTGGCCTTCTATGTCCAGGATGCAGCCAGGATAGACTGGAAGGATGCAAGGGGAGGGTGGATAGATGCGAGGGAGGCCATCTATGTTGTGGGGAGCAGCCGTAAGGGCTCCATGGGTCCTACCTATGCACCCTTCAGGAAGGATGAAAAAGACAAGGCCGTGGCATTCATGAAAAGGTACGGGGGAAGACTCATGACCTTCGATGAACTGATAAAGTGGCTGGAGGGAAGAGATGAGTGAATTCTTCGAGAACATGGACCCTGCCCTTGCCGATAGGCTTGGGAAACTCTACCAGGAACTGAAAGGACTGAAAGACCAGAGGCGGGTCCTCCAGGATCGCTTCGGCATCGAATCGACCCGGGAACTGCTGGAAAGGATAGAGAAGGGAGAGGTGGATGAACATCCATCCTATGAGGTTTACCTTGCCCTCCTTGCCATAGAGGAGGAGATAGAAAGGATAAGGGGTGAGATAAAAAAGGAGATGGAGGAGGCGTGATGATCCATGAACGGCTTGTAAGGCTGTTGAAGGATGAGTTTAAGACCTGTCTTGCAGAGGAGCCCGGTTTCTTCTACGACGGTGTGGAGGTGAGGCTGAAGAACGGTTTCAAACTCACCTTCATATACCCGAAGGAGGGAGAATACTGTTTCTCCTGGACCCTTGAGGACAGGGAGGAGAGGATCGATACGGCCCCTCTCCACAGGGACCTCAAGACCTTTCCCAACCACTACCATACAGGGGATGGTGAAATAAGGGAAGACCATCTCACCAGCCCTCAAAGGAGCCCAGAGGAAAACCTGAGGAGGGTTCTGGAGGCCCTGCTGGAAAGAAAACCCTTGACTTGATCCCTGCTTCTCTATATCCTTACCCTCGTTGCAGGATCCACTTTCTCTGAGGCTGGTCTTTCAGCCTCAATCTTTTTGGTACCCAGCCAATGGCCGCAGATATAGGCAGGTTTACCACCGAACCGAAGATAGCCTACTTCTCCATGGAGATAGGCCTGAAGAAGGAGATCCCCACCTACAGCGGGGGCCTTGGTGTCCTTGCAGGGGATACCATAAGGTCTGCTGCTGATCTCAGGATACCCATGGTGGCCGTTACCCTCGTAAGCAGGAAGGGCTACTTCAGGCAGGATATAGATGAAGAGGGCAATCAGATAGAGCACCCTGTGGAATGGGATCCAGCAGACCACATGACCCTCCTTCCAGAAAAGGTGAGGGTTGAGATAGAGGGTAGAGATGTCCAGATACAGGCCTGGTTATATGTGGTTGAGAGTGTTACAGGTGGACAGGTTCCGGTCCTCTTTCTTGACACCGATGTGGAGGGTAACAGAGAGGAGGGCAGGACCATAACCCATTTCCTCTATGGGGGGGATGAACGGTACAGGTTGAAGCAGGAGGTTGTCCTTGGCATAGGTGGGGTGAGGATGCTGAGGGAACTTGGCTTTCAGATAAGGAAGTATCACATGAACGAAGGGCACTCAAGCCTCCTTACCCTCGAACTCCTTAACCGCTTCAAAAGGGACATAGAGGAGGTGTGGGACGAGGAACATGTGTGGGATACGGAGAGGGTGAGGTCCATGTGTGTATTCACCACCCACACCCCTGTGGAGGCAGGCCATGACAAGTTCCCCTATGACCTTGTTAGGGATGTGATGGGGGAGATCGTCCCCCTGGGGTTCTTGAGGAAGCTTGGAGGGGAGGAAAGGCTCAACATGACACTCCTTGCCCTTAACCTGAGCCGGTATGTGAATGGTGTGGCAAAGAGGCATATGGAGGTATCCAGGGACCTCTTTCCGGGCTATGAGATCCATGCCATAACAAACGGCGTCCACAGCTATACCTGGACATGTGAGAGCTTCAAAAGGCTCTACGACAGGTATCTGCCAGGCTGGGCAAACGAGCCGGAGCTCTTTGTGAGGGTGGACAAGATACCCCATGAGGAGATATGGAAGGCCCATATGGAGGCGAAGATCAGGCTCCTTGAATTCATAAAGGAGCAGACAGGTGTTGTCATGGATCCGGATGTCCTCACCATAGGCTTTGCAAGGAGGGCAACGGCCTACAAGAGGGCAAACCTCCTCTTCCACGATGTGGAGAGACTTGTGAGGATCGGTCAGGGAAGGATCCAGGTGGTCTACGCCGGCAAGGCCCATCCAAAGGATGAGCCAGGCAAGGGACTCATAAAGGAGATCCACCGATACATGAAGAGCCTTGAGGGAAAGATCCCCATAGTCTACCTCAGGGACTACGACATGGATATAGCCCTGAGGATGGTCTCCGGTGTGGACCTGTGGCTCAACACCCCCTTGAGGCCCTTTGAGGCATCAGGGACAAGCGGGATGAAGGCGGCCCACAACGGGGTCCTCAACTTCAGTGTCCTTGATGGATGGTGGATAGAAGGGTGCATAGAGGGCTATACGGGATGGGCCATTGGCAAGGAACCAGAGGAGACCATAGTGGGAGAGGACACATCCGACAGGGATGCAGATGATCTCTACAACAAACTCGAGAAGGTGATCATCCCCACCTACTACGAGCGAAGGGAGATATGGATCAAGATGATGGAGAATGCCATAGGCAAGAACGCCTACTACTTCAACTCCCACAGGATGATGCGCAGGTATGTAACAGAGGCATACATCCGCTGAGGATGGTAAAAACCATACGCTACCGCCTTGTATGGAAGTACCTGGCAGGGGTCCTCATCATACTGGGTATCTTCCTCTCTGCCACGGCCATCACCGCCCCGATCCTCGGGGAGACTGCCTACATCCTCCATTTTCTGCTCCCCTCCATCCTCCTCCTCTCCATCGGTCTCTGGATCTACAGGGCCATACCTGAGAAGGATGTGGTGGAGATAGAGGCCATAGCCATAACCACCCTCTCCTTTCCCCTTGCCGGCCTTGCAGGCCTCATCCCCTACATATCCACAGGGACCATGCCTCCCATGGATGCCCTTTTTGAATCCATCTCTGGTTTCACCACAACGGGCTTTACCCTCCTCGATACATCGAGGAGTCCCAGGGTCATACTCCTGTGGAGGTCCCTAACACAGTGGATAGGGGGGATGGGCTTCATAGTCATGTCCATAGGGATGCTCCTCGTATCCGAGAGGGCGGTGGTCCAGCTCTTTTCCATCGGCGGGCCTGATACAAAGCTCCTTCCAAGGATGGTCCACCACGTGAGGATCATCATCTCCACCTATGTCCTGCTCACCCTTCTTGGTATCTTCCTTCTCCTCCTTTCCGGTCTGCCCCTCTTCGATGCCGTGACCCATACCCTTTCAGGCATATCTACAGGTGGCTTTTCCACCCATAGGGAGGGGGTGGGCGCCTTTGAGGTGGGAAGGGTCTCACCTGCCTTTATAGTAATCATGCTCTTCGGTGCCATAAACTTTGTTATCTACTACCGGTTGAGGAAAAGGTCCCTATCAAGGCTCGGGATGATCAAGGGCTTCTTCAAGGACCCCCAGGTGGCCTATCTCCTCCTTGCCGTGGCCTTCCTTGGCCTTGTATTGAACCTCTTCATAGAGAGGGAGTGGTACGAGGGCCTCTTCCTTGCAGTATCAGCCCACACCACAACAGGATACTCCACCTTCCCTGTTCCAACCCTCCCACCTGCTGTGAAGATGATCCTTGTGGTGGCCATGTTCATAGGGGGAAGCTTCGGGTCCACAGCAGGGGGGATAAAGATCTTCCGGCTCCTCATAGCCCTGAAGGGGTTTGTCCTTGAAAGCTCAAGGCCCGGCTATCCAAAGGGAACGATCCTCACCCTGAAATTCATGGAAAGGCTCATAACAAAGGAGGACCTCATACATATCTCCTTTATCATAATGGCCTACTTCGCTATAATCGTGGCTGGGGCCGTGATCTTTGTGCTCCATGGTTACAGGCCCGTGGATTCCATCTTCGAGGTCACATCAGGGGTGGGGACCGTTGGGCTTTCCTCAGGGATCGTCTCTCCCGGGATGCCCTGGGATCTCAAGCTCTTCCTCATCTTCATCATGTGGATGGGGAGGATAGAGGTCCTGCCCTTCTTTGTGTGGGTCCTCTCCTTCAAACAGCTGTTAAGGAGGCAGAGATGAAGGTCATCATATCCGGAGGAGGCAGCCTCGGTAGGCTTGTTGCAGAGAGCCTCATATCCTCAGGCTACGAGGTAACCATCATAGAAAAGGACAAGGAGACCTGTGAGGCCCTTGCCTCAACCCTCGATGCCATGGTGATAAACGGGGACGGAACGAGCCCGGAGACCCTTGAGGAGGCGGGTATAAAGGATGTGGATATAGTGATAGCCATAAGCGGAAGCGACCAGAGCAACCTGATCACAGGTCTCATCGCGAAGGAGTTTGGGGTTGGAAGGATAATAGTGAAGCTCGATGACCCGGCCTTCAACATCGTCTGCAACAAGCTCGGCATAGAGGAGATAGTGAATCCCAAGGTGGCCATTGCAAGGCATGTGAGTGACATGGCAAAGGGCCTCCATCTCCTCGATATAGCCACCATAGTGAGGGGGAATATAAGGGCCTATACAGCCGAGGTGGAAAAGGAGGAACATGTGGAGAAGAGGATCGAGGAGCTTGAGCTCCCTGCAAACGCCATAATAGCCGTTGTTCAGAGGGGAAAGGAGTTCTTCATACCCAGGGGGAGGCTGAAACTCCTCAAGGGAGACAGGCTCTTCATCATCTGCGAGGAGAAGGCCCTTGCAACCCTTGAGAGGATCTTCGGTTAAGAGGGGGAGGAGTTGTCCATCCTGTACCTCGATTGCTTCTCGGGTATAAGCGGGGACATGATGGTGGGGGCCCTCATAGACCTGGGGGTGGATCTGGAAGATCTGAAAGGGGCCCTCAGGGAGCTTGGTATCTTTGGCTATTCCATAAGGGTGGATAGGGTCAGAAGGAAGGGCGTAGGGGCCACCCGCTTCATCGTGGATATTGAGGAGGCCCATACCCACAGGCCCTTCTCGGAGATAAAGGCCCTTATTATGGGTTCATCTTTGAGTGAAGGGGTAAAGGGGAGGAGTCTCCTCATCTTTGAAAGGCTTGCACAGGCCGAGGCCAGGGTCCACGGGTGCAGTCCCGAAGAGGTGGTCTTCCACGAGGTGGGGGCCGTGGATTCCATAATCGACATTGTGGCTACCGCTGTGGGCCTGGAGTTGCTCGGTATAGAGTCCATCTACTCCTCTCCCCTCCCACTCGGCTCCGGTTTTATCGAGACCCTCCACGGGAGGATGCCCATCCCTGCCCCTGCCACCCTTGAGCTCTTGAAGGGGTATCCCATCCTTCCTGCCAGGATAGAGGCTGAACTCACCACCCCAACAGGGGCTGCCATCGTTGCCTCCCTTTCCAGGGGCAGGATGCCTCCCATGGAGGTTGAGGCTGTGGGTTACGGTGCAGGCAGGATGGATCTTGAAGAGGTGCCGAACCTGCTCAGGGCTGTAAAGGGCAGGGTAGATCAGAGGCCGGAGGTAGAGAGGCTCACGGTGGTGGAGTGCAATATAGACGACATGAACCCCCTCGTCTACAGCCATCTCATGGACAGCCTCTTTGAGGCAGGTGCCCTCGATGTGACCCTCACACCCTTGCAGATGAAGAAGAACAGGCCAGGTGTGCTCCTCTGGGTCCTCTGCAGGGCAGATGCCAAGGGTAAGGTGATGGATACCATCCTCTCTGAGACCACCACCATAGGGGTGAGGAGCTACGAGGTGGAGAGATACAGCCTTGAGAGGAGGATCGAGCACTTCGACTCCCCCTACGGAAGGGTGAGGGTGAAGGTCTCAGGGAGTGGAAGGTCCCTCCATGTCCAGCCCGAGTATGAGGACTGTCTCAGGATTGCAAGGGAGCGTGG
>WGFJ01000012.1 GCA_015492305.1 Deltaproteobacteria bacterium
ATGACATGGGAGGAGGCGGTAAGCAGGATGGACAGGGCCCTTGATGAGTTCGTCATAAGGGGTGTGAAGACCACCATCCCCTTCCTGAGGATGATAGTGAGGGATCCAGACTTCAGAAGGGGTGAGTTCGACACCCGCTTCATAGAGAAGAGACCCCACCTCTTCGAGTACGACGAGCGGCGGGACCCACAGGATCTCGTTGCCGCCATCTCGGCAGCAATAGCTGCACACCACGGTTTTTGAGGTAAGAGGATGAAAAAGGTCAGGATAACGGACACAGTGCTAAGGGATGCCCACCAGTCCCTCCTTGCAACGAGGATGAGGACCGAGGACATGCTCGAGATAGCTGAAAAGCTCGACAGTGTGGGCTACTGGTCCCTTGAGGCATGGGGAGGGGCAACCTTTGATACATGCCTCAGGTATCTCAAGGAGGACCCCTGGGAGAGGCTAAAGAGGCTTAAGGAGGTGGTAAAGAACACCAGGCTCCAGATGCTTTTGAGGGGCCAGAATGTGGTGGGCTACCGTCACTACCCCGATGATGTGGTGAGGAAGTTCATAGAGCGGGCGGTGAAGAACGGGATAGATGTCTTCAGGATATTCGATGCCCTCAATGACATAAGGAACCTTGAGGTTGCCATAAAGACGGTGAAGTCCCTGGGTGCCACGGCCGAAGGTGCCATATGCTACACCGTAAGCCCCATCCACAACAACGATGTCTTCGTGGAGATGGCCCTGCGCCTTGAGGACCTCGGGGTGGATGTGATCTGCATAAAGGATATGGCAGGCCTCCTCTCCCCCTACGCAACGGAGAGCCTGATCGCTGCCATAAAGGAGAGGGTGAAGCTGCCCATCCACATCCACTCCCACGACAGCAGCGGCATGGCCCTCATGAGTTACCTCAAGGGGATAGAGGCAGGGGCAGACATCGTGGACACGGCCATATCCTCCATGGCCTCCGGCACATCCCAGCCACCCACAGAAAGCCTGGTTGCAGCCCTGAAGGGAACCCCTTACGATACAGGCCTCGACCTCAATCTCCTCTCCGAGATAGCCGAGTACTTCAGGAAGGTAAGGAAGAGGTACAGGAAGTTCGAGAGCGAATACACGGGCATAAACAGCAAGATCCTGGTCCACCAGATACCGGGCGGCATGATCTCGAACCTCGCCACCCAGCTCAAGGAGCAGAACGCCCTCGACAGGATGGATGAGGTCCTTGAAGAGGTGCCAAGGGTGAGGAAGGACCTCGGATACCCTCCCCTTGTGACCCCAACCAGTCAGATAGTGGGAAGTCAGGCCACCCTCAATGTCCTCACAGGGGAAAGGTACAAGGTCATAACCAGCGAGATAAGGAACTACCTCAAGGGCCTCTACGGAAGGCCCCCTGGTGAGGTGAACGAGGAGGTGAGGAGGAAGGCCATAGGGGATGAGAAGCCCATAACCTGCAGGCCTGCAGACCTCCTTGAGCCAGAGCTCGACAGGCTCACAAGGGAGCTTGGAGGGAGGGCAAGGAGCATAGAGGATGTCCTGAGCTATGCCATGTTCCCGAATGTGGCCCTCGAGTTCTTCGAGCAGAGGGAGAAGGGGATGCTCCAGCCAGAACCCATCGAGGAGGTATCTGAAGAGGCAAAGCCACCTTCCCAGCCATTCCTGGCACCGAGTGAGTTCAACATCACCGTCCACGGTGAGACCTACCATGTGAAGGTGGCAGGCTCCGGCCACAAGGTGGATGGGAAGAGGCCCTTCTTCCTCAAGATAGATGGAAGGCTCGAAGAGGTGATGGTGGAGTCCCTGACCGAGATAGTCCCAACCCTTGCAGGCCATATCGAGGAGAAGCCGAGCACCCAGTCCGTGAGGCCAAAGGCAGAGAAGGAGGGGGATGTGACCACCCCCATGCCGGGCAGGGTGACGAGTATAAGGGTGTCAGAGGGTGACAGGGTGACAGCAGGGGATACGGTCCTCACCGTTGAGGCCATGAAGATGGAAAACGAGGTCCACACACCCATAGATGGGGTTGTGAAGAAGATCTATGTCAAGGTGGGGGATCAGGTAAACCCGGATGAGACCCTTATAGAGGTGGTGAGGGAGAGTGGATCTTAGATGGCCCTCTACAAGATCCTCTCCATAGTCTTTCCCGTCTTCACCACCATCGGAATAGGCTATCTATTCGCACGGTTCAAGAGGATAGACCTCAACTCCCTGATAGAGATCCTCCTTTTTGTTACCATCCCTGCCCTTGTCATCTCCTCCCTCATAAAGAGGAAGATACCCCCTGATGAGATAGGTCTCGTATTCCTCTCGGCCCTGCTCGTTGTGGCAGGGGTGGGTGTCATTGCACACCTCTACCTCAGGATCACCGGGAGGACCGAACTCAGGGGATTCTACCTCCCCACCATGTTCATGAACTCTGGCAACATGGCCCTACCCCTGGCACTGCTTTCCTTTGGAAGCAGGGGCCTCCAGGTGGCCATACTCTACTATGTATCTGTGAGCCTCCTTGTCTACACCCTGGGCATATACATGGCAAAGGGAGGAGACGGCTTCAGGGAGATCTTCAGGCTTCCCCTCATCTACGCCACCCTCATAGGTATAGGGCTCAGTGTGGCAGAGATCCCCCTTCCCTCCCCCCTCACTGTAACGGTGGACATGATAGGGGATGCCACCATACCCCTCATGCTCCTTAGCCTTGGCTACAGGCTCGAATCCATCCATGCCCGGGATCTCGGGATGGCCATCTGGGGAGGTATCATAAGGATAGGAGGTGGATTCCTCATATCCCTTGCACTGGTCTGGTTCACAGGCCTTGGAGGTGTTACGGGCAAGATCGTCATCCTCTCCTCCTCGATGCCATCGGCTGTCATAAACTTCATCCTCACCGAAAGGTACAACCTCAACCCGGCTCTCGTGGCATCGGTGGTTGTTGTGAGCACGGTGATGAGCCTATTCACAACCCCCCTGATCCTTGCCTTCATACTTTAAGATGTTGATTATTCATCCCCTATGTCATAAAATAGCCCTACCCAGCCCTTAAGGAGGAATACATGGTAAGGAGGCCCTGCGTAGCGGATCAGTTCTATCCGGGCAATCCAGAGGCCCTGAGGAGGATGATCGGGGGCTTTGTTGAGGCAGGGGAAAGGGAGGAGGTCATCGGTGCCATCTCGCCCCATGCCGGTTACATATACTCCGGGAAGGTGGCAGGGATACTCTTCTCCCGCATCGTCATACCCGACAATGTGATCCTCCTCGGTCCAAACCACACAGGCCTTGGAGAGACGGTCTCCCTCTATCCAGGGGGGCTGTGGGAGACCCCCCTCGGGGAGGTGGAGGTAAATGAGGACCTTGCCCGCCTCATCCTCGAGAGGATCCCCCTTGTGAGGGAGGATACCCTTGCCCACCTGAGGGAACACTCCCTTGAGGTCCAGATACCCTTTCTCCAGTACTTCAACCCCTCTGTGAGGATAGTGCCCATCACCATCATGCACATGGACCTTGAAAGGTGCCTTGAGGTGGGAAAGGCCCTTGGTGGCCTCCTCAAGGATTACGGGGAGAAGGTCCTCATCCTGATGAGCTCGGACATGAACCACTATGAATCCGAGGAGGTAACGAGGAGGAAGGACATGGAGGCCATCGAGGAGATACTGAGGCTTGACCTTAAGGGGCTCTGGAGGGTTGTGAGGGAGAAGGATATAAGCATGTGCGGCATCATACCCGCTGTAGTGGGTCTCAGGGCCTGCATGGAGATGGGGGCAAGGGAGGCAAGGCTTGTAAAGCACATGACATCAGGCGATGTGAGTGGTGATTACAACCATGTTGTGGGATATGCAGGGATCATCGTGAAGTAGGAGGGGAGATGGTAAGAACAAGGTTTGCACCCAGTCCAACAGGGTATCTCCACATAGGCGGGGCAAGGACAGCGCTTTTCAACTGGCTCTTTGCAAGGCACCACAGGGGCAGTTTCATCCTCAGGATAGAGGACACGGATGTTGAGAGGTCCACGGAAGAGGCCACACAGGCCATCCTTGATGCCATGGAGTGGCTTGGCCTCAAGTGGGACGAAGGTCCCTACTTCCAGAGCAAGAGGCTCCACCTCTACAGGGAGCATGTGGAAAGGCTCCTTGAGAGGGGGCTTGCCTACAGGTGCTACTGCACACCGGAGGAACTGGAGGAGAGGAGGAAGAGGGCCCTTGAGGAGGGAAGGCCCCCGAGGTACGATGGCAGGTGCAGGGACAGGAAGGACCGGCCAGACCTCCCCCATGCCATAAGGTTCAAGGTCCCGAGGAATGGGGCCACCATCGTGAGGGACCTCATAAAGGGGACGGTATCCTTCGACCACTCAGAGATAGAGGATCTTGTGATCCTCAGGAGCGATGGGATGCCCACCTACAACCTGTGCGTTGTTGTGGATGATGCCCTCATGGGGATAACCCATGTGATCAGGGGGGACGACCACCTGAACAACACACCCAAGCAGATACTCCTCTACGAGGCCTTTGGCTACAAGGTGCCAGAGTTTGCCCATGTCCCGATGATCCTGGGTCCTGACAGGACACGGCTCAGCAAACGCCACGGTGCAACATCGGTAACCGCTTACAGGGAGATGGGGTACCTGCCTGAGGCCATGGTGAACTACCTGGTGAGGCTCGGGTGGTCCTACGGCGATCAGGAGATCTTCTCCGTGGAGGAGCTCATTGAGAAGTTCTCCCTTGAGAATGTGGGCAGATCCTCTGCCGTCTTCAACCCGGAGAAGCTCCTCTGGCTCAATGCCCATTACATAAAGGAGAAGGACGACAGGGAGCTTGCAGAGCTACTCGTTCCCTTCCTTGAGAAGAGGGGATACAGGGCCAGAGGGGATGAAAGGCTCCCGAAGATCGTAAAGACCCTGAAGGAGAGGGCAAAGACCCTTGAAGAGATGGCAGAGATGGCAGACTTCTACTTTGCAGAGGAGATCGAATACGATGAGGAGGCAAGGAAGAGGTTCCTCACCCCCGAGAGGCTGGAGATCTTCGATGCCCTCATAGAGGGCCTTTCAGGGCTTGAAGAGTTCACGGAGAAGGGGATAGAAGGGGTCTTCAGAAGGATCATGGAGGAGAAGGGCCTTAAGCTCGGAAAGCTCGCCCAGCCTGTGAGGGTGGCTGTGACTGGAAGGACCGTGAGCCCCGGCATATTCGAGACCCTTGAGGCCCTGGGAAAGGAAAGGACCATCAAGAGGCTGAAGAAGGCAAGGGATCTCTTAAAGGAGGCCACCCTATAGCCCTATCAGGCCCTTTACAACCCTCACAAGCTCTTCCGTGTTTATAGGCTTTGAGATGTAGCCGTCGAAACCTTCGCTCAGGATCCTCTCCTCATCCCCGACCATGGCAGATGCGGTGATGGCCACAACAGGGATGGAATTAAATCCCTCCATGGATCTTATCTCCTTCATGGCCTCTATCCCATCCATACCGGGAAGGCCTATATCCATGAGGATAAGATCAGGAGGGGGGTTCCTCCTCACCCACTCTATGGCGTCCATGCCTGTCTCCACCTCTGCAACCGAGATCCCGTGAAGGGATAGGACATCCCTGACAAGGATCCGGTTCAGCAGGTTGTCCTCCACAAGAAGGACACTTGCCATTCATTCCTCCCCTATGACAGAGACCCTGTCGCCGCCACCTTCCCTCACCCTCTCTACCTCCTCTTCAAGCCTCTCAAGGAGGGTCTGCCTCTCCTTTCCATCCACGGGAAAACCACCTATCCCGATGCTCGCGCTGAACCTGAACCCCCCTTCACCTGCAAACCTTCCGATGATCAACCTCAACTTCTCACCCACCACCCTGGCAGGCTTCTTTGGTGTATCGGGAAGGAGGAGGACAAAGACCGAGTCCTCATACCTTGCCAGGATGTCGGCCTTCCTTATGTGCTTTTCTATAAGGGCTGAGAGGGACTTTATCGCCTCTTCCCCCTTTGCCGTTCCATACCTCTCAACATAGCTATCAAAGCGGTCTATCCCTATCATCATGAGGGAGAAGGTCCCCCCATAGCGCTTGCCCCTCGCTATCTCGTGATCTATCCTCCTCTTTATATACCGCCTGTTGAAGGTGTTCGTCAAGGGATCTATCATCTTTGCCCTCGAGGGGTAGAGCATCTCAAGCCTTCTCACCTCTTCCAGTATGTCATCGACACTGAACCCCTTCTTTACCACACCCGCAATGTCACCCCTGAGCCTTCCTGCCTCTTCAGGTGTGAGGTCCTTTGCAGTATAGACGATTATGGGGATATCCTTGGTATCCGGGTTCCTCCTCAGACCGTCTATCACCTGGAACCCGTTCATCCCGGGCATCATGAGGTCGAGTATTATGAGGTCCACATCCTTGGTTGTGGCCATCTCAAGGCCCTCCTTGCCTGTGGATGCCTTGAGCACACCGAAGCCCTCTTTCTCCAGTATCCCTGAAAGGAGGGCCTGTGTCTCAGGGTCGTCATCTATGATGAGGATGGTGAAGCTACCCCTCTTCACCCTGTCTATGAAACTTATGGACTGGAGGGCATTCAGGAGGGTTTCCTTGTCCACGGGCTTTGTGATGTACTCACAGGCCCCGAGGCTGAAACCCTTCTTCATGTCATCAAGGGCAGAGACTATGACAACAGGGATCTCCCTGGTCTCTGGATCCTTCTTCAGTTCTCTCAACACCTCCCATCCATCCCTGTCAGGGAGCATGAGGTCAAGGGTTATGGCAAAGGGCTTGAGCCTCCTTGCCATCTCAAGGGTCTCCTCCCCGCTGCCCACCCCGACCACACTGTAGCCCGACCTCCTGAGGTAGGACATGATGAGCTCCCTCAACTGGTCGTTGTCCTCCACAACGAGGACAAGGGGGTACTCCTCATGTATGGCTGCAGGCTTTACCTTTATCTCCCTCTTCACAGGTGGAACACCCTCTGCCGGTATGGTGAAGGTGAAGGTAGAGCCCTTGCCGTATTCGCTCTCCACCCAGATCCTGCCGCCATGGAGCTCCACAAGCCTCTTGGTCACAGAGAGGCCAAGGCCTGTCCCCTCTATGCTCCTCCTCTCCTCATCACCTATCCTCTCAAACTCCATCCACACCTTGGGAAGGTCCTCCTTCCTTATACCTATCCCTGTGTCCTTCACGGATACAACAAACTCGCCCCCCTCAAGCCATGCCTCCACATCCACCCTCCCGCCATCCCTGTTGAACTTCACCGCATTGGTCAGGAGGTTGAGGAGTATCTGTCTCAGCTTTGCCCTGTCGCCCTTTATTGAGCCCCTGTAATCGACCCTGGAGTGGATCTCTATATCCCTTGCCTCTGCCACGGGCCTGACGGTGGTGATGGCCTGCTCTATGAGGGGCTCAACCTCCACATCCTCCTTGTTGAGCTCCATCCTCCCTGCCTCGATCTTCGATATATCGAGGATGTTGTTTATGAGCTGGAGGAGGTGCTTTCCACTTGTGTGGATGTAGTTCACATACTCCATCTGCTTGTCATTGAGGGGGCCAAAGGCCTGCCCCTTCAGGAGTTCTGAAAAGCCTATCACCGAATTGAGGGGTGTCCTCAGTTCATGGGATACGGTGGCAAGGAACCTGTTCTTCGTCTCATTTGCCTTCCTCAATTCTGCATTGACAAACTCAAGCTCAAGCCTCCTCCTCTCAAGCTCCTCATTTGCCTGACGGAGGTGTTCGGTCCTCTCCATGACCTTCTTCTCAAGGTCCCTGTAGGACTCCTCCAGTTGATCGGCCATTATGTTGAACTCGGAGGCCATTACTCCTATCTCATCCATCTTCTCAACGGGTATCCTCTTCGAGAGGTCACCAGAGGCTATGGCCCTTGCTATCTCTATCACCTTGTTGAGCCTCCCCCCTATCTCCCTTGATATGAAGAGGGTTGCAAGGAAGCCGCTGACCGCTCCCAGCACGGTAAGGAGGAGGAGGGAAAAGAGATACCTCTCCGTTCTGCCCTTTATCCCTTCCCTTGCCTTCTCCATGAGGTCCATTTCATGTTCCACAACCTTTTCGGCCAGGGCAGAGAAGCTATCAAACCTCCTCAACTGGATCCCGAGGGCCACATCCATTGCCTCCCCGTACCTTCCCTCCTTCAGGGCGGGGATGATCACCTCCTCCCTCGTCTTCTTGAAGTCCTCCCAAAGGGTCTTTATCTCCTCAAGGAGCTCCCTTGTCCGGGGATCGATCCACTCCATGCCGAGGAGGGAGCCTATCTGACCGTCTATGCTCTTTGTGGTCTCTTCCACCTCCTTGAGGTAGGATGAGAAATCCCCCTTCTTCAGCAGGGTTGTGAGGAGTGCATTCCTCACCTTGTACAGATCCTTTGTGAGACATGAAACGGCCGATACGGCTGCCACCCTCCTCTGGTAGAGGAAGTCGGTGTAGTCCTCCATCCAGAAGGCGTAGAAGTAGCTCGTTCCGGCAAGGAGGAGGTAGAGGGTCACACCCCCTGTGAAGGTGAGGAAGAGCTTGTCCCTCACCTTCAGGGTCTTCATCTTTTTCACGAATCCTTCCATAGGGCCTCCATCTTAAAGGTCTCTGCTCCAAGCAATCCCTTGACAGTCTCCTTGAGGGTCTCCATATCTATGGGCTTGATGAATATGCCATCCACAAGGCCTCTCAGGTCCTTAACCTCTTCAGGGTAGGCCGTCACCACAAGGATCCTCATGTCCCTTGTGATCTCCATTGACCTCACCTTCCTTATGACCTCCTTCCCATCGACCCTTGGCATCTTTATATCGGTAACAAGGACATGGGGCCTCCACTCCCCTATCCTTATGAGGGCCTCGTAGCCATCCCTGGATGCCTCCACCTCACAGTCTTTAAGGATGCCAAGCCCATCCACAAGCATGCGAAGGGTGAAGGGATCGTCCTCCACAACAAGGATCCTCTTTCTGGAGGGGATGGCATTGCATTGGGCAAGGAACCTCTTGAACTCCTCCCTGGGTATCCTGTAGTGGCCCCCAGGGGTAAGGATGGCCCTGAGCTTGCCCTCAGAGATCCACCTCTTGATGGTGTTGACGGTAACGCTGAAGTACTGGGCTACCTCACCGGTGGTAAGGAACCGTTTCATGTTTTTACACTTTTGACGGTTTTGATAGTTTGGTCATACTACAGTTCCCCTGCCCTGTCAAGGAAATAAAAGGGAGAAAGGGATCAGAAGAAGGGGTTGTTTTCCCTCTCCTCGCCAACGGTTGTGGCAGGCCCGTGTCCCGGGAGGAGGATGGTGGGGTCAGGGAGGGTGAGGATCCTCTCCCTTATAGACCTGAGATGGATGGGGTAGAGTGAAGGGGGGTTACTCCTCCCTATGGAGCCTGCAAAGAGGGTGTCCCCTACAAGGCAGACCCCATCTGTAAGGTAGGAGAAGGAGTCCTGTGTGTGGCCGGGTGTGGCAAGGCACCTTACCAGCATCCCCCCTGCCCTCACCTCCTGCCCATCCACAAGGGACCTTCCCCTGTAGACAGGGACAGAGCACTCCTTGAGGACCCTTTCAAGACCTCCGGTATGGTCACCATGGCCGTGGGTGAGGAAGATGGCCCTCAGGGTTATACCCCTCTCCCGAAGGGCATCGAGTACAGCCTCAGGGTTGCAGGCCGTATCGATGAGGATGCCATCACCCCCCTTGAAAAGGATGTAGGCCTTCACCTCGTAGCCACCGATGTAGCCCCTTATGGTGACAAGCCTCCTATCCACCTCAGGGGGCAGGGGGGCCGGCTGGTAGCTTCCCTCTGCAATGGCAAGGAGCCTATCGGCCTTCAGACCCAGGACCCTGGCAATGGCCATCACCTCCTCCCTTCGAGGCCTCTTGCCGGAGAGGATGGCAAGGAGCCTCTCCCTGGGGATGGCTGTATCGGAGGAGAGCCTTTCCCTGTCGATGCCGAGCCCTGAAAGGGCCTTCTCCACTATGTCCGAGAACTCGTCTTCAAGGACCACTTTAACCCTCCGGAAGTATGTCACCTTACCCTCCCCATGAGGCTGAGCACATAAGATGTGAGGTGCCACCTCTCCTCCTCTGTGAGTGAGACGGCAAAGGATGGCATGGTTGTTCCATCCACACCGATGGTTATGGAGAGGTATATGTCCTCCACCCTTGGACCCCTGTTTATGATGCCATAGGTGAAGTTTGCAGGCCTGACAGGCCTGCCCCACACATCAAGGAGTAACCCAGCAGCCTTGCCACCACCCCTGCCATCCACACCATGACACACGGCACACCTCGTCCTGTACAGGGCCTTCCCCTTCTCGATGGATTCAGGGGTTCCAACAAACCCCGGGACCTTCACCTCCTTTACCAGGGGCCTTCCTGGACTCTCCTCCTCCCACCTGTCTGAGAAGGTCTTTATGTAGGCTATAACCGCATCCTTTTCGGGCTCTGGAAGGAGTCTGAAGGAGGGCATGGATGTGAGGGGAAGTCCCTGATCAATCACCCTCTTGAGATCCGAATCAAGGGGAAGGGAACCCCTTGGTGTGGACTTGAACTTGAATATCCCGGTTGTGAAGTCCCTGGGCTTCACGATGAGGTCCCTGGCGGCAATGCCATTTCCATCACCTTTCTCCCCGTGACAGCCCACACAGTACCTCTCGTAGACCTCCCTGCCCATTGCCACTTTTGACGGCTGTCCATCTACAGGGATGGGCCGCATCAGAAGGAAGGCAAGGAACACAAAGGGGCCTCTCCATCTCATCTCCCCACCTCCTGCAATGGAGTTATCCAGGGTGATACGCAAGAGGCATACCTTCCACCCAAACAGGGATTGACAAGGTAGAGGGGTTAGGATAATCTTACCATAAAGACCTCAAAAAGGGGAAACATTGTGACCGTAGGTGTTCCCAAGGAGAAAAGGGAAGGGGAGAAGAGGGTTGCCCTCATCCCTGACCATGTAAAGACCCTCACCTCCATGGGCATGGATGTCCTTGTGGAGAAGGGGGCTGGAGAAGGGGCCTTCTTCACGGATCGCGCCTACGAGGAGGCAGGGGCGAAGGTGGTGGACGGGGTCTTCGGTGCAGGGATCATCCTCAAGGTGAACCCCCCTGAAGAGGAAGAGGTGGAGGGGCTTGAGGAGGGAAGTCTCCTTGTGGGCTTTCTCAATCCCTTTGGCAGGCCCTCCCTCATAAAGAGGCTCTCCGAGAGGAAGGTAACGGCCCTGGCTATGGAACTCATCCCGAGGATAAGCCGTGCCCAGGCGATGGATGCCCTTTCATCCCAGGCCTCTGTGGCTGGTTACAAGGCGGTCCTCATGGCCGCTGACTCGATACAGAAGTTCTTCCCCATGCTCACCACCGCTGCAGGGACCATACCACCGGCAAGGGTCTTTGTCATAGGTGCCGGGGTTGCAGGGCTTCAGGCAATAGCCACGGCAAGGAGGCTTGGCGCCATTGTGGAGGCCTTCGACATAAGGCCTGAGGTTAAGGAGGAGGTCGAAAGCCTTGGTGGCAGGTTCGTGATGGTGGAGGCACAGGAAGAGGTGAGGACCGAGGGTGGCTATGCAAAGGAGGTATCGGAGAGGACAAAGGAGAGGGAAAGGGAGGTCCTGGCAGAGCACATAAAGGCCGCTGATGCGGTGATCACAACGGCCCTTACGGCGGGCAGGAAGGCGCCCATCCTCATAACAGAGGAGATGGTCTCTTCCATGAAACCCGGCTCTATCATCATAGACCTTGCTGCAGAAGGTGGGGGCAACTGTGAACTCACAAGGCCAGGGGAGACCGTCACCCACGGGGATGTGAAGGTCATCGGTCCTGTCAACCTGCCATCCACCATGGCCCACCACGCAAGCAGGATGTACGGCAAGAACCTCCTCTCCCTCTTGAGGGAGATCATCAAGGACGGGCAGGTGGTGATCGACCTTGAGGATGAGGTCATAGGGAGTATATGCGTGGTCTACAGGGGAGAGATAAGGAACAGGAGGGTCCTTGAGGCCCTTGAAAGGAGGGAGTGATGGGGATCGTAGACAGCCTCTTTGTCTTTGTCCTGGCCATGCTCGTCGGCTTTGAGGTGATCACAAAGGTCCCGCCAACCCTTCACACCCCCCTCATGTCAGGGGCGAATGCCATATCAGGGATCACCATCGTGGGGGCCCTCCTCGTTGCAGCCCATTCCGACTCACCCCTTACAGAGGTCATAGCCTTCGTTGCCATCGTAATGGCAACGGTGAATGTGGTGGGAGGCTTCCTTGTAACGGACAGGATGCTACAGATGTTCAGGAAGGAGACCCGGAAGAAGGCATAGCATGAAAGCCCTTGTAGAACTCATCTACCTCCTTTCTGTGATACTCTTTGTTGCAGGCCTCAGATACCTCAACTCCCCTGCAACGGCAAGGAGGGGAAACCTCCTTGCATCCGTGGGGATGGCCCTTGCCATCGCAGCAACCCTTGCCGGAAAGGGGATCAGCCACCTGTGGATCATCCTCGCAGGTCTCCTTGCCGGGTCCATCATAGGGGCTGTGGCTGCAAGGAAGGTGAAGATGACCGCCATGCCCCAGATGGTAGGGCTCCTGAACGGACTTGGTGGTGGCGCTTCTGCCCTTGTGGCTACAGGGGAGTTTGTGAGGCTGAGCCCTTCCATCCCCCTCGATACGGTGGTCACCATCATCCTCAGCCTCCTCATAGGTGGTGTCACCTTCACGGGAAGCCTCGTTGCCTTCGGTAAGCTCCAGGGCCTTGTGAAGGGGACCCCCACAGTCCTCCCCCTCCACAGGGCTGTAACAATCCTCCTTTCCATCGCCTTCCTCCTCCTCTCCTTCTCCCTCCACATCTCACCCCTTGCTGTCTTCACCACCATGGCCATCATATCCCTCATCCTCGGGGTCCTCCTCGTCATACCCATAGGTGGGGCCGATATGCCCGTTGCCATATCACTGCTCAACTCCTTCTCCGGTCTTGCCGCAAGCGGGGCAGGGTTCGTCCTTAAGAACAACATGCTCATCGTTGCAGGTGCCCTTGTCGGGGCGGCAGGGATGATCCTCACCTTCATCATGTGCAGGGCCATGGGAAGGTCCCTGCTCCATGTCCTCTTCGGTGCCTTCGGGGGGAAGGAGGAGCTTGCAGAGGAGGCAGGGGAAAGGCGTGTGAGGTCCATAGATGTTGAAGAGGCGGCCATGATCCTTGCCTATGCCAGGTCCGTCATCATAGTGCCTGGATACGGTATGGCCGTTGCCCAGGCCCACCATGCCGTAAGGGAGCTTGCAGATGAGCTTGAGGCAAGGGGTGTGGAGGTGAAGTTCGCCATCCACCCTGTGGCAGGCAGGATGCCGGGCCACATGAATGTCCTCCTCGCAGAGGCAAATGTCCCCTACTCGAAGCTCTACGACATGGACGACATAAACCCTGAGTTTGAGAGGACCGATGTGGCCCTTGTCATAGGGGCAAGCGATATAGTGAACCCGGCAGCACGCCACAAGAAGGGAAGCCCCATATACGGCATGCCCATACTGGAGGTGGACAGGGCAAGGCAGGTCATCGTGATCAAGAGGAGCCTGAGCCCTGGCTTCTCAGGGGTGGAGAACGAGCTCTTCTACAACCCCAAGACGATGATGCTCTTTGGCGGAGCCAGGGATGTCGTCCAGGAGCTCATAAAGGAGGTGAAGAGGCTTGACTGAGGATGTGAGGCCCTTTGTTGTGAAGGACTGCACCCTTGTGGCCATTGCAACCGGTGACAGGGCCCAGAACCTCAAGGAACTCAGGGAGAGGCTCCTGACCATCCACCCGGGAAGCATATACTACCACTTCTGGGGTGGCCACCTCCGCCCCAAGTTTGTTGATCCCGAATACAACAACGACTTTGCAGCATGGGTGAAGCATGCCCTCCATGACACGGCCCTGGCAGAGCGCCTTGCCATAGTGGACCCCACTTGGTTCCCCAACATAGAGGACCTGAGGAAGGAGGTCCTTGAGATCATAGAGGAGAGGCTTGATGAGACGGAGTGGATCCCCTGGGCAAAGAGGGAGGAGCAGTTCCACTTCATAAGGGCCCAGATGATCATCTTCAGCACAAGGTGCCTCATAAAGAGACCGGAGGACCTCCTCAGGATGATCCCCCACCTGTCTGAAGGGAGCATCTTCTACCACTTCATAGATGCAAGGAGGAGGACAGAAGGGGGGGTGAACGACTTCTGTGCCTGGCTGCATCTTTTCGGCGAGAGGTACCAGGACCTCTGTGCAAGGCTCTGTGCCATAGACCCCTACTTCGTCACCCTTGCTGAACTGAGGGAAGAGCTCCTTTCCGTCCTGAAAGGGTACTTCCAGTGACGGAACTCCTGGAGACATACGCCCCCATTGCAGGGGCAGAGGAGATAGAGAGGATAAGGCAACTCTCCCAGCACCTCAGGGGGGCAAGGGTGGTCCATGTAAACGCAACGAGGGTTGGTGGAGGGGTGGCAGAGATACTCTCAAAACTGGTCCCCCTCAAGAAGGAACTGGGCCTTGAAGTCCACTGGGAGGTGATAAAGGGTGACAGGGACTTCTTCCACTGCACAAAGTCCATACACAACGCCCTCCACGGCACCCACATAGACATATCCTCGGAGATGCTGAAACACTACGAAGAGACGAACAGGAGGAACGCTGAAGAACTGCAACCCCTCCTGAGGGAGGCAGACTTCGTCTTCATCCACGACCCACAGCCGGCAATGATACAGCGCTTCATCCCGGAAAGGAAGGGGAAATGGATCTGGAGGTGCCACATAGACATCAGCCATCCCTACAGGCCTGTATGGAAGTACCTGAGGGAGTCCCTCCTCTCCTACGATGCAAGTGTCTTCCACATCGCCGATTTCGCCCACTCCCTCCCCCACCTCCAGTATGTGATACCCCCGAGCATTGACCCTCTGAGCGAGAAGAACATAGATCTGCCGGAAGAAGAGATCCAGTCCGTGGCAGACCGCTTCGGCCTTGACCTGGAAAGGCCCATGATCATCCAGGTCTCAAGGTTCGACCGCTTGAAGGACCCCATAGGGGTGATCCATGCCTACCGGCTGGTGAAGACCTTTGTACCCTCCCTGCAGCTTGTCCTTGCCGGCGGGATCGCAGCCGATGATCCAGAGGGAGAGGCCGTGTTCGAGGAGGTCACCATCGCTGCTGGAAACGACCCGGACATACACCTGCTCCTCCTCCCGCCCGATGCCCACAGGACGATAAACGCCCTCCAGAGGATGGCTGAGATAGTGCTTCAGAAGTCCATAAGGGAGGGCTTTGGCCTCACCGTCACCGAGGCCATGTGGAAGGGAAGGCCCGTTGTGGGGGGGAACACCGGGGGGATAAGGCTTCAGGTGATAAACCACCACACAGGCTTCCTCGTTGACACACCGGAAGGGGCTGCCCTCAGGGTGAGATACCTCCTTCGCCATCCCAACATAAGGGAGGAGATGGGGAGGAAGGGCAGAAGGTTTGTAAGGGAGAACTTCCTCATCACCCGTCAGTTGAGGGAGTACCTCACACTCATGCTCATACTCCTCCACGGTGATATGGAGAGGCTCGAGATAGGAGGGTAAGCTATGGATCTCCTGGACATCACCTTCTACGGAAACACCCTTAAGGCCTGGCTCTTCTCATCCTTCCTGGTCGTTGTCCTCACGGTTGCCTTTCACCACTTCAAGAAGATCCTCCACCGGTGGATGAGGACCCTTTCGGAAAGGACCGAGACGGATATAGACAACCTCATTGCAGACCTCATGGGGAAGACAAAGACGGTCTTCCTCTTCCTCCTTGCCCTTTACATAGGCTCCCTCTTCCTCACCCTCCCGGGCAAGGTGTCGTCCCTCATAAAGGCGGTGGTGGTGATCGCCTTCTTCATCCAGACGGCCCTGTGGGGGAACGGCTTCATGGACTTCTGGATCGGCCGCTACAAGCAGAGATACCTTGAAGAGGATCCATCAAGGGCGACCACCATCGCTGCCCTTGGTTTCATAGGGAGGCTCATCTTCTACTCCATCATCCTCCTCCTTGCCCTCGACAACATAGGCATCGACATAACCACCCTTGTTGCGGGTCTGGGCATAGGGGGTATAGCCGTTGCCCTTGCGGTCCAGAGCATCCTCGGTGATCTCTTTGCCTCCCTTTCCATAGTCCTTGACAAGCCCTTTGTAATAGGGGACTTCATCATAGTGGACGATCTCCTGGGGACGGTGGAGCACATCGGTCTCAAGACCACAAGGATAAGGAGCCTTTACGGGGAGCAGATCATATTCTCCAACACAGACCTCCTCAAGAGCAGGATCAGGAACTACAAGAGGATGTTCGAGAGGAGGATCGTCTTCACCATCGGGGTCGTCTACCAGACCCCCTACGAGAAGCTACAGGCCATACCCGGCATGATCCAGGAGATAATAGAGTCACAGGAGCTCACACGCTTTGACAGGGCCCATTTCAAGACATACGGCCCCTACTCGCTGGACTTCGAGATCGTCTACTACGTGAAGAGCCCTGATTACAAGACCTACATGGACATACAGCAGGCCATAAACCTTGCCATATACAGGCGATTCGAGGAGGAGGGCATAGAGTTTGCGTATCCCACCCAGACCCTTTACATCGAGAAGGGGGCAACCTCATGAAGGGAAGGCTCATCATCGCATCCAACAGGCTTCCCATAGTCCTTACAAAGGAAGGGAAGGACTGGAAGGTCGAGGAGGGGACAGGCGGTCTTGTGACGGCCCTTGTCCCTGTCCTGAAGAACAGGGGAGGCATATGGATAGGATGGCCGGGCACCACAGGAGACAGGGAGGAAATAGAGGAGGTCATCTCCGGTGCCACAAGGGATTCAGGATACAGGTTCGGCATCGTCCACCTCGAGCCACAGGAGATAGATGGATTCTACTACGGCTTTGCAAACGAGATCCTCTGGCCCCTCTTCCACGACCTCCAGACCCATTGCAACTTCGACCCCTCCTACTGGGATGCCTACATCAGGGTGAACAGGAAGTTTGCAGCCAAGATAGCGGAAAACTACCAGAGGGGTGATTACATCTGGATCCATGACTACCACCTCATGGCGGTGGCCCGGGAACTGAGGAGGATGGGGATAGACTCGGAGACGGGCTTCTTCCTCCACATACCCTTCCCCTCCCTCGACATATTCCTCAAGCTTCCCTGGAGGTTCCAGATCCTGAAGGCCCTGCTCCACTACGACCTCATAGGTTTCCAGACCGTAAGGGACAGGACCAACTTCGTCCAGTGCGTGAAGACCCTCTTCAAGGACATCACCATCCAGGGAAGGGGAAGGGTCCTCAAGGCCTTCACAGGGGAAAGGGAGGTCGGGCTCGGTGTGTTCCCCATAAGCATAGACTTCCACGCCTTTGCAAGGAAGGCCATATCCGATGAGGTGGCCAAGAGGGCGTGGTACATCCATGAGGACCTGCCAAACAGGCATCTCATCCTGGGCATCGACCGCCTGGATTACACAAAGGGCATCCCCCATAAGCTCCAGGCCTACAAGAGGGCCCTCCTCAACTTCCCTGACCTGAGGAGGAAGGTCACCCTCATACAGGTGGTGGTGCCGAGCAGGAAGAGGATACCAAGGTATGAGGAACTGAAGACCCAGATCGACCGCCTTGTGGGGGAGATAAACGGTGAATTCACCGAATCAGGATGGGTGCCTGTACATTACATCTTCAGGCGCCTGTCCACAACGGAACTCCTTGCCTACTACAGGACATCGGAGATCGCCCTCATAACCCCCCTTAAGGACGGGATGAACCTGGTTGCAAAGGAGTACTGTGCCGCCAATGTGGACGAGAATGGGGTCCTCATACTGAGCGAGTTTGCAGGTGCCGCCTCACAGCTCCACAGATGGGCCATCCTCGTCAACCCCTACGATGTGGAAGGGGTGGCAGAGGCCATCTACAGGGCCTTTACCATGCCCGGGGAGGAGAGGCAGAGGAGGATGAAGGCCCTGAGGAGGTCCATAAGGGAGTACGACATATACTGGTGGGTCGATTCCTTCCTGAGGGCAGGGATCGCCAGGGACCTCAGGGACTTCCCCCTCATGGAGGAGTACATACCCCAGGAGGTGAAGACATGACCCATCAGGGGCTGACACCCATGGCCCTTAGCCTCCTCCTTGCCTCGGCTGCCTCAGGGCTTTCAGGGGCAAGCCTTATAACCTCCCTGTAGTTCCTCACAGCCTCCCTGTAATTGCCTGTTATCTCGTAGGACCTGCCGAGGTAGAACTTCACCTGAGGGACATCGGGTATAAGTCTGTCGGCAACACGAAGATGCCTTATGGCACGGAAGTAGTCCCCCTTCCTGAAGGCGATGAGACCTGCAAGGTACCTGTTTGAGAAGAGGTCAGGATACAGTCTCAGGGCCTTACGAATGGATATGTCGGCCTCAACGAGCCTTCCCTGCCTCATGAGGGCCCATGCAAGGCCTCCGTAGAAGACGGACTGGTCATCGGCAAGGTCTATGGCCCTCCTGTACTCCCCTTCGGCCCCCCTGTAGTCCCCCTTCTCCATGAGCCTATCACCCCTGTCAAAGTGCATGTAGGCCTCCTTCAGGGATTTGAGGTGGGCCGTCTTCTCCGCAAAGTCCCTCACCTTGAAGGGGAGGGTTGTGGGGTAGGTACCCTTATCCAGTTCTGCCCTGATCCTCTCTATCCTCTCCTCTGTGAGGGGATGGCTCTGGAAGAGGGCCTCCAGTCTCGAGGGCTTCCTCTTTGCCGTCCTCTGCAGGATCTCCATGACCTGGAGCATGGCAACGGGGTTGTAACCTGCCCTTGTCATGTACTCAAGGCCAAGGAGGTCTGCCTGCCTCTCCTGGTCCCTGCTGTACTTGAGGAGAAGAAGGGTTGCAGCAAAGGAGGAACCAAGGTAGTAGAGGTCCCTGCTCCTTGCATCCCTCCCTGCCATGGCGGCCCCCACCCCTGCTATGATGGTCTGGGCAAGGAGGGTCCTGCTTATCTGGGCTGCCGAGTGCCTTGCAGCCACATGCCCTACCTCATGGCCAAGGACGGCAGCGAGCTGATCCTCACTCTCAAGAAGGGTGAGAAGCCCCCTTGTTATGCTTATCTTCCCTCCCGGAAGGGCATAGGCATTTACCTCCGATGAGTTTACCACATTGAATTCGTACCTCAGATGGGGACGGTGGCTGAAGGAGGCGATCCTCTGGCCCACGGTGTTCACATACCCCTGGAGCTGGTCATCCTGGAAGAGGCCACCATTTATCTGGGTTGTGATGGGGTAGTTCTCCTCACCGAGGGCCACCTCCTGGGCCTCTGAGATGAGCATGAGCTCCTCCTTTTCCGTAACAGGGTTTACGGCACACCCTGCCACGAAGAGGAGGAGCAGGAAAAGGGCCTTCCTTGTCCTGAACAAGTCCCTAAGCCTCTGCCTCCCTGGAGGCACCCTCTGCCTGGCCCTTCTTCTCCTTTGCCTTTGCAGCCCTTGCCCTCTTTATGGCCTCCCTTATCCTCGCCTTCAACCTCTTCTCCCTCCGTTTCCTCCTTCTCCTCAACTCCCTTTGCCTTTCCGTTGCCATGGAATCACCTCCTGCCATGCCTGTATTTTATTATCTTCACCCTCTCAAGGGTGATGAGACCCTCCTCAACCACCTCATCAAGGAAGGGAAAGAGCCTGTTCAGCTTCTCCTCTGTATCCACTATCTCTATGACGATGGGTAGGTCCTCTGAGAGCCTCAGGAGCTTTGCCGTGTGGAGGTGACTGTGGGCCCCAAAGCCCATTATACCCCTCAGGACCGTTGCACCGGCAAGGCCAAGCTCCCTTGCCTTGAGCACTATCTGCTCGTAGAGGGCCTTGCCCTGAAACCTGTCGGACTCCCCTATGAATATCCTCAAAAGGAGCCCCTCCTCTGGTAACTTCATCATCCCCTCCTATCTGAAGATCCCTGTTATGTACCTGGAAAGGAGGAGGCCCGCAAAGACAGCCACAATACCCCCTCCATTGCTGAGGAGGAGATTTGTGAAGGCCATCCCCCATTCACCATCCCTGATGAGGTTTACCGTCTCAAGGCTGTAGGTGGAAAAGGTGGTGAAGCCACCGAAAAGGCCTATGAAGAGGAAGGACCTCACCTCCGGAGACAGGCCGGTCTCCTCAAAGAGCTCCCAGAGAAGGCCTATGAGGAAGGAGCCAAGGATGTTCACCCCCATCGTTCCCCAGGGAAAGACCCCCTCCGTAAGGCTGTAGAGGAAGCCCGAGAACCAGTACCTCAAGAGGGCCCCTACACCACCACCTGCAAGGATCATTAAGAGAGAGACCATCCTCACCCCTTGAAGATGTCCTTAAGGGCCTCCAGGAGCAACCTGTTCTCATCCCTCCCCAGGATGGCCACCCTGAAGAACCTGTCCCCGAGGCCCCTGAAGGAGGAACAGTCCCTCACATAGATGCCCCTTGAAAGGAGCATCTCCTGCAGGCCCCTGGAATTTATACCCTCCCTCTCTATCCTTATCAAGAGGAAATTGGTATGAGAGGGGTAGGGCTGGAGACCCTCCACAGCCCTGATGGCCCTTATCATCCACCCCCTCTCCCCTTCAAGCCATGAAAGGGTCCTCTCCACAAAGCCCCTCTCCTTTAGGGCAAGGATGCCTGCCACCTGGGCAGGTCCATTCACGGACCATGGCGGAAGATGCCTGGAAAGGAGGTCTATGACCCCCTTCCCTGAGATCCCGTACCCGAGCCTCAGGCCCGGAAGGGAGAAGAACTTGGTCATGGACCTCAGGACGATCACCCTTTCCATCTCCACCGCCTTCCCCGCGAAGGAGCCCCCTCCGCAGAAGTCAATAAAGGCCTCATCCACCACAAGCCATGTCCCCAGTCTCTCGGTGACACGGGCTATCTCCATCACCCCATCTGCGGAGATGAACTCCCCCCTTGGTGATGAGGGGTTTGCAAGGAAGACCATGTCATAACCCCTTGAAAGGACCCTGAGAAGGTCCCTCACAGGGAGGCAGAATCCCCCCTCCTCTCTGAGGGAGAAGTCCTCCACCCTTGAGCCAGAAAGGATGAGGGCATTCCTGTACTCGCTGAAGGAGGGCTCTATAACAAGGGCCCTTGATGGTCTCAGGGCATTGACAAGGAGGTATATGAGCTGGGTCGAGCCGTTTCCAACGATGATGTTCCCCTCCCCTACACCGAGATAAGAGGAGAGGGCCCCCTTCAAGGCTCCACAGAGGGGATCTGGATATGTGGCAATGGCATCCCTCATCCGGTCCCTCAGCCCTTCAAGGACCGGGGCAGGGGGACCAAGGGGGTTTATGTTTGCGCTGAAATCGATGACCCCTTCCATCCCTGGTGTAAGGCCCCCGTGGACCCTCACGATATCCATGTGTAGCCCCCGAAAGGTATGGTAAAGAGGACGGAAAGGAGGGTGGCACCATGGACCACCTTGAGCAGGTCTTCAACCTTCCCCTCCGTTGGGGGTCCGAGGTCCTCCCCTATGGCCGGTTTCCTGTGGTACACGCCCCTGTAGTAGGCCCCTCCACCGAGCCTTACCCCAAGGACCCCTGAGGCCACCGCCTCCGGGAGACCCGCATTGGGGGAGGGGTGTTTCCTCCCCTCCCTGAGGAGGGTCACAAGTCCCCTCCTCCAGTCAAGGCCAAGGAGGAATGAGGAGAGGAGCATGAAGAGGGCCGTTATCCTTGCAGGGATGTAGTTCATCACATCATCGGCCCTTGCAGAGGCCCAGCCAAAGTGGAGGTACCTCTCGTCCCTGTAACCCACCATGGAGTCAAGGGTACTCACGGCCTTGTAGGCCATGGCAAGGGGAGGCCCACCCAGAAGGAGATAGAAGAGGGGGGCGATCACACCGTCCGATGCATTCTCTGAAAGGGTCTCCACCGTTGCCCTGAGGACCCCTTCCCTGTCAAGGGGTGCCGTGTCCCTTCCAACGATCATGGAAAGCCTTGCCTTCGCCTCCCCCTCGGATCTCCCAAGGGCCTCCACCACACCTTCAACCTCCCTGTGGAGGGACCTTGCAGCGAGGGTGGTGTATGCCATGAGGACTGCAAGGAGCCACCTCACCCATCCATCAAGGGCCTCAAGGATCATCCAGGGTATGGAAAAGGAAAGGGCAGAAAGGGTGAGGAGGAGGAGGATCCCACCCGCCCTCTCCAGGAGGGGTGTCCTCAAACAGGGCCTTACCCACCTTTCAAAGGACTCTATGTACCTGCCCATCCACCTCACAGGATGGGGCAACCACCTGGGATCACCAAGGAGGAGGTCAAGGAGATACGCAGAGGGGATGATCAGGGCATCAGGGGCCATGGAACCTCTCGAGGGCAAGGGCCTTCACCTTCTGGAGATCCACCTTCCCGCTGCCAAGGAGGGGGATGGATTCGATGAAGTGGATCTCCTTCGGGATCCACAGGGATGGCAGCCCCTTCTCCAGAAGCCCCTTCCTTATGGTGGGACCATCCATACCGGGATGGGTGTGGAAACAGACAAGCCTCTCCCTTCCATCCTCATCAAAGAGGGAGACAACGACCGACTCCTTCCCTGTTACCCCCTTTACCGCCTCCTCGATCCTCAGATGGGGCACCATCTCACCGCCTATCTTGCTGAACCTTGAGAGCCTGTCGGTGATGGTGAGGAAGCCCTCCTCATCGATGGAACCCACATCCCCTGTCACATACCAGCCATCCCTCAAGACCTCAGCCGTGGCCCCGGGATCATCAAGGTACCCGTCCATCATGGATGGCCCCTTGACAAGGACAAGCCCCTCCCTTCCAGGAGGAAGGGCCTCAAGGCTTTCAGGGTCCACAACCTTCACCATGGTCCCGGGGATGGGAGGGCCCACGGTGCCCACCCTGTTTCTGCCAGGAAGGTTGACGGATACAACAGGTCCCATCTCCGTGCAGCCGTAGCCCTCCAGGATCTCCGCTCCAAACCTCTCCCTGAAGGCCCTGCAGGTGGACATCTTCAACTTCTCCCCACCAACGATGCAGAACCTGATGGAAGAGAGGTCCTCCTTCCTGCACTGTCTGAGGTAGATATCGCAGAAGGTTGGGGTCGCAAGGAGGAGGGAAGGCCTGTACCTTGAGACAGCCTCACCCACCCCCTTCCCGTCGAGCGGGTTCGGGTGATAGACGGCCCCTATACCCTTGAGGAGGGGGAACCAGAGGGTAACGGTGTAACCGAAGGAATGGAAGAAGGGAAGGACCCCCATCACCTTCTCCCCCCTGCCAACAGGACACACCCTTTCAAGGGCATCAACATTGGAGGCTATGGCCCGGTGGGAGAGGACTATCCCCTTGGGCCTTCCCGTGCTCCCGCTGGAGAAGAGGATCGTGGCGGTCCTGTTGGGATCGGATCTGAAGAGGGAAAGGAGAAGGCCAGCAGGAAGGAGGGAAAGAAAGACACCCTTGAGCCTTTCCATGGGGGAGGGCCCCATATCCTCCAGGAAAAGGGCCCCCTCAAGGTGGAGGCCAGACCTCTCCACAAAGGCCCTTGATGTGATCACCCTGCCTATGGAGGCCCTCTCGATGGCACAGGTCAGGACCTCCCTTCCGATGGTGTAGTTGAGGTTTACAGGGACCTTTCCGGCCATGGGGAGGGCTATGTTGAGGATTGCACTCACCGTGGATGGTGGAAGGAGGATGCCTACCCTGTGGTCCTTACCGAACCTTCTCCTCATGGAGATGGCCATAACAAGGGAAGCAACAAGGGTCCTTCGGTATGTGAACTCCCTACCGGAGGAATCGGCCATGGCAAAGGCCCTTCCAGACCCCTTTGCAGTGCGGATGAACCTCAGATGGAGCCCCTCCACCCTATAACCCCATGATCCTGTAGATCTCTTCCATCCTGAGGTGCCTCCTCACCTCCCTGCAGAGCCTCCCTATCCCTTCCTCAACCCTCTCCCTGTAGACGCCCCTATCCCCCCCTCTGAGACCAGTCCCTGACCTGATGCGGTCAAGGAACCACCTCCTGAAGTGATCACCCTCAAAGAGGCCATGGATGTAAGTGCCCATGATGTTCCCCCTCTCGGAAAGGGCCCCCTCTGCAACGGCTGCTGACGATCCATCCCTCTCTATGAGAAAGAGGGGGGACTCCATGGATTCCGTCTCGCCCATGTGGATCTCGTAGCCCTCAACCGGGATGGCATGGTCCCCTGCAAGACGGCCCCTCACCCTGTGGAGCCTCTTCTCCCCCTTCATGGTTGTCCTCACCCTGAGGAGCCCGAGGCCTCGAGCCCTCCCGGGTCTGCCCTCCACACCGGAGGGATCCTCTATCCACTCCCCGAGGATCTGGTATCCCCCGCATATGCCAAGTACAAGGCCTCCCCTTTCCGCAAACACCCTGAGAGGCCCTTCAAGGCCTTTCTTCCTGATGTAGGAAAGGTCAGACAGGGTGTTCTTCGTCCCGGGTATGATGATACAGTGAAAGGAGGGAAGGTCATCCGGGTCATCGACATAGGTGAGTCCCACATCTGGCTCCATCCTTAGGGGATCGAAGTCGGTGAAATTGGATATCCTTGGAAGCCTTATGACCCCTATCCTAAGCACCCCCTCCTCCCTCTTCACCTCATCGATGGCCACACCATCCTCCTCAGGGAGGTTGAGGTCCTTTATGTAGGGCACCACACCGAGGACAGGCCTTTCAAGCCTCTCCTCAAGGAACCTCACACCGGGCTCAAGGAGTGAGGTATCACCTCTGAACTTGTTTATGACAAGTCCCTTTACAAGGCCCCTTTCCTCCGGACTCAGGAGCTCCATGGTGCCAAGGAGTGAGGCAAAGACCCCTCCCCTCTCTATGTCCCCCACAAGGAGGACCGGAGAGCCCACCTCAAGGGCAAGGCCCATGTTCACTATATCCCCATCCCTCAGGTTCACCTCTGCAGGGCTTCCCGCCCCCTCGATGAGGATCACATCAAAGGCCCTCTCAAGCCTCCTGTAGCTCTCAAGGACATAGGACTTTGCCTCCCTCTTGAACCTGTGGTACTCAAGGGCGGTCATGTTTCCATGGACCTTCCCATGGATGACCACCTGTGAGATGGAATCGTGGGAAGGTTTGAGCAGGATGGGGTTCATGTCAACGGTGGGCTCCACCCCTGCGCAGTAGGCCTGAAAGGCCTGGGCCCTGCCTATCTCCCCTCCCTCCCTGGTTACAAAGGAGTTCAGGGCCATGTTCTGGGCCTTGAAGGGGGCAACTGAAAACCCCTCCTCCCTCAGTATGCGGCAGAGGGCAGCCACAAGGAGGCTCTTTCCCACATGGGAGGAGGTCCCTTGAAGCATGAGGGAGGGAGCCATATCAGGCCCCCTCTTTCTCCCCTCCCTGAGAGAGCTTGTCCTTTATGTTCTTCCTTATCCTCTCCGCTACATCCTTATGGAAGGCAAGTTCACCTATGATGGGACAGTAAAAGAGGATGGCCGTCTCCTTCTCATCACCCTTGAAGGTGGTCCTCTCCCTCAGTATCTTTGCCGTGCACTCCATTGCCATCACCTCCTGACAACCAAAGGTTGTAAGAAAGATATTACGAAGAGCCCGGATTGTCAAGATCGCTCGCCACCGATTGGTCTAAAGGTTTTCGGGGAAGGATCCGATATACTACCAAACCCCTGTCCCATGGATCCCGATGAAACTTGCCACCCTCCTGCAGGACCACAAAAGACCCCAGACCCTCCACAAGGTCTTGATAGTAGACGACGAACCAGGGGTAAGGGCCTCCCTTGCGGTGATCCTGGAAGAGGAAGGCATCGGCTTCTATGAGGCCCCGAGCGGTGCAAGGGCCGTAGAGATCTTCCAGGAGACAAGGCCTTCGGTGGTGCTCCTTGACCTTGTCATGCCGGGGATGGACGGGATGGAAACGATGGAAAGGCTCAAGGAGATCGATCCAGAGATCCCCATCATAATCATCACCGGCCACGGGGATGTCCCCACAGCGGTGGATGCCATAAAGCGGGGTGCCTATGAGTTCCTCCAGAAGCCCATAAACATCGAGGAGTTCAAGATCACCCTGAAGAGGGCCATAGAGAAACTGGAACTGGAAAGGGAGGTAAAGAGGCTCCATTCCCATGTGGAGACCTCCATAGAGGGGATGATGGGAAGGAGCGAGGCCATCAAGAAGGTGATAGAACAGATCCAGCGGATTGCATGGAGCGACCTCTCCGTCATGATCCAGGGCGAGACAGGGACAGGCAAGACCCTTGTTGCCAGCATCATCCACAACCTCAGCAATCGATCAAGGGGCCCCTTTGTGAAGGTGGACATAGGGGCCATCCCGGAGACACTGGTCGAGAGCGAACTCTTCGGATACGAAAAGGGGGCCTTTACAGGGGCAGCAAAGAGGAAAAAGGGCCTCTTCGAGTCCGCCCATGGCGGCACCATCTTCATAGATGAACTGGAAAACATGTCCACCTATGTCCAGAGCAAGCTCCTCCATGTTGTGGAGGAGAAGAGGATCTATCCCCTTGGTGCGACCCGGCCGGTGGAGGTGGATGTAAGGATCATTGCAGCCACAAATGAGGACATAAAAAGGAATGTGAAGGAGAAGCGCCTGAGGGAGGACCTCTTCTTCCGCCTCAGTGAGTTCATCATCACCCTCCCTCCCCTGAGGGAGAGGATTGAGGATATACCCTTCCTGGCCCAGAGGTTCCTCATGGAGGCAGGGGAGGAACTCAACAAGCAGGTGAGGGGCATATCGAAGGAGGCCATGGACCGTCTCATGAAATACCCATGGCCTGGCAATGTGAGGGAACTCAGGAACATAGTGAGGAAGGCGGTCCTCCTTGCCGATGGTGAGGTGATAAGACCGGAATCCATAGAGTTCCTCTTTGGAGACAGCCAGGATGATGTAATAGACTCCCCCCTCATGCCCCTCAAGGAACTATCCACCATAGCCGCCAAGAAGGCAGAGAAGCGCGCCATAAAGAAGGCCCTGGAGATGACAAAGGGCAACAAGTCCAGGGCAGCGGCAATCCTCCAGATCGACTACAAGACACTCCTCACAAAGATAAAGGAGTTCGGACTCCAGCCATAGCTATGGAAATCGTTCCATAGGTTATGGAATCCCTTCCATAATCCCCTCCACACCCCCTCCCTCAAGATGACGATACAACAGGATCTTCATCTTGGCACCTTCCTTGCATAAGAGCCGTTGGGATCTATGAGGCAACAGGGAGGTAAGGGATGAAGATAGGTAAGGAACTGACCATCTATCGAGTGGGAGAGATCTGCAGAGTCCTTAGAGAGGAGCTGAGGGATTATGAGACAGTGGTGGTCGATGCAACGGAGGTGGAAGAGATAGACACGGCAGGGACCCAGCTCCTCCTTGCCCTCAAGAAGGCATGTTGCACCCGGAGGAAAGGACTGGATCTCAGGCTCTCCGAGAGGGTAAAGGGGTTCCTCTCCTCCATCGGGGTTGAGCTATGAAGGTATGGCAGAGACCAATGGCCAGGATCCTCGCACCTCTGCTTCTGCCCGTCCTTCCCGCCTTTATCTCCAGCCCGACCCTGAGGATACCCCTCACCCTCTTTCTCTACCTGGTGGCCGGTGTCATCACCTATAGCATCGTCAAAAGGAGCCTCCAGGCCGCAGAGAACATGGAGGCAGAGATCAGGAAGGAGGAGATCTCCAGCTTCGAAGAGATCATAGAACCCATTGCAAGGTCCCTCCAGGAGAAGACGCGGCTTATCCCTGTCTTCACCAGCCAGCTCAGCGAGGTCATACAGCAGACAGAGTCTGCCGCCCTGAACATAGGGGAGAGGTTCATGCACATCGTGGAGGAGGCAAGGGCCCAGTCCAAGAAGGCATCAGAGACCTTTACAGGCTTTGCAGGTGATGGAAAGGGCAACAATGCCCTTCTGGACCTCAGCAAGAAGACCCTTGCAGAGGTGATAGAGAGCCTTAAGGAGATAGCCCATGTCACCAGACAGACCCTGAGCGATATGGAGATCATCATAAGGGATGCGGAGAACATAAAGAGCATCGTCAACGAGATGGAGTACATTGCGGAGCAGACAAACCTCCTTGCCCTCAATGCAGCCATAGAGGCATCAAGGGCCGGGGAGTACGGCAGGGGCTTCAACATCGTGGCCGAAGAGGTGAGGAAGCTCTCGGACAGGTCAAACAGGGCCGCCGAGGAGATAGGCCAGCTCATAACCAAGGTGGAGGACGACATAAAGGGTATCTACACAAGGACCCAGAAGAGTGCACAGGACAGCAACAGGAGGTCCTCAGAGGCAGAAGGCATCGTGGAGGAAACGCTGAGGAAGATAGATGAGGCCATGCACGATGCCAACAGACGCCTCGATGAGCTTGCAGAGGGCACAGAGTCCCTTGCAAAGAATATAAGCAGCATAGTCGTGTCTCTCCAGTTCCAGGACATTACCCGCCAGAAGATAGAGCATGTGATAGAACCCCTCAACACATTCAAGGAGGAACTGGAAAGGGTGGTGGCAGGTCTCAGGGGTATGAAGGAGAGGATCCATGGCCTTGAAGGGTCTGCCGGGAAGGAGTGGCTTGAGGACCTGTACACCATGGAGGAGGAAAGGGATGTGATGAGGAAGGTTCTGAAGGTCGTAAAATGAAGAGAAGGGAGGGATAGCATGTCAAAGACGGTCCTGATAGTGGATGACTCGGTCTCCATGAGACAGATGGTCTCCTTCACCCTAAGGGATGCGGGGTATGAGATCGTGGAGGCCATCAACGGAAGGGATGCCCTCAGCAAGCTCAAGGGCAACAGGATAGACATGATCATAACGGACCTCAACATGCCCGAGATGGATGGCATCGAGTTCATAAAGCAATTGAGGGCCTGTGCGGAGATGAGGTTCACCCCTGTGGTGATGCTCACAACAGAGTCCCAGGAGGCAAAGAAGGAGGAAGGGAGAAGGGCCGGGGCCAGTGGGTGGATCGTCAAACCCTTCACCCCGGAGCAACTCGTAGGGGTGGTAAAGAAGTTCGTGAGGTAGTGCCGTGGATATGGAGAAACTGGTCAGGATCTTCATCGATGAGGCCCTTGAGAGGATCCTTGAGCTGGAGGAGGGCCTCCTTGAGATCGAAAAACACCCTGACAACAGGGAACTGATCAACCTTGTCTTCAGGGCAGCCCACACCATAAAGGGCTCCAGCGGCACCATAGGCCTCACGGAGATCTCAAAGTTTACCCATTCCATGGAAGAGGTCCTTGATATGCTGCGGGAAGACACCCTGTCCCCGGACAGGGAGACGATCAATACCCTCCTCAAGGCCACAGATGCCCTGAAGGAGATGGTGGAGAGCCTGGCAGAGGGAAGGACCTTTGACTACTCCAGATGTAACGACATTGTAGGGAGACTGGAGGAACTGAAGAACAGGGGGAAGGTGAGGGAGTTCAAGATCCTCTTCGCACCCTCCCCGGAGCTCTTCAAGAGGGGGATAGAGCCATCCATGATCATGGAGAACCTGAGGGAGATGGGGGAGATCCTCGAGATGAGGGCCTCCCCTGAAAGGGTCCCTCCCATTGAAGAGCTGGACCCTGAAGAGCTCTACCTGGGGTGGGAGATCCTCTTCAGGACAGACAGGGATGAGGCCGGTATAAGGGAGGCCTTTGAGTTCGTTGAGGATGGCAGCGAGATCAAGGTACTGCCCGTAACAGAGGGAGAAAAGGAGACCCCCTTCCTCGGTGAGATGCTTGTAAAGGAGGGGGTGGTGGACCCCAGGGATGTGGATGAGGCCCTCAAGTCCCAGCAGAGGCTTGGAGACATCCTCTTGAAGCAGGGCAAGGTGACCCAGGAGGAACTGGAGAAGGTCGTTGCAAAGCAGAGGGATAAAAAGACCGATTCCTTCAAGAAGTCCATCACCTCCACCATCCGGGTGGACCTCAAAAAGCTCGATCACCTCGTAAACATCGTTGGTGAGATGGTGATCATCCACTCCATGCTCCAGGAGGCCATAAACAACAACGGTGCCTCAACCAGGCTCGATGTGCTCTTCGGACAGCTCCAGAGGATAGGGAGGGAGATACAGGAAGGGGTCATGTCCCTCAGGATGCTGCCGGTAGGGGAGGTCTTCCACAGGTTCAACAGGCTTGTGAGGGAGCTCTCAGAGACAAGGAACAAGGAGATAGAGCTCGTCGTAACCGGGGAAGAGACGGAACTGGATAAAGGGGTCCTTGAGAAGATCACCGATCCCCTTGTCCACCTCATACGCAATGCAATAGACCACGGCATAGAGGAAAGGGAGGAGAGGCTGGAGAAGGGCAAACCACCGAAGGGCAGGATCCACCTCAGTGCCTTCCAGATGGGGGATTCCGTATTCATAGAGGTGGAGGATGACGGACGTGGCCTTGACAGGGAGAAGATCCTGAAAAAGGCCTGCCAGTCAGGGCTTGTCACCGATCCTTCAAACCTCACAGATGAGCAGATCTACGGACTCATATTCCAGCCAGGGTTCTCAACGGCCGAGAAGGTGACCGACATATCCGGCCGTGGTGTGGGCATGGATGTGGTCAAGAAGAACATCGAGTCCCTCAACGGAAAGGTCTTCATCCGGAGCAAGCCCAATGCAGGCACAACCGTATCCATAAAGCTCCCCCTGACCCTTGCCATCATAGATGGCCTCACCGTAAGTGTGGGGGATGAGGTCTTCGTCATCCCCATCTCATCCGTCGTGGAGTCACTGCGACCGGAGAAGGAGAATGTGAAGACCCTGAATGAGAAGGGAGAGGTCGTGAAGGTGAGGGAAGACTACATACCCCTTGTGAGGCTCCATGAACTGCTCGATATCCCGGCAAGGAAGACCGATCCATCAGAGGCCATTGTGGTGGTTACATCCCATGAGGTGAAGAGATACGGGCTCCTTGTGGACGACCTTATAGGTGAGCAGCAGGTGGTGATAAAGAACCTTGGAGAGGCGATGCCGAAGATCCAGGGCATAGCAGGTGGCACTGTCCTTGGAGACGGGAGGGTGGCACTGGTTCTGGACATCTCCGGGATCGTGGAGGTTGCCACATCCCAGACACTGCAATAAGGAGGTCTCTATGACAGCAACAGAAAAAGACCATGGAGAGGAGAAAGAGCAGTTCGTGACCTTTTACCTCAACAAGGAGGTATACGCCATAGAGGCGCTCCGTGTCCAGGAGATCATCGAATTGCCGGGTATCACAAAGGTCCCCCACCTTCCGGAGTTCCTCAAGGGGGTCATCAACCTGAGGGGGACAATAGTGCCTGTGGTGGACCTGAAGCTGAAGTTCGGCATGCGCTCTGAAGGCTACAAGAAACACACCTGCGTCATAGTGACAGAGTTCTCAGGAGGGGTAATGGGCCTTATTGTAGATGCGGTGGCCGATGTCCTTCCCCTCTCGGAAAGGGGGATCTCGGCACCACCCTCCTTTGGAACCAGGATAAGGACGGAGTTCATCAAGGGCATGGGCAGGTTCAACAACGACCTTGTAATCATCCTGGACATCGAAAAGGTGCTCACCTCTGAAGAGGCATCAGCCCTCTCGGAGGCGGTCTCCCAACCCTAACCCCTGGAGGTGTTACCATGGATATGAAGATAGGCACACTCCTCAAAGGCATAGCAACCATCCTCCTCATCTTTGCCCTGGCCAATACTGCGGTGGTCTACTACCAGCTCAACAAGATGGTAAACGACGGCAGGGTGGTCAACTACTCAGGGATAGTGAGGGGTGCCACCCAGAGGCTTGTGAAACTGGAGATGGCAGGGCACAAGGCAGACGGGCTTGTGGCAAAGCTCGACAAGATCATCAACGGCCTCATCAACGGTGACGAGGAGCTGAAGCTGCCCAAGGCTGTGGACAACAGGTACCTCACCAAGATGGAGGATGTCAAGGAAGGCTGGAAGGAGCTGAAGAAGACCATCATGGAGGCAAGGAAGGACCCTGCCCTCAGGCAGAAGCTCTTCGATGAAAGCGAGAACTACTTCAAGCTGACCAATGCCGCTGTCTTCGCTGCCCAGGACTTTTCAGAAGGGAATGTGACCAGGCTCAAGACCATCCAGATAGTCCTCTTCCTCCTGAACCTTGTTGTACTTGTGGCCATCTGGATAATCAGCCAGAAGAAGATCGCCTCACCCCTCATGGACCTTTCCCAGAGGATAAAGGCCCTTGCCGGAGGGGACCTCACCGTGGATATCCCCTACTGCAGCAAGAATGAGATCGGCGTGATAGGGTGCGAGCTCCAGAAGATGGTAAAGAGGATAAGGGATGTTATCACCCAGACAAAGGAGGCATCCAATCAGGTCTCGGTGGCCTCTGATCAGCTATCGGATGCCACCCAGAACTTCTCCCAGAGGGTCACCGAACAGGCGGCCTCCATAGAGGAGGTATCCTCCACCATGGAGGAGATGGCCGCTTCCACGAGGCAGACCGCTGAGAATGCAAGGGAGGCAAACAAGCTTGCCCAGAACACGAACGACCTTGCAGACTCGGGTTCACGGGTGATGGAAGAGACCATAAAGGCCATGGACGAGATAAACAAGGCATCCGGGAAGATAGCCAACATCTCCAATGTGATAGAGGAGATAGCCTTCCAGACAAACCTCCTTGCCCTCAACGCAGCCGTTGAGGCAGCACGGGCAGGGGAACACGGCAAGGGCTTTGGCGTGGTGGCTTCTGAGATAAGGAACCTCGCCCAGAGGACCACTGAATCGGCAAAGGAGATAACAGCCCTCATAGAGGACAGCGTGGAGAAGACGGGAAGGGGCGTTCAGCTGGCGGAGGAACTGGGCAAGAAGCTCGTTGAGATCGGGACAGGGGTAAAGAAGGTGGCAGGTCTCATGGATGAGATAGCGGCAGCAGCGGGTGAACAGGCCTCCGGGATAAACCAGGTGAACACCGCCATATCCCAAATGGAACAGGCAACCCAGCAGAACGCATCCCTCGTGGAGGAGACAGCGGCATCGGCAGAGGAGCTGGCAGCCCAGGCCAGGGAACTCATGAATCTCATAGCCTTCTTCAAGGTTGCAGAGAAGGCGGAGGCAGAAAAGGGCAACGGGAAATGGCTTGAAAGGGAGGGGGAAAAGGCCCCAGCCCCCCATCCACCCTACGAGGGGAAGGGGCTGGAAGGGCCTTCATCAACCATGGAGGTAAGGGGAAATGGAGAGTTTGAGGAGTTTTAGCCTTGAACCCGAACTCAGCGATGAGGTCTTTGCCCTCTTCTCCAACCTCATCTACAGGACCTCCGGTATCAGGCTGGGCCTGCAGAAGAAGGGGCTCCTCATCTCGAGGCTCTCAAGGAGGCTCCTTGCCCTCAGGATAAACAGCTTCTACAACTACTTCAAGAGGGTAAGGGAAAACGAGGACGAACTGGCCTGGATGCTCGACTGCATCTCCACAAATACCACCAAGTTCTTCAGGGAGTGCCACCACTTCGAGTACCTCAGGGGCAGCATAATCCCCGAACTCATCCGATCAAAGCCTGACAGGACCATCAGGGTCTGGAGTGCAGGGTGTTCAACCGGTGAGGAGCCCTACTCCATAGCCATAACCATCTTCGAGGCCCTGAGGGACGAAGGACTCTCGCCCATGGGATGGGATATAAAGATCCTTGCCACAGACATATCCAACAGGGTCCTTCAGATAGGCAAGAGGGGGGTATACGAGATGGATCAACTACCCCCTGCCCTGCCCCAGGATGTCCTGACCCGGTACTTCCTCAAGGGGGTGGGAAGGAACGAAGGCAAGGTAAAGGTTAAGGACCCCTTGAGGGAGGTGGTGAGGTTTGGAAGGCTCAACCTCAAGGACCCCACCTACCCCTTCAGGAAGAGGTTTGACATCATCTTCTGCAGGAATGTGATGATCTACTTCGATGAGGAGATGAAAAGGCATGTCATATCCAACCTCCGCCATCACCTGGCCGAGTCCGGCTATCTCTTCCTCGGCCATTCAGAGACCATATTCGGCGATGGTGGCTTTGTCCCGGTCTCCACAACGGTCTACCGGAAGGTATGAAGAGGATCATCCTCAACATAGGTGACATCGTTGTTTCAAGGAGGCCAGCCATCCTTGAAACCATACTGGGACCGTGTGTGGCCGTGTGTCTCTGGGACAGAAAAAGGAAGATAGGGGGGATGAACCACTTCATGCTGCCAAGGACGGTGACAGGTATGGAGAATGCCGGCTATGGAGGGCTGGAATCGACAGAGAGGCTCATAGAGGCCCTCCTTGGGATAGGTGCCTGCCTTAAAGACCTGAAGGCCAAGGTATTCGGCGGGGCATTGAGATCGGGCCTCATAATGGGGAGGGCCCTTGGAAGGGAGAATGCAGCGGTGGCAAAGGAGGTCCTCAGGGCATACAGGATCCCCATCGTGGGTGAGTTGACCAGCCACGACCACAGCATGAGGATCCTCTTCCACTCCGACACGGGAAAGACCCTTGTGAAGAGGGTAAGGTGGGAGGATGTAGGGGGACCCAGCCTTAAGGGATGGCTTCTGGAGGAGAGATGAAGAAGATAAAGGTCCTTGTAGTCGATGATTCAGCACTTATAAGACAGGTCCTTTCAGAGATCCTCAATCAGGCCGGAGACATAGAGGTAGTGGGCACGGCCCAGGACCCTATATTCGCCATGGAGAAGATCAGCAGACTCAAGCCCGATGTGATCACCCTTGATGTGGAGATGCCAAGGATGGACGGTCTCACCTTCCTGGGGAAGCTCATGAAGTCCAACCCCATACCGGTCCTCATGGTGAGTGCCCTCACCCAGAAGGATGCCAGGGTCACCATAGAGGCCCTTGAGCTGGGAGCTATAGACTACATTCAGAAACCCACCATAGATGTGGCAAAGGGGGTGGTGGAGCTTGGCGAGGAGATCGTAAGGAAGGTGCGGATAGCGGCAAATGCAAGGGCCAAGATAGGTGCCGGTGGGAGGAGACCAAGGCCCGTGCCATCCATATGCGGCTTCTCGACGACCGATAAGATAATAGCCATAGGGGCCTCCACAGGCGGGACAAAGGCCATAACCGACATCGTCTCCACCCTCCCTGAGACCACCCCAGGGGTGGTGATCGTCCAGCACATGCCACCTGCCTTCACACGCTCCTTTGCAAAGAGGCTGAACTCCCTCTCAAGACTCGATGTGAAGGAGGCCTCCACAGGTGACAGGATCGTGAGGGGGACCGTCCTGATTGCCCCGGGCAACAAGCACCTTGTCATCAGGAGGAACGGTGCCATGTACTACACAGAGGTGAAAGACGGACCCATGGTGAACTTCGTCAGACCCTCTGTGGATGTCCTATTCAACTCTGTGGCAGAACAGGCAGGGAGGAATGCCGTCGGCGTGATCCTCACAGGCATGGGAGAGGACGGGGCAAAGGGTCTCCTTGAAATGAAGAGAAAGGGTGCCTTCACCATCGCCCAGGATGAGGCCTCCTCGATCGTCTTCGGCATGCCGAAGAAGGCAATAGAGATAGGGGCAGCTGAAAGGGTTGCCTCCCTTGAGGAGATCCCCAGGATCATAATGGAGGGCCTGTCCAGAAACCCCTCATAGGGTGTATCCCCTTGGTGTCACCATCCATCCACCATGCAAGAAGGTGGTGGAATTCCCTATGATGAGGGTGGTCGTCATATCCACCTTCTCGTAGTGCCTTTCAAGCCCGCCAAGGGTGGTGATGGACACCTCTTCCCCATCCCTTGTGGCACCCTTTACCACACCGACAGGGGTGTGATCCGATCTGTATCGCCTTATCACCTCCACAGCCCTCTTGAGGTGATCCCTCCTGCCCCTGCTCCTGGGGTTGTAGAGGACGATGACAAGGTCGGTTGATGCAGCACCATCGAGCCTCCTTTCGATGAGTTCCCAGGGGGTGAGGAGGTCACTGAGGGAGATGACCGCAAAGTCATGCATGATTGGTGCACCAAGCAAGGAGGCTGCAGCGCAGAAGGCAGGGACCCCTGGCACGATCTCAAGGGAAAGCTCTTTCCCCTCCCTTGCAAGGAGCTCCAGGACAAGGCCTGCCATACCGTATATACCCGGATCACCACTGCTCACAAGGGCCACCCTGAGTCCTGATGAGGCAAGGTCTATGGCCCTGCTACACCTTTCCACCTCACCGCCCATGCCTGTTGCCACCACCTCCTTCTCCGCCACAAGGCCCCCCAGGAGATCCAGGTAGGTCCTGTAGCCCACCACCACCTCTGATGACTCTATGGCCTTCCTCGCCCTCGGGGTCATATCCTCTGGACCACCGGGTCCTATGCCAACTATGTAAAGACGGCCTTCCAACCTTCCACCCCCTATTCCTCGAGATAGTCCACCCTGTACCTTCCCCTGTCGCTCCAGCCCCTCTTCTCCCAGTATCCACGGTAGTCGTAGTCCACCACCTCTATCTCATGGAGCCATTTGGGTGACTTGTACCCCCACTTCCCGGGGCACATCACCCTCATCGGATACCCGTGGTCCAGGGGAAGGTCCCTGAGCAACCTCCCGTCCCTATCGTGGTTTATGGCGTATACAAGGAGGGGATCGCCCTTGGTCACATACCCCATCTCCACACTTGTGTGGTAGCCATCCATGGCCCTTAAGACCACATCCACACTATCCCTGCCAGTGCCGGCCATCTCAAGGAGGTGTGAGAGCCTCACCCCTTCAACCCTCAGCCTTCCTACCCTTGTGCCCCTTGGATTGTCCACACACTCAAGGATGAGGTCCCTCCTCACAGAGGGAAGACCCCTTATCTCTTCAAGGGTCAGGACGAGTTCCCTTGCCACCCTGCCGTGGACCCTGAGCCTGAAGGAGGAGGGATCTTCTGCCACCTGCCTTGCAGCCCCGGGAACACCCTTTATGTCCACCACATAGAGATCCTTAACAGGTGTGAACCTTCCCTCAGGGGGAAGGGCATCCTTCTTCCTGAAGAGATCCAGTATCCCGGCCTCTGCCAGGGATGGCATCCAGAGGATCGTGAACAGGACCTTGAGGAGTTGCCTTCTCTCCATGGCCTCACACCCCATGGAGGTAGAGGAAGAACAGGAAGAGGGAGATGCTCACCACCCCTATCCCCGCCTTCAGGATCCCCCTCCCCCGGGACCCGAGACACCTTCCAATGGACAGGTAGGTATGGAGGAAGAAGAGGAAGAGCAGGACAAGGGGGAGGAGGACCACATGGAAGGTGTAGACCTCTCCCCTCTCAAGGGGGAAGGGGAGGAGGGAGGCCACCTCCCTTGGCTTCCACACCCAGTAGCCTGTAATGGCCTCAAGGAGGAAGGCAAGATAGAGGGCTGCTGCCACCAGGGGGAAGGGCCTCATCCTCTCCCCCTGAAGGGTATCCTTGCAGCGGCAAAGGTGACCCTGCCCACCTTCTCCTTCCTGAAGAGTACCTCCCTTACCCCTGCAGACCTCATGGCTGCAGGCTCACACACACCGCCTATGCCGATGGCCTTCAAAACGGCATGGGAGGTGCCTGATGGCAAGGGAAGGTCCGAGAGTTCCTCACGGCTGAAAAACTCCACCCCAAGGCCGTGTCTCCTGGAGAAGGCAAGGAGCCCCTCTTCATCCCTCTTGACATCGATGGTTGCCACCCTTACCACAGAGAGGGGAGATATGCCCCATCTCCTGAGGACCCTCTGGTATGCCCTCTCAATCTCCTCAAGGCCAACCCCCCTCTCACAGCCCACCCCGACAACAACACTCATTGGCCTGAGAAGGAGGCAGTCCTTTGGAAGATCCGGGCACACTCTCTCTGTGACCACCACGGATACCCCCCTTTGAGGGGCCCTCCCCAGGGGGACCACTACACCCATCTCTCCGAGGATCTTTCCAAGCCTTTCGAGCCTTGCCTCATCATCCCCGGCACACAGGATCCTCTCACCCCTGAGGATGGCAGAGTTCACGGACTTTATCCTCTCCACCCCCTCTATCCTGCATTCTATGGAAGAGGCAATGGCCTCTATGGAGGGGAGACCATGGACATCGGTGGCCGTTGTCACAACAGGCTGGGCACCGGTGAGCCTTCCGATCCTTTCTGCAAGGCGGTTTGCCCCGCCAAGGTGGCCTGAAAGGAGGCTTATGGCGTATCTACCGCCCTCATCCATCACCACCACTGCAGGGTCTACATCCTTGCCCTTAAGGAGGGGGGATATGAGGCGGACGACGATACCCGCAGCCATGATGAATATCAGCCCCCTGTACCTCTGGAAGGCTTCACCCACGGCCTCCCTGATGTCCTCAAAGGGGGTCCCATCCCTTCCAAGGCCGGCAGGATGGTAGAGATCGGCCCCAAGCATGGAGGAAAGGTCCTTTCCAAGTCCAAGGCCCCTCTGGGTGAGGACGAAGACAGCGATCGAGTCCATGACAGGGAAAGGCCCTACTGCCTGCCCTTCAGCCCCTTTACCTCGGCCTTCAACCTCTCGATCTCCCTTGCGAGTCTGCGCTGCTCACCGAACTGTTTGAGGAGGTATATGAGCACCCCCGTCCATATAACGGCATAGGCTGTAAAGAGGTAGATCCAGTTCTTCACATCAACCTCCTTCCTCAAGGGTCATCTTCAGGTCCTCCACCTCCTTATCCATCTGGGCAAGGTTGAACCTGTACCACAGGAGCCAGAGATTGAAGAGGGTGAAGGTAACCATGACAAGGAGCATGACCTTCATCATGGTGGGATCAAGGCCCCCTCCCTCCTGGGAGAGGAGGGGATGGATCGATCTCCACCACCTTGTTGAAAGCCTCACAATGGGGACATCTATGAAGCCCACTATCCCTATCACAGCAGAGAACCTTGCCCTCCTTCCCGGGTCCGTCACAGCAGACCTCACCATGAAATAGGCCACATATATGAACCAGAGGATAAGGGTCGTGACAAGCCTGGGGTCCCATGTCCACCACACATTCCACACAGGCCTTGCCCAGAGCATACCCGTGATGAGGACGAGGGTCGTGAAGAGGAGGCCTATCTCCGCAGCACATGAGGCAAGCCTGTCCCACAGGAGGTCCTTCTTGAGGAGGTAGACGATGCTCGCTATGAAGACAACGAAGAAGGCTATAAAGGCCTGAAGGGCTATGGAGACATGGAAGTAGAAGATCCTCTGAACATCCCCCATGATCCTTTCGGTGGGCGCTATCCTGAAGGCACCATAGAGGGAGAGGATCATGAAGAGTATCACAGTGTAACCAAGGATCCTTGAAACCCTTTCCATAGGCTTTACTCCTCAAGGACGTATTCGAAGACGGCAATGGATAGGCTGAAGAAGAGGATATCAAAGGCAACAAGGAGCTTCAACCACTTTGATGCCTCCTCAAGGCCCTCACCCCTCATGACGATACCCGTGGCAGATACAGCGGCTATGATAACAGGCACCAGGATGGGAAAGAGGAGAAGGGGCAGCAGTATCTCCCTTGCCTTTGTGTTGACCGTTATGCCTGAAAAGAGGGTGCCTATCACGGAGAAACCCAGGGTGCCAAGGAAGAGTATGAAGACAAGGGAAGGCAGGTTCCTGTAAAGGGGCAGAAAGTCGTAGAGGAAGAAGAATACCACCCCTGTGATCACCTCCATTATGATCATGAACACGAGGTTGCTCAGGACCTTCCCGGAGTAGATGGCACTCCTTTCCACAGGTGATAGCATGAGCCCTATTATCCCCCCCTCTTCCTTCTCAAGGAGGAAGGACCGGTTGAGACCGAGGACCCCTGCAAAGATGAAGGCTATCCAGAGCACACCGGGGGCATAGCGGAGGAGTTCTTCACCCCTCAGATCAAAGGCAAAGTTGAATACCACCACAACCAGGATGGAGAAGAAGAGCATTGAACTTATGACCTCCCTTGTGTGGAGCTCGAGGAGCACATCCTTCCACAGGATGGTGAAGACCGCCCTAAGGTAGGACACTCCCCATAACCCCTGCCGAGTAATAGACCTCCTGGAACCTCTCCCACGGGATGGAGGACCTCTCCTCAAGGTGGACCAGACGTCCCTTTGCCATTATGGCGAGCCTCTCTGAGAGCTCGTATCCCTCCCTGAGGTTATGGGTAACCATCACCACCGTCCTGCCCTCCTCCTTGAACTCGAGGAGGAGGGTCTTGAGGTCATCCACTGCCCTTGGATCAAGGCCGGAAAAGGGCTCATCAAGGAGGAGGATGGAAGGATCGTGCAAAAGGGCCCTTGCGATGGCAAGCCTCTGCTTCATGCCGCAGGAGTAGGTGGATACAGGGTCATCCTTCCTGTCAAGGAGCCTCACCCTTGCAAGGACCCTCTCTATCCTCTCCTGGATGTGGTCGACGGAAAAGAGGCGTCCGAAGAACTGGAGATTCTTGTAGGCAGAAAGGGATGGGTAGAGACAGGACTGGTGGATGACCACCCCGAGCCTTCCCCTGATCTCACCGTTTGCGCTGTTAAGGGGCACTCCATCGATAAGGACCCTCCCTGAAGTAGGGGTCACAAGGCCTGCCATTATCTTGAGGAGGGTACTCTTGCCAGCCCCGTTCTCACCCACGATCACAAGGAAGTCCCCTTCCCCCACTTCAAGGCTTACACCCCTGAGGGCCTCGTAGTGGCCGTACCTCTTCTTTACATTCTCAATGGTGATCTTCATAGATGGTCCTGTTGATCTCTTCAATCCTCATGAGGAGAAGATCCCTGTAGGGGGCGTAGAACCGCCTTGCCTCCTCATTGTTTCCTATCTCCCTTTCAAGCCTCTCAAGGAGGGTGGAGAGACGATCCCTCTCCTCCTTGAGTGCACCTGCCTCCCTTTCCATCTCCCTGCCCCTGCTCATCCTGATGTAGAAGAGCCCGGCGATTATGGATGATATGAGGGCAAGGATGATGGCTATCTCGTTCCTCCCTATGAGCCTGTAACGGGATGGATCGTAGATGGTGATCTTGGGGGAGAGTATGTAGGGGAGGGATTCATCATCCCCCTTTACATCCTTCCCTATATCCCTTCCCTCCCACCTGAGGAAGGACCTTCCCTGAAGCTCCGCAGTCCCTGCCTCCCTGAGTCCCTTCACCTTCACCTTCCAGTCCACACCCCTGGGGAAGTAAAACCTGAAGACCCGGTAAGGGGTTGTGATGGGAAACTGGAGGTCGAATCTTCCTATCTCACTCCTCACCCGGTAGGTGAGCCAGAGGGTCTTCTCTCCCGGGGGGATCGCCTCCTGGAGCACAAGGCCATCGGTCATAGGAACGACCTCATTGAGATCCACATCTCCATCAAGGGTGGGTTGCTCATAACCCGGAGGAAGGCCGACCTTCACCGTCTCGTTCATCTTCGTGGAGTCGTTGTAGCGACCCACATAGGTTTTGTTGCCCCTGTTCTTGATGGTCAGGACATCCACCATGTAGATCCCCTCACCCTTGACCCTCTCCACGAAGACATCCCTCTTCTCTATCTCTATGAGCCCCTCCTCATCGGAGATCTCGAAGACCTTGATCCTGACCTCCCCATCCCCCTTTGAGAGGTCGATTCCCCCACCCCGGTAGGGGATACCCCTGTACTCCACAAGGGGCATGGCAAGGAGCTTCTTACCGGACGGGACATCCAGAGAGAAGCGTGCAACTCCATTGCTATCGGTCACACCCTTGAGCTTCTCCTTCACCTTGTGGGCCTTGCCATCCTGTTCAAGGACATAGAGGATCACAGAGGCCCCGGTCTGAGGGGCCTTCAAGGTCCCGTTCTCGACCCTGACCTTCACCTCCGCAGCAAAGAGCTGAAGCGGCACCAAGAGGAAGAGGACAAGGAGGGCCATCTCCTTTTTCAGCCTCAGGACCTCCCTCTTTATGGCCTGATGGAGTTCCCTGCTCACCCCCTCTGGAGGCTCAAGGTCCATGTCTATCTCCTTTATGGCCTCGATGGCCTCCTTCTTGAAGGCCTCCCTGAGCCTCCTGTACTCTTCAGGGGTAAGCCTTCCAGCTGCATACTCAAAGTCTATGTCATGGATGGCAAGGAGGGCCGCCTCCTTCCTCTCCTTGAGCCTTATGGCCCCAAGGCCTTTGCCAAAGGTCCAGGGCAATCTCCTTCCAAGGGGCTCCATAAGGTAGAGGACAGCCAGAGAGACGATGATGAATATGAGTATGGTGGCCATCATGTCCCCACAACCTCCCCCTCTGCTACAGGCACCCTCACCCCTGCCCTCTTCCTCCTCGGCACAACGGCAAGGATGGCCCCAAAGGTGGCCACCCCTGTGCCGATCCATATCCACTGGAGGAGGGGATCGATTATGGCCACAATGGTGACACTCCCGTCATTGTTCCAGCCTGCAAGGATGAGGTATATGTCCTCAACAAGGCCTGACCTTATGGCAACCTCCGTTGTAGGCTGTCCCTGCTTGGTGTAGAACCTCTTTTCAGGGTAGAGGAAGCCAAGGTCCTTTCCACCCTTGAAGACCCTTATCTTCGCCCTTACAGCCTCGTAGTTCCACTTCCTTCCCGGCTCAAGGCCGTTGAAGACAAAACGGTAGTCATCAAGGACCAGGGCCTCACCGGGCTTCAGATGGGCCTCATCCTTCTGCTGGAAGAAGCCATAGCCCACAAGACCCACCGTCATCATGACGATGCCCACATGGACTATGTAGCCCCCGTAACGGCGCCTGTTCTTTGAGATCAGTCTGCCAAGGGCCGTAAGTGCCCCTTCTCCTGTCATCCTCTGCCTTGCCCTTGTGCCATCGTAGAACTCGATGATGGTGGTCACAAGGACGAAGACGGAAAAGGCATAGAAGAAGACAGCCATGGGTCTATCGGCACCAAGGAGGATGATGGGGCCGACACTTGCCATCATCACAAGGGTGGGTATGGCAAACCTCCTCTTCAGGCTCTGCCATGAGGTGCTGCGCCACCCTATGAGGGGACATATACCCATAATGGCTATCATAGCAAGGAAGAGAGGGGTGTTGACCCTGTTGAAGAAGGGAGGACCAACGCTCACCTTGACCCCTTTGACCGCCTCTGAGATGATGGGGAAGATGGTCCCCCAGAAGGTGGCAAAGGCTATGCCAAGGAGGATCAGGTTGTTGTAAAGGAAGGTGCTCTCCCTTGAAAGGAGGGCCTCCAGCCTCTCCTCACCCCGGAGTTCCCTGTATCTTATGGATATGAGTATCATGCCAAAGACAAGGACTATGCCAAGGAAGCCAAGGAACACATAACCAACCGATGACTGACCAAAGGCATGGACAGAGGCAACAACACCGCTCCGTGTAAGGAAGGTGCCGAAGATGGACAGGGAGAAGGTCAGAAGGATAAGGGCCATGTTCCATACCTTGAGCATCCCCCTTCTCTCCTGGATCATAACGGAGTGGAGGAATGCCGTTGCAGTGAGCCAGGGCATGAGGGAGGAGTTCTCAACAGGGTCCCATCCCCATACCCCTCCCCAGCCAAGCTCCCTGTAAGCCCACCAACCACCGAAGACTATCCCCAGGGTAAGGAAGGTCCAGGAGAAGATGGTCCACCTCCTTGTCTTCCTTATCCACCAGCTATCCAGTTCTCCTGTGATAAGGGCAGCCATGGCGAAGGCAAAGGGAACGGTAAAACCCACATAACCAAGGTAGAGGGCAGGGGGATGAAAGACCATCCCGGGGTTCTGAAGAAGGGGGTTGAGACCATTTCCATCAGGGGGTGTGGTGGGCAGGAGCTCAAAGGGCGGAGTAACAAAGACAGAGAGGATGAGGAAGAATGCCTCCACAGCCCCTATTATGAGGGCCACATAGGGGAGGTAGAGGTGGATGCGATCCTTCCTGTTCTGATACATAACAATGAGGCCAAAGAGGGAGAGCAGCCATCCCCAGAAGAGGAGGGACCCATCCTGACCTGCCCACAGGCCCGTAACCTTGTAGAAGAGGGGGAGGGCCCTCTCCGAGTAGCCTGCCACATACCTTATCTGGAACCTGTCGGTGACAAAGGCGTATATGAGGGCAATGGCCGAGATGGTGTAGAGGAAGAAGATGAGGTAGAGCCCCCTGTACCCGCTCTCAATAAAGGACCTGTTCCTTCTGAAGAGGCCGTAAAGGATGGCAAAGAGGGTGTAAACCGATACCATCAGCCCTATGTAGAGGGCGTATCTTCCAAGATCGATCAAGTCCGCACCTCCTTTGATCCGGGTCCTTCAGGTGTCCCCTTTCTCTCGTACTTGGATGGACACTTCACAAGGAGCTGATCCGCCTTAAAGGTGTCTGTCCTCTCGTCGTATATGCCCTCGGCAACCACACTCACACCCTCCCTCTCAAGGAGATCAGGAGGGGCACCGTGGTAGACCACCTGAAGGGTGTGGCCCGTCTTGTCATCCTTCAGGGCGAACCTGAGTTCAAGGTCCTTGGGATCGTAATTGACACTTCCGACAAGTAGCTCCCCGTTCACCCTCACCTTCCTGCCTTTGAGGCTCTCCTTCTGGCTCATGAACTCAGAGACGGAGAGGTAGTACATGCTCCCCGTCTGGATACCAACATACATGAGGTAGATGAGGGCCGAGAGGATCACACCTCCAAGGA
>WGFJ01000013.1 GCA_015492305.1 Deltaproteobacteria bacterium
ACCCGGTGGTGACACGGCCCCCACAACGGTAACAGCCCCCTCCCTCTCCTTGGATCCAAGGGTTACGACCCTGCCTGCCCTCTCGTAGAAGCTTCCAAGCCTTGATGCAAGATAGGATGGATATCCCTCCTCCCCTGGCATCTCCTCCATCCTTGAGGACATCTCCCTCAGGGCCTCTGCCCATCTGGATGTGCTGTCCGCAAAGAGGGCCACACTGTAACCCATGTCCCTGTAGTACTCCGCCATGGTTATACCTGTGTATATGGAGGCCTCCCTGGCAGCAACGGGCATGTTGGAGGTGTTGACCACCACGATCGTCCTCGAGAGGAGGGACCTTCCCGTCTTTGGGTCCTTGAGGCGGGGAAACTCCCTCAAGAACTCGCTCATCTCGTTTCCCCGCTCACCGCATCCAACGTATACTATGATATCCGCCATGGAGTACTTTGCCAGGGTCTGCTCCGTAACAGTCTTGCCCGTGCCAAACCCCCCGGGTATGATGGCCACACCCCCCTCTGAAACGGGAAAGAATGTGTCTATGACCCTCTGGCCGGTGATAAAGAGCCTTGTAGGTGGCAGCCTGCGCTTGTAAGGACGGGGTATCCTTATGGGCCACTCCTGCACCATCTTCACCTCCCTGCCATCCTCAAGGATGAGACAGGGTTCGGTGGCACCTACAAGCCCCTTCCTCACCTCCTTCACCTTCCCCCGCACCCCCTTTGGCACCATGATCCTGTGCTCCCTTCCCTCCCCCTCATCAACGATGCCCACCACATCCCCTTCACCAACCTCCTCCCCCCGGGAGACAAGGGGATGGAAATCCCATCCCTTATCCCTCTCAATGGCCTCCTTATGGATACCCCTACTTATGAAGTCTCCACCCATCTCCCTTAAGGCGTGGAGGGGGCGCTGGAGGCCATCGAAGATCCTCCCAAGGAGACCCGGACCGAGTTCAACAGAGAGGAACCTGCCCGTGAAGACGACCTCCTCGCCAACCTCAAGGCCTGTTGTGTCTTCGTAGACCTGGATGGTGGCCGTATCGCCATCTATGGCAACAACCTCCCCCAGCAGCCCCTCCCTTCCAACGGCTGCAAGGGAGTGCATCTTTATCCCCCCTCTTATCCTTGCCCTCACGGCAGGCCCGGATATCCAGATGATCCTCCCTTCCATCACTGCCTCTTTATCTTTATGTGGTAGCCTATGGTCTTTCTCAGGAGCTTCGCTATATAGGGCTCCTTTGGCCCCTCCTCCCATCTCTCAGGGGATCTTATAGAAACAAGGACTGGCCTGCCCCTCTTCCTTATCCTCTTCTCCAGATCCTCCGGTATCTTGTCCAGGAGGCCCTCCTCGACGATGAGGAGTCCGTACCTGCCATCCTCCAGCACCTTCTCGATGATCTGTGGTGACTCCTTCCCCCTCTCTATCTCAAGGACATCCGCTCCGGCCATCCTGAAACCAAGGGCCGTCTCAGGGTAGGTTATGACCAGTATCCTGTCCATTTCACATACCTCTCCACCTCATGGGGCGGGATGTCGAAGGCCTTTGCCCTTGCTATGAAGCTCAGGGTCTTCACCTCCCTCCACTTGGCCATGGCAAAGTGATAGGCCACGGCTATGGTGAGGGGCTTTACCCTTCCCATCCTTCCCATATCCCCCATGATGAGGCCCTCAAAGCCCTCTTCGAGCAGAGAAGGGTCCTCCAGAAACAGCCTTTCTATCACCATGAGCCACCGGTAGTCATGGAGGCGACCCCTCAGTCTGTGAAGGAGGTCCTCGATGTCCTTTGAGAGGAAGAGGGACTCGAAGTCCTTCCTCCTCACCCTCCTCCCACCCTCTACGAAGAGGTCAGAAGGGATCAGGGATGAAGGCCCCTCCATGGCGATCTTGAAGAGGCTGAGGAGATTGGTTGCATCGATCCTGCTCTGGATGTAGGCCCTGGCTATGGCCACATCCTCGTTGCCGGAGGGGATGCCCTCGAGAAGCAGTCTGTAGAGGGATCTATCCAGTTCCAGCTCCAGTATAAAGAGGGACCGCCTCTTCCTGTAATCCCCGTAGGCCCTCCGCAGGGGCCTTGCATAGGGGCTACCCCACATAAAGAGGAGGTGGATCACCTCCTCAATCCCCTTCTGGTAGGAGAGTTCCTTGAGGGCAAACTCATCAAGCCCTCCCACTGGAAAGAGCCTCCAGTAGATCTCCTCGGCCTTGAGGCCCCTCTCCATGCCCCTCAGTATGGTCTTTATGTTATAGACCTCCCAGTGGGAGTAAAGGGGGGCCATGAGGGATCTTCCCTTCTCGGGCATCCCTTCAAGAAGGAGCCTCAAGGTGGAGAGGAGGTCCTCCTTCAACCCGTGGTCGACAAGCTTCACCCTGTCCTCCTCCCCGAACCTTGCCCTTGCAAGCTCAAGGGCCCTTGCATAGACCCCCTTCTTCATGAGTTCCAGGAGGGGCTCTATCCCCTCTGAGTATATGAGCCTGTTGTAGTCCTCCCTCTTCAGGAGCATGCCCTTCCATGCCCTTATCCTTGCATTTATGTAACCGAGATCCATTCCGATGGCATCTACCCGAAGAGGATGTTGCCTATCTCGTGGAGCAGGACCCTTCTGACCTTCTCCAGTCTTGAGGTGATGGTGTCACGATACTCTATCCTTCCATCCTGGAGGGAGAGCACCACACCATCGATACCCTCCAGGGCCTCCACCCTGATACCCCTGGGGACAATCCCCTTTACGGCACCAACCGTTGAGGGCGGAACACGGAGGACCCCTTTCTCATCCTTCCCCACCCTGTGGAGGACCTCCCTGACAAGGGAAAGGGTCATCTCCTCCTTCCTGTCTTCCCACTCCTTTCTCAAGGACTCCCTGGCCTCCTCAAAGATCCCCTCCAGTATCTGCCACTTGAGGTTGAGGAGCTTTTCCTTCTCCTCCCTCCTCACCCTGTTGATCAGGGCCTGTCTCTCCCTCAAGAGCCTCTCCCTTATCCTCTCCTCTTCCTCCTTGAGGGACCTTTCCTTTCTCTTCCTTGCCTCATCGATGATCCTTTCAGCCTCAGACCTTGCGGACTGGAGTATGGCCTCCTCCTGTCTCTTTGCCTCCTCTTCAAGGGCCTGTAAGAGCCTTGTCTCCGCCAATGCTACCTCCCGAGGATACGGAATATGGCCTCACTCCAGCCTTCCGGACCTGCTCCCCTTGCAAGGATTGGATCCCTCCCATCTATCCTTGTGGCAGCATAGCTCCCGTCCCATCTCCTTACAAGGACTGGTAGATCCACCACCTTGAGCATGGAGAGATCGTTCTCACTATCACCAATGGCAATGGTCTTTATGCCAGGGTCCATCCCCCTGAAGAGGTCTATAAGTCTTCTCACCGCCTTACCCTTGTCATGATTCCCCATAAGGTGATAGAACCTCCCCCCTTTCACAACCTTTAGCCCCCTTGCCTCAAACCTTGCGATGAGCCCTTCCACCCCCTCTCCTTCAAAGAGAAAGGGCTCATCATAACCCCTCTCCTTCATGAGGTGGACCTGATGGGGCTTCACCCCTGTAAGCCTCACGATCTCCTCCTCCGAAAGGGTGGAGAAGGGCCTTATGCCTGACCACGAGTCCTCAAGGGCCTTGAGCAGTTCATCAAGGAGGACCCTGTGGCTCCTTCCAAACTCTATCACCTTGTACCCATCCTCCTGCCTTGAGTAAGGGAATGGGAAGGGGAAGTAGGTGGATGGCACAAAGAGGGCCCCTCCATTCTCCACGATAAAGGGGTCCCTGTTGTCAAGGACCCTCCTGTACTCCTCCACCTCTGCCCTGGTCTTGCTCGTGACGATACATAGGGGTATACCCCTTTCCTTTACCAGCTTCAGGGCCTCTCTGGCAGGTTCAAAGGAGTATGTCTGATGGTCGAGGAGGGTCCCGTCAAGATCGGTGAATATGACCCACTTCATATCTCCTGATGATCCTTCCTCACCGCCTCCTTAAGGAGCTTCAGGAAGTTAGGGATGGCAGATGTCACCCTGTTCCAGTTCGGTATGAGGGGTGCACCAAAGGGATCTGCCAGGAACTCCTGACTTGCCATCCTTATCCCCCTTGTAAAGGCCTCGATGGAGAGGCCCTCCTGGTGGAGGTCGTAGTAGATGCCGTTTATGGCGGCATCGTCGTTGTACATCTTCATCGTGTCCCTTGCCATCTTGAGATATGTGGCCTCCACGGTCCTGAATGTGCCGTCATCGAAGACGATGCCATCGCTTGCCAGGGTCCTGAAGATGGACTTTGCTATGTCAATGCACATCTTCATCAGTCCCTTCTGCGGATCCTCAGGGGAGAGTTCCTGGTGCTTGTGCTCATAGTTCTCGTAGAGGTCCACCTGACAGATCCTCCTTGATGTACAGTTCCTGAAGACCTCGGCCAGCACACCCACCTCAAGCCCCCAGTCACCGGGTATCCTGTTCACCCTTGCAAGGTCAGCGATCATGGAACACTCCCCTGCAAGGATGTAGCGGAAGTCGTTGAGGTAGAGGAGGAAGGGAAGGGGACCAAAGACCTTCTTCAGGGCCCTTATAAGGGGTATGACGAAGAGACGGGTCACCCTGCCGTGAAGCCTGTCTGTAACCCTCGTGTAGTAGCCCTTGCAGAACTCATACCCCATGTTGGGGTTCACAATGGGATAGCAGAGCCTTGCAAGCATGATGCGGCTGTAGGTGAGGATATCGCAGTCATGAAGGGCGATGACGCTGCTCTTGCCGCTTGCAAGGACATAGCCGAAGGCTATCCACACGGCCCTGCCCTTACCATCCTCACCGACCCGTATGTCGTTCTTTCTCAGCAACTGGTAGAGGTCCTGAAGCCTCTCTCCATCGTTCCATATGACCTTTACCTCCTGGGGGAGGACGGAAAAGAACTCCTTTGCCCTCCTGTACTCATCCCTTTTTGCCCTCCCCAGGGAGACAACTATCTCATTTATATACCTCACCTCGGACAGTTCCCTTACTATCCTCTTCAAGGCCTCCCCTTCCAGCTCCGAATAGAGGGAGGGCAGAACAAGGGCAATGGGCCTTTCCTCCACAAACTCCTCAAGCTCCCTCTCTATCCGTTCCAGGTCCTGTCTCGGGAAGGCATGAAGGGTCGTTATCATCTCGGACTGGTAAAAATCACCCATCCTTTCCCTCCTTCAGTTGAAGATACCGGATCAAAAGAGGATCAAGATGGCCACAACAAACCCGAGGATGACCATGGTCTCCGGGATGGCCACAAGGATGATCACTATTCCGGATACCTCCGGTTTCTCCGCAATGGCCCCTGCACCTGCCGACCCTATCCTTGACTGGGCCCATCCGGTAGCAAGGGCAGGGATGGCTATGGCAAGGGCTGCTGCAAATGCCTTAAGGACTTCCTCCACGATCCACCTCCTTCATGCTTTTAGTGCAATCTCCTTCCAAAGGGCTTGTACTTCCTCCCTCCGGGCTGGTAGAACTTGCTGAAGAACTCCACATAGTGAAGACGCAGGGAGTGGATGGTCGGGCTGAACACGCCAAGGAGTATGTTCAGGGCATGAACAAGGGATGCGATGATCAGGCCGAGGACGGCATTTTCAGGCATCCCGCCCATCCTGTTTGCCACCTCTGCGAGTATGACGGAAGAGAGGCCGATGGCCATTATACGGGCGTAGGACAGGATGTTGCTCACAGCCTTCAATATCTCAAGGGGTGCAAGGGCCCCCTCAAGGATCACAAGGATCGGCAGGAGTATGAGAAGGGCTGTGATGGTTGGGCTCAAGAGGGTCTCTGGAAGATAGCCGGAAAGGGTCCCGGCAAAGATGAGGATGAGAATCACTGTGCCTATGGAAAGGGCCTTTATCCACACCTCCTTCATCCTCCCCCTCCTCAGGTAACCGAAGAGGGAAAGGGCCATACCCAGAAGGACATGCCCCACCCCTATGCTCACGGCCAGAACAAGGAAGGCCTTTATGGACGCCCTCCTGTCAAGGATGATGGGATGGAGGCCGAACCTCTCACCAAGGGTGCCAAAGAACTCCCCGAAGAGTATGCCGAAAAGGATGGCAAAGAGGGAGGATATGAAAAGGACGGTGAGAAGGTCCCTTGCAACCCTCCCCTTGAACCTCTTC
>WGFJ01000014.1 GCA_015492305.1 Deltaproteobacteria bacterium
AGATAGCCACATTGAGGACAGGGACCCTCCTGACAAACTCCCTTATGACCGGCCTTTCCGCCTCTTCAGGCAGGTTTGTAAGCCGCATCACCTCCGCCTCTATATCATCCCTGAGTTCCTTTATATCCCATCCCCTTATGGCCTCCACCTCGACGGTGGCCATCCCTTCCGTTGCGTAGGAGGTGATCTCCTTTACGCCGTCTATCCCTGATATGGCCTCCTCCACCTCCTTCAGGACCCCATCTTCAACCTCCTTGGGTGAGGCCCCGGGATAGGGTATGGTGACAACCACCCTCTCTGGCTCTATCTCAGGGAAGATCTCAACCTTGAAGGAAAGGACCGACAGGATGCCCCCAACAAGGATGAGGGCCATGAGGAGATTGGCAGTGACATGATGGCCTGCAAACCAGCCAAGTATCCTCTCCATTATCCCCCTTCCCCGTAGGCCCTCACCTCCATCCCTTCTATGCCGATCCCCGCCATGGAGGTGACAACCCTCTCCCCATCCTCAAGGCCTCTCACGACCACAGAGCCATCCATGGTCCTCACAAGTTCCACCATCCTCTTCCTCAACCTGTTCTCCCCGTCCACCACCCACACAAATGGCCTTCCCTCCTCTGCCCACCTCAAGACCCCCTCCTTGAGAAGGGCAACCCCCTTGAGGACCCTCCCCTTGATCCTCACCTTGACAAAGGTGCCAACTGCAAGGGGAGGCATTGTTGCATAGGGGTCCTTCACGGTCACAACAACGGGCAGGGTCCTTGTCTTTTCATCAACGGTAAGGGCCCTTGATACCTGCCCTTTCCATCTGTAGAGGCCTTCTCCGGTATCGAGAATGACCTCCACATCCGAGGCCCTCTCGGAGTTGAAATCCGGTATCTCCACAAAGGCTGCATCCCTCAAGCTCATGGATACCTCTATCTCCACCTCTCTGGAAGAGAAGATGGTGGCCACCTTCTCCCCTGCCCTCACATACTCCCCCCTATCCACATCCTCCGAGAGGACCACCCCATCAAAGGGGGCCCTTACCTCCGTCCTTTCAAGATCGAGCCTTGCCCTTTCCACCCTTGCCTTTGCCGCCCTGAGGGCAGCCCTTGTTGCCTTTATATCCGGTGCCTTGAGGAGGAGTGGAGGGGGCTCCTTTCCCGGATTCACCATCTCCCACTCCTTCCTTGCCGCCTCAGACTCCTCAAGGAGCTGTTGCAGCCTGCTCTCCTGGAGTCTCACCTCTGCCTCCTCCCTCACAAGGTCAAGCCTGTAGTCCCTGTCCTCCAGTTTCATGAGAAGCTCCCCCTCCTTCACCCTCCCTCCGCTGATGAGATTGGGGGAGAGGGAGATCACCCTTCCAGAGACCTGAGGGACAATATCCACCACCCTTGAGGGCCTGACCGTCCCCTCCCCATCCACCACAATCCTCAAGTCCCTCACCCTTACCCTGGTCACTCCCACCGCGGGTATCCACCTCTTCGGGGGGACCCTCTTTATCTCCGGCTTTGAAAGTATAAGCCTGTAGGCCCCTGCCACACCAAGGAGCAGGATAAAGACGGCAAGGAAGAGATGAAGAAGGGTCTTTCCGTATCCCCTACGATCCACCCCACCCTCCACCAAGGGCCCTGTAGAGGAAGACCCTGTTTTTCAGTATGGCCGTCTCCACATCGACGATCCTCTCCCTCGTCCGGAAGACCCTGTCCTCGAGATCAAGGACCCTGAGAAGGTCTATGAGACCCCTTTGGTACCTATCAAGGGCAACCTTCCAGGTCCTCTCTGATCGGGAAAGGAGGCGCAGGAGGGCCTCCCTTTCCCTGTAGAGTTCCTCCCTCTTTGCCAGCCCGCTCTCCACCTCGTAAAAGGCCTGAAGCACGGTCTTTGCGTACTCTATGGTCTTCTCCCTGTACCTTGACCTTGCGGCATCCTCCTCTGCCTTGAGCCTTCCTCCATCGAAGACGGGTGTAACCAGTCCGAGGGCTATCTGCCAGAGCCTGTTTTCAGGATCGAAGAGGGTCTTGAGCTGATTGCTCCGGAATCCAAGGCTGCCCGTAAGGCTTATGCTGGGAAACCTTGCAGCCCTTGCCACCTTGAGGGACTGATAAAGGGCCTCCATCTCCCTCTCCTTGGCCCTGATGTCTGGTCTCCTGAGTAAAAGCTCCGATGGAAGGCCAGAGGGTACAGGGGGAAGGACCTTGAAGTAGTCCCCGGGGTGCTCCCGTTCCTTCCTCACCTCAGGGTAGGTGCCTGAAAGGACGGAGAGTCTCTGCTGGGTGTCCTTAAGGTGCCTGTAAAGGGGTGGCAATTCGGCCTCTATCTCCTTCAGGTTCATCCTTGCCTGGAGGAGATCAAGGAAGGATGCAAGACCCCTGCTGTACCTCTCCTCTATGATCCTCAGGTTCTGGTCTGCGATCTTGAGCCTCTCCTTCTTGAGGGCTATCTTCCTCTCCACCCCCACCATCTCTAAATAGAGATTCACCGCATCTGCTATGGCCCCCTGGATCACGGCCCTGTAAACCTCCTCCTTTGAAAGGAGCATTTCAAGCCTCTCCTTCCTCGCAGAGGATAGCCCTTTCCAGAGGTCTATCTCGTAGGAGGGCAGAAGGGTCACAGAGAGGCTTGAGGAGTGGATGGTGGTACCGGAAAGGACCTGTTTCTGTCTCGACAGACTGCCCTCGAACTGGATGGAAGGATAGAGCAGGGCCCCTTCCTTTGCGAGTTCGGCCCTTGCCTCTTTGACCCTCTCAGCGGCCATCCTGATGTCGTGGTTCCTCTCAACCACCCTGGATACAAGGCGGTTAAGCTCCACATCACCAAACTCCTCCCACCACCTCTCCCCTATCCTTCCCTCAATGGCCCTGCCGGAACGATAGGCAGGGGGTATGGCCAGATCGATCCCTTCCTTTCCCAGGGGACTGCAGCCATAAAGGACGAGGAGAAGAAGAACCGTCCCTTTCCTCATTTCCTTTCAAGATACCCTCCCCCTCTCTTGCCTGTCAATGGCAAACTACCCCTTTAAAAAGGTGGGTCTTTGTGGTAAATAAGAGGTATGGATCTTGCCGTTGTCCTTGTCAGTGGTGGCATGGATAGCTGCGTTACAGCGGCTATAGCGAACCTCTCCAGCAGGATGGCCTTCCTCCATGTGAGGTATGGCCAGAGGACAGAGGAGAGGGAGCTTAAGGCCTTCCACGACATAGGGGATTACTACGGTGTCAGGGAGAGGCTCGTTGCCGACATCTCCTACCTCAGGGAGATAGGAGGCTCTGCCCTCACAGACAGGACCATAGATGTCCCTGTGGATGGTGTGGACACCTCCACCATCCCTGTAACCTATGTCCCCTTCAGGAATGCCCACCTCCTTTCCATCGCCGTCTCCTGGGCAGAGGTGATAGGTGCGGGGAAGGTCTTTATCGGTGCCGTTGAGGAGGACAGCTCGGGCTACCCTGACTGCAGGGAGTCCTTTTACAGGGCCTTCCAGAGGGCGGTGGATGAGGGGACAAGGCCGGAGACGAGGATCGAGATAGTAACCCCCCTTATCCGTATGAAGAAGTGGGAGATAGTGAAGAAGGGAATGGAGCTCAAGGCACCCTTCCATCTCACCTGGTCATGCTACAGGGATGGGTCCATCGCATGCGGTGTATGCGATTCCTGCAGGTTGAGGCTAAAGGGCTTCAAGGAGGCAGGGTTCAGGGACCCCATCCCCTATGAGAGATACCCATTTCCTGAGGGATCTGGAAGCTGCCTCTCCAGGGAAGGATCATGATAGACCTCCTCCAGCTGGAAGACAGGATCCTTGCACCCTACGGGATGAGGAGCAAGGATTCAAGGGGCAGACGATACCCTGAGAGCGAACACCCCTTCAGGACCGCCTTTCAGAGGGACAGGGACAGGATCATCCACTGCAACGCTTTCAGGAGGCTTGAGTACAAGACACAGGTCTTCATCTACCATGAAGGTGATCACTACCGGACAAGGCTCACCCACACCATCGAGGTGGCCCAGATCGCAAGGACCATTGCAAGGGCCCTTGGCATAAACGAGGAACTCTCCGAGGCCATCGCCCTTGCCCATGACCTCGGCCATCCCCCTTTCGGTCATACAGGTGAAAGGGTCCTTAATGAACTCATGAAGGACCACGGGGGCTTCGAACACAACAGGCAGACCCTGAGGATCGTCGAGCACATAGAGAGGAGGTATCCCAACAGGAGGGGGCTCAATCTCACCTGGGAGGTGAGGGAGGGGATAGCCAAGCACTCCACGGACTACGACAGCCCTGACATAGAGGAGTACGAGAAGGAGAAGCAGCCCACCCTTGAGGCCCAGATCGTTGACATCGCCGACGAGATTGCCTACAACAACCACGACCTCGATGATGGCCTTGCATCAAGGATGATAACCCCTGAGGAGCTCAACGAGGTGGAGCTATGGCGCATAAACTACGAGAAGGTGAGGGCCATGTACCCTTACGAGGACTTCAAGATCCACAAGTATCAGACCATCATAAGGATCATAAACCAGCAGGTAACAGACCTTGTCAACGAAACGCTGAGGAGGATCCAGGAGTACGGCATCTCCTCTGTGGAGGAGGTGAGGAACTGCCCTGAAAGGCTCGCCTCCTTCAGCAAGTCCATGGAGAAGAAGAACAGGGAGCTCAAGAGATTCCTCATGGAGAACCTCTACACCCACCACAGGGTCATAAGGATGGCCGACAAGGCAGACCGCATCATAAGAGGCCTATTCAGGGTCTATACAGAAGAACCAAGGCTCCTTCCACCCCATGTCTATGCCAAGATAGAGGAGGTGGGTAAAGAGAGGCTCATCTGTGACTACATAGCAGGGATGACGGATAGATTTGCCCTTGATGAGTACAAGAAGCTCTTCGATCCTTACGAAAAGGTTTAATCGGTGACCTTTATGTGGAGGTCCTTCAGGAGCCTTTTGTCCACCTCGGAAGGGGCACCTGTCATGAGGCACACGGCCTTCTGGGTCTTGGGGAAGGCAATCACCTCCCTTATGGATGGGGCCCTGCAGAGTATGGCCACAAGCCTGTCAAGGCCAAGGGCTATACCCCCGTGGGGTGGCGCACCGTACTGAAGGGCCTGAAGGAGGAAGCCGAACTTCTGCTCTGCCTCCTGTCTGCCTATCCCGAGTAGATCGAAGACCCTTTCCTGAACATCCTCCCTGTAGATCCTCAGGCTACCCCCGCCTATCTCCACACCGTTCAGGACGATGTCGTAGGCCTTCGCCCTCACCTCAAGGGGGGAGGAGGAAAGCCTTTCCACATCCTCATCAAAGGGGGATGTGAAAGGGTGGTGGAGGGTGACATACCTCTTCTCCTCCTCATCCCACTCAAGGAGGGGGAAGTCTGTAACCCATACAAAGGAAAGCTCATCGTCCGGTATGAGACCAAACCTTCTGGCCATCTCTATCCTCAACCTTCCAAGGGCCGTGTTGGTCACCTTTGGCTCATCCCCGATGAAGAGATAGATATCCCCCTCCTCACCCCCCATGACCCTGTCAATCTCCGCCCTGATGGAAGGGTCAAAGAACTTCGCTATCGGGGATTGCCATCCTCCCCCGGTTATCTTGATCCAGGCAAGCCCTTTTGCACCAAAGATGGATACAAACTGGGTGAGATCGTCAAGGTCCTTCCTTGAAAGGGAGGAACCGCCCTTCACATTGATCCCCTTCACTATCCCTCCCCTTTCAACCGTATCCCTGAAGACCTTGAAATCGCTCCTGCCAGCAAGTTGGGTGATCTCCTTGAGTTCAAGTCCAAACCTTGTATCCGGTGTATCGAGCCCGAACCTGGAGATGGCCTCTCTGTAGGTGAGCCTCGGGAAGGGCCTCTTCACCTCCCTGCCCATGACCTCCTTAAGGAGATGGGCAAGCATCCCCTCCACCACCTCCATCACATCCTCCCTCTCCACAAAGGACATCTCCAGGTCGATCTGGGTGAACTCGGGTTGCCTGTCGGCCCTGAGGTCCTCATCCCTGAAGCACCTTACCACCTGGAAGTACCTCTCAAAACCGGCCACCATAAGGATCTGTTTGAAGAGCTGTGGAGACTGGGGCAGGGCATAGAAATGGCCAGGATTGAGCCTGCTTGGCACAAGGTAGTCCCTTGCACCCTCCGGGGTGCTCTTGGTCAGGAAGGGGGTCTCTATCTCTATGAACCCCTTTGAGGAGAGGTAGTCCCTTACGGCCTTTGTGATCCTATGCCTTATGATAAGGTTCCTCTGAAGCTCAGGCCTCCTCAGGTCGAGGTACCTGTACTTCAGCCTCAGATGCTCTGCCACATCCTCCTCATCGAGCTGGAAGGGAAGGGGCCTGGACTCGTTGAAGACGGTGAGGCCATGGGCCACCACCTCCACCTCTCCAGTGGGGATATTGGGGTTCTCCGTCCCTTCAGGCCTCCTCCTTACAACCCCCTTTACTGCTACAACGAATTCGTTCCTCAGGCGGTGGGCCCTTTCGTGGACCTCCCTGTTCACCTCAGGGTTGAAGACGACCTGGACAAGGCCCTCCCTGTCCCTGAGATCGATGAATATAAGTCCTCCGTGATCCCTGCGCGCATCCACCCATCCGTTGAGGATCACCTCACTGTCTATATCCTTCTCGCTGAGTCTACCGCAGTAATGGGTCCTCTTCCAGTCTTTCAAGGGTAACCTCCAGATATGAATTTTACATGTTTACCACATCTTCCCTGACTTTTCAATAACCAAACCCGGAGGGGAAAATCCACCTCCCATCCCTTGACTTTGAGGGGGTTGTGGATTAAATTTATGGTATCCCCTTGTCTTTTCAGAAATCCCCTATAACATCAGCCAAGGAGGTGGAATATGGAGAAGATACGCATAGGTATCGTAGGGGTAGGAAACTGTGCAAGTTCTCTTATCCAGGGTATTGAGTACTACAAGGAAAAGGACCCTTCAGAGGCCATTGGCCTCATGCACTGGGAGATAGGGGGATACAGACCTTACGACATAGAGGTTGTATCGGCCTTCGATATCGACAAGAGGAAGGTCGGAAGGGATGTGGCAGAGGCCATATTCGCACCTCCAAACTGTACCACCATCTTCTGCAACAACATACCCCCCACCGGTGTGAAGGTGAGGATGGGGAAGGTCCTTGACGGGTTCTCCGAGCATATGAAGAACTACGACGAGAGGTTCACCTTCGTCCTTGCCGATGAGAAGGAACCCACAGAGGAAGAGGTGATAAGGCACCTCAAGGAAACGGGCACAGAGGTCCTGCTCAACTACCTGCCTGTGGGCAGTGAAGAGGCCACAAGGTTCTACGCAAGGTGCGCCCTTGAGGCAGGGGTGGCCTTTGTGAACTGTATGCCCGTCTTTATCGCCAGCGATCCTGAATGGGCAGCAAGGTTCAAGGAGAAGAGGATACCCATCATAGGAGATGACATAAAGGCACAGATCGGCGCCACCATAACCCACAGGACCCTTGCAGCCCTCTTCAAGAGGAGGGGGGTAAAGATCGACAGGACCTATCAGCTCAACACAGGGGGGAACACGGACTTCCTCAACATGCTCAACAGGGACAGACTGGCAAGTAAGAAGAAGTCCAAGACAGAGGCGGTCCAGTCGATCCTCGGTGAGGCAAGGCTGGAGCCAGAGAACATCCATATAGGTCCGAGCGACTATGTCCCGTGGCAGAAGGACAACAAGGTATGCTTCCTGAGGATAGAGGGAAGGATCTTCGGTGATGTCCCCATAAACCTGGAACTCAGGCTCTCCGTAGAGGACTCACCAAACTCTGCAGGGGTGGCCATAGACGCCATAAGGTGCTGCAAACTTGCCCTCGACAGGGGGGAAGGGGGGGTCCTTTACGGTCCTTCGGCCTATTTCATGAAGCACCCACCGAGGCAGTACACGGATGATGAGGCCTACAGGCTCACCGAGGAGTTCATAAGGCTGAGGGTGGTAAAGGGTGAAAGCCCTTATTATAGCGAGCGGGCAAGGACTAAGGCTTAAGAAGAAGGGCGACATCAAGCCCCTCATCCCCCTCCTTGGCCTTCCCATCCTGGAGAGGGTGATCCTCTGTGCAAGGGAAGGGGGGATAAAGGACTTCCTTGTGGTGGTCGGCTACAGGGCCGATGAGGTCGAGGCCTTCCTTGAAGGGGTTTCGAAAAGGAGGGGCGTAAGGATAAGGACCATAAGGAACGAGGAGTGGGACAAGGAAAACGGCCTCTCCGTCCTAAAGGCAAAGAAGGCCATCGGCAGGGGAAGGTTCCTCCTCCTCATGGGGGATCACCTCTTCGATCCCTCCATTGTGAAGAGGCTCTCAAGGGAGAAGGTGGGAGAAGGGGAGATCATCCTTGCCATAGACAGGAGGGTAAGGGGGAACCCATGGGTAGATATGGAGGATGTGACCAGGGTCCTTGTTGAGGAGGGAAGGATAAGGGCCATAGGGAAGGACCTGGACCATTACAATGCCTTTGATACGGGCATATTCCTGTGCACAAGCGGGATCTTTGCAGGCCTTGAGGAGAGCCTCAAGAGGGGAGACACCACCCTTTCAGGTGGGGTCAGGGCCGTGGCGGAGAAGGGCAGGGCAAAGGCCTTTGATATCCAGGATGCCTTCTGGATAGACATAGACACTGAAAGGGCCTTTCACAAGGCCGAAGGTTTCCTCATGGAGGGGGTAAGGAAGGCAACGGATGGCCCTGTCTCAAGGTTCATAAATCGCCCCCTTTCCACCAGGATCACAAAGAGGCTCGTCCATCGAGATCTGTCACCCAACCAGGTATCCCTCCTCTCCTTCTTTCTGGCACTCCTGGGTGCCCTCTTCTTCCTCATACCAGGCTACAGCGGTCTCTTCCTGGGAGCCATCCTCACCCAGATGGCCTCCATCATCGATGGCTGTGACGGCGAGATCGCAAGGCTGAAGCACATGGAAAGCGACTTCGGAGGCTGGTTCGATGCGGTCCTTGACAGATACGCCGATGCCTTCCTTATCATGGGTCTCACCATCCACGCCTCCAGGGCAGAGGATATGCTCCCCCTCTTCCTCGGTCTCCTTGCCATCACAGGGACATTCATGAACAGCTACACCGCTGATAAGTACGACGGCCTTATGAGGAGGCTCCTGAAGGGAAGACCCTATCTAAGGCTCGGGAGGGATGTAAGGCTCTTCATCATATCCATAGGGGCCCTTACAGGGAAGGTGGTACCCCTCCTCCTTCTCATAGCCCTGCTCATGAATGGAGAGACCCTCAGGAGGGTGTGGGTCATCTACAGGGAAAGGTATTGAAGGGCCTCTCCGGCCACCTCCTCACCCATCCTCACACTGTCGCTTATACCTATCCCCTCGTAGGCACTGCCAGTAAGCCACAGGCCTGGATGGCCCTTAAGCCTCTCCCTTATCCTCCTCACCCTCTCCCCATGGCCTATGGTGTACTGGGGCATGGCCTTTGGCCACCTGAAGACCCTTGCAAGCACAGGTTCTGCCCTTATGCCCGCTATATCCCTCAACTCCTCCCTCACCATCTCGATCATCGCCTCATCCTCAAGGAAGACGAGGTCTTCCATCCTGCTGCCCCCCACAAAGCACCTTGCAAGGAAGGCATCCTCAGGGGACCTGTGGGGGAACTTGAGGGATGTCCATGTGGCAGCCATGATCCTCCTGCCTTCCTTCTTCGGAACAACAAACCCGAATCCCCTTGGAAGGTCCTCAAGGTCCCTTTTCCTGAAGGCAAGGGAGATGGTGGCAGTGGACACATAGGGAATGGATCTCAGGACCTCTGAAAGTCCTGGATCGATCCCCTCAAGGAGGTCACCGCTGACATAGGCAGGTGTCGCCAGGATAAGGACATCTGCGAGTATCTCCCCCTTGCTGGTCCTGACAAGGTAGCCCTTCCCCCTCTCCTCTATCCTCTCCACCCTGGTCTCGAGATGGATGGAGGCAGGATCAAGGCTCTTAACGATGGCATCTACAAGCTCAGAAAGCCCGCCCTTCAAGGTCATGAACATGCTGTATCGGGAAGGTCTCCTCCGCCTCTTCCTCCTTATCATGGCAAGGATGAGGCTCCTGTGTTCCCTCTCCATCTCAAGGAACTTCGGAAAGCTGCTCCTCACGCTCATCCTCTCAGGGTCCCCAGCATGTATCCCTGCCACAAGGGGCTCTGCTATCTTCTCAAGGACCTCCCTTCCAAGACGTCTCCTCACAAAGTCCCCAAGGCTTTCGTCCTCCCCTCCACCCCTTGGCAGCACAAGGTCAAGGGCCATCCTCAGCTTGCCAAGGGGAGAGATGAGGGGACTCATGATAAAGGGGAGGGCCTTTGTGGGCACCATGAGTATGAAGCCTTCTGGAAGGGGATGGAGTCTGCCCCTATGGAGGACGAAGGTCTCCCCCCCTTCCCTGGTTCCGATGAGCCTTCCCTCAAGACCAAGTTCTTTGCATAGTCTCAAGGCCCATGGCTTCTCGGAGAGAAAACAGTCAGGCCCACCCTCTATCACAAAGCCATCCACCCTTTCTGTAACTATGTTCCCGCCAAGGCGATCACCCTTTTCAAGGATGGAATAATCCAGATCGAGCCCCCTATCCCTTGCGCCCTTCTCAAGGAAGTAGGCTGCAGAAAGGCCCCCTATCCCTCCACCTACGATAACAACCCTCTTCATCCCCCGGGAATCTCCTCACCTATGATAGTGGCAAGGGCGTCTATGAAGGAAGGGTGGGTATTGAAGGCAGGTACCCTTGCCAGGGAGAGACCAAGGTCCCTGGCCCTGGCCCTGCAGACGACATCTATATCGTAAAGGGTCTCGATGTTATCGGAGACAAAACTCAAAGGGACAACAAGGACCTCCTTTTCCCCCTTCTCGGATATAACCGTGAGGACCTCTTCCACCGCCGGCCCGAGCCACCTCCCCCTCCTGCCCCTGCTCTGGTAGGCAAGGCCCCACCTCACAGGGCCTATCATCCCTGTAACCCCTTCTACGGTCTCCCTTATCTGATCCACATAGGGGTCGCCTGCAAGGGTCTCCTCTGGCAGACTGTGGGCGGTAAAGAGAAGAAAGGGATCTCTCAGGCCCTCCATGGATGCCCTGATCCTTCCAGAGAGGGCCTTCAGGAAGAGGGGATGGTTGTGCCAGGGCTTCAGAAACCTTATCCCCACCCTTCCATAAAAGGCCTTTAAGCCATCCACATAACCCCCTGTGCTTGCCTTCGACTGGAAGGGGGACATGACGGTTACAAGGACCTCCCTCACCCCCTCCTTCAGGACCCTCTCCATGACCTCCTCCGTGTAGGGAGGTGAGTGCCTCATTGCAGCCTCAACCCTTATATCACCGAACCTCTCCTTCAGCCTTCCCTCCACAAGCCTTGCCTGCTCAAGGGTTATCCCCACAAGGGGAGAGGTCCCACCGATTGCCCGATAGCGCCCCTTGACCTCCTCCACAAGAGCGGGTGGAAGGGGTCTTCCCCGGAAGATGCTCCTGAGAAAGGGTTCCACCTCTTCAATGGACCTGGGGGCACCAAAGGCAAGGAGCAGGACGAAAGGGGGGGTACTCATCTTCTGCTCAGCCTGTGAACCATATCAACGAGGGCCACCACATTCTCAACAGGTGTCTTTGGTAGTATCCCGTGGCCCAGGTTAAAGATGTGGCCAGGGCGGTTGCCAACACTATCAAGGATCGCCTTTACAGCCCTCTCTATCACCTCCTGCCTGGCAAAGAGGACCACAGGATCCAGGTTCCCCTGTATCGCCTTTTCATAGCCTATCCTCTTCCAGGCCTCACCGATATCGATCCTCCAGTCCACCCCTATCACATCCCCCCCTGCCTCGGCCATGAGCTCAAGGAGGGTGGATGAGTTGGTGGCAAAGTGGATCACAGGGACCTTCCCGCCAATGCCCTCCATGATCCCCTTTACATGGGGAAGGACATACTCCCTGTAGTCAGAGGGGGAGAGGCAACCGACCCAGCTATCGAAGAGCTGGACCGCTTCAGCCCCTGCATCTATCTGGGCATTCAGGTATCTGACAACCACCTCTGATATCTTTTCCATGAGGAGGTGCCATGTGGAAGGTTCGTTGTACATGAGGCTCTTTGTCAGGACAAAGTTCCTTGAATGGCCTCCTTCCACCATATAGCTTGCAAGGGTAAAGGGGGCACCTGAAAATCCTATCAGGGGTATCCTCCCCTCAAGCTCCTTCCTCACCATCCTCAGGGCCTCCATGACAAAGGGGACCTCCTCTTCCGGATCGATGACCCTCAGTCTTTCCACATCGGCCCTTGTCCTGACAGGGTTGTGGATCACAGGTCCTTCATTCTTTGCAAACTCAAGGTCTATACCCATCCCCTCAAGGGGAAGGAGGATATCGGCAAAGATGATGGCTGCATCCACACCGAGCTTCTCCACGGGCTGGAGGGTCACCTCAGCGGCTATCTCAGGGCTCTTGCACATGGTGAGGAAGTCATACCTCCTCCTTATGGAACGGTACTCCTCCATATACCTTCCTGCCTGTCTCATGAGCCACACAGGGGTGTATTCCACCTCCTCTCCCCGGCAGGCCTTCAGAAACACACTCTCTCCCATCTCTTCTCCTTTCAAACTGGTATTGGTCTAAGATTATAAGCCATCTTTGGTGGCCATGTCAAAAGCCAATGGCAGAGGGAAGATCAAATGGTTTGACATACATCATGGTAACTTGATAAATTAGGGAATTCTATATTCCATGAACCAAGGAGTTCGAGATGGTGGAGATTGCACCCTTTCACGGCCTCATCTACAACCTGGACCTGATCAAGGACCCCTCAAAGGTACTTGCCCCGCCTTACGATGTGATAGGGAAGGAGGAACAGGAGGCCCTTCACAGGAAGAGCCCTTACAACATAGTCCGCCTCATCCTGGCCAGGGAGGAAGGGGGGAAGGACCGCTACAGCAATGCCGGAGAGACCTTCAGGAGATGGATCGAGGAGAAGGTCCTCCTAAAGGACACGAGACCCGCCATATACCCCTATTACCAGACATACAGGGTAAATGGGAGGGAGAGGACAAGGAAGGGCTTCATCGCCCTCCTCAGACTGGAGGAATTCGGTTCAGGCAAGGTCTTCCCCCATGAAAGGACCCTCTCCAGACCAAAGGAGGACAGACTCAGGCTGATGGAGGCCTGCAAGGCAAACCTGTGCCCCATATTTGGCCTTTATGCCGATCCCTTGAGGGGGGTGGAAAGGATCTTTGAGAAAGCCCTTAGGTCTCCCCTCATGGATGTGACAGACCGCGAGGGGGTAAGGAACCTCTTTTACAGGATCGATGACGAAGGACTCATCCAGAAAGTAAAGGAGATCATGGAGGATAAGTTCATCCTCATAGCCGATGGCCATCACCGTTACGAAACAGCCCTCACCTACAGGGATCTCATGCGGAAGAGGCATAAGGGATTCACCGGCAATGAACCCTTCAACTTTGTGATGATGTACTTCTCAAACATCGAGGATGAGGGGCTCACCATACTGCCCACCCACAGGCTCCTCCACACCATCCCGGAGGAAAGGAAAAAGGTCTTCATCGAGGAGGCAAGGAGGTACTTCGAGGTAGAGGAGGTAAAGGACAGGGAAACCTTCTACAGGAAACTTGAAGAAAGGAGGACACAGGGGCCTTCCTTCGGCCTTGTGATGAAGGGACTGGATGGTTATTACATCCTCGCGCCGAAGCCATCGGAGGTAGAGGGGTTGCTCAAGGGTCTTCCCGAGGAGGTAAGATCCCTTGATCTCACCATCCTCCATGAGGTGGCTATAAAGGGTCTACTGGGTATAGGTGATGAGGCGCAGGCAGGACAGAGGCATATAGAGTACATAAAGGACAGGGAGAGGGCTGTAGACATGGTAAAGGAGGGCCGGTATGATATGGCCTTTATCCTGAATCCCCCTGACATAAGGGATGTAATAAGGGTCGTTAAGGCAGGACACAGGATGCCACAGAAGTCAACCTACTTCTACCCAAAACTCCTTTCAGGACTTGTCATCCACAGCTTTGAGGTGTAGTGAAGAAAGGGGAGACCCTGGATGAGATCCTTGGTATAAAGGTCCTCCAGAAGGAGAGGGGATACAGGGTCTCTGTTGACCCCTTCCTCCTCGCCTCCTTTGTCCTTCCCCTGAGGGAGGGGGAGAGGGTCCTTGATGTGGGAACAGGGTACGGTGTGATCCCCCTCTTCCTTGCAAAGAGGAGTGGGGCCCTCTTTACAGCCATCGAGATCCAGGAAGAGGTCTATCAACTTGCCCTGAGGAATGTGGAACTGAACAACCTCTCCCATCGCATCGAGCTCATAAAGGGCGATTTCAGGGATGTCATGAAGGACCTCCCTGAAAAGGCCTTTGACCTTGTTCTGGCAAATCCCCCCTACCGGAAGACAGGGGCCTCAAGACCAAGCCCTTACAGGGAAAAGGCCATTGCCCATCTCGACAGGACATGGGACATGGAGTGCTTCTTTGAAGGGGGCAAAAGGGTCCTTAAGGAGACAGGAAGGATGGCACTCCTCTATCATACGGCGAGGATGGCCGAACTCCTTTACCTTGCAATGGAAAGAGGGCTTTCCCCGAGGAGGATGAGGATCGTCTACCCCAAAGAGGATGGCAGGGGGGAACTGTTCCTTGTGGAGTTCCGGAAAAGAGAAGGTCCCCTCTCCCTTGAACCGCCCCTTTTCATAGAGAAGGGGCTTGCCTCCCTTTCCGGCCTTTAGCCTTCAGGATTGCATCCTTCTCAAGGAACCTTGTGAGGACCTGCCGGAGTTCTCCATCCCTTACAGGCCGGGTGAGTTCCCTTATCCTTCTCCTCGTCTCCTCCGGCAGCAAGACCCCTTTCTCTGGAGAGGTCCTGCCCTTCCTCCTCAACCTGCCAAGGCGGAATACAATGTCCTGGACCCTCTCCTCACCGAGGTCCCGGTTCAGCCTCTCCATGATCTGCCCCTTGAAGAGGGAAAGCTCCTGCATCCAGACAGAGGAGAAGACGGTTACATAAAGGGTTGCCCCCTTGAGCCCTGACGGCTGGGCCCGTTCAGAGACCTTCCTTCCCACCACCTTCTCCCAGAGCCTGAATATCCTGTACTCGTAGAGCCTCGGTCCCAGCCCCTCAAAGGTGGAAAGGATCTCCCCTATGCGGGTTGGTCTCCTTTCCATCTCAACCCACCGGGTGGTGCTTACCAACTATCCTCACCGTACTTGCCTGAGGCCCCTTCTCCCCCATCTCCTCTGTAAACCTGACCTCCGTCCCTATCTCCAGCTTCTCCAGGACACCGTCTACAAGGCTGTTCCTGTGGAAGTAGATCTCCCTTCCATCCGGGGTCTCTATGATGCCATAGTCCTTCTCCGGCACTATCTTGACAACCCTTCCATGGGGCGGGACCTCGTGCCTCTTCACCTCGCCCCTCTGGATCCTTGCAAAGTCCTCAAGCTGTCTTCTGGCTGCCTTGAAGGCATCGCGGATGGCCACGTAGAGGTCTTCATGGGAATGGTCTTTCTCGGACTCCCTGTTAACAATGATCTCTCCCCCGGGAACCCCTATATTTATGCTCACATGGTAGAGGTTACCCTTGTGGTGGCGCTTGCAGCTGGCCTCAACCACGACCCTGCAGCTTATTATCCTCGAGTAATAGCGTTCCAGTTTTGCCACCTTCTCCCTTATCTTTGCCTCAATGGCTTCGGTAGGCTCCAGGTTGGAGTAGACGATCTGTAAAGGCACTTCCATACCAAACCTCCTTGACACTCAGGGATTACACTGCTCTCAAGCCTGATAGGATAATACAAAGGGGTCAAGATTACAATCCCAAATTTCCACATCCCAGGCCAAGAAGGGGTTGAAAAAATTCTTAAATCTGTTAAATTAGGTGGGATCTGAGGATTCCCCCTTAACCTTAAAAGGGGCCTTTGGTAAGACCTCTGCCTGGACCAGAATGACCTGCCATCCTTTCCTCTAAGAGAGGGTATCTGGAGGTTGACTTGGAGATCCTTTTTGAGATAGGCACGGAAGAGATCCCGGCCCTGTTTGTCAAGAGGGCCCTGACCGATATCAAGGAGATAGCCAGGGATGTGCTAACCACAAACAGGGTGGGTTTTGAGGCCATAGAGACTTACGGCACACCGAGGCGCCTTGTGCTCCATGTAACAGGTGTGGAAGAGAGACAGAAGGATGAGGTCCGGAGGATAATGGGTCCACCAAGGGCTGTGGCCTTCGATGAAGGGGGAAGACCCACCCCTGCTGCCTCTGGCTTTGCAAGGAAGCAGGGGGTATCCGTCGATGCCCTGAAGGTGGTTGCAACCGAAAGGGGAGAGTATGTCTGTGTGGAGAAGGAGATAAAGGGAAGGGATGTAAAGGAACTCCTCCCAGAGGTCCTGCCAGAGGTCATCAAGAGGCTCTCCTTTCCAAAGACCATGAGATGGGGCAACTCGGATATAACCTTTGCCCGGCCCATCCACTGGATACTTGCCATAGCCGATGGTGAGATACTCCCCTTTGAGTACGGAGGGATAAGGAGCGGTGACCTGACCAGGGGTCACCCCTTCCTTGCACCCGGTCCTTTTCCCGTCCATAGCTTCGAAGAGTACAGGGAGGTCTTGAGGAAGGCCTCTGTTGTGTTCGACCAGAGGGAAAGGGAGAGGATCATAAGGGAGGGGATAGAAAGGGCCGCCTCCGAGGTGGGAGGCAAGGTCTACAGAGACGAAGACCTTGTGGAGGAGGTCACCTATCTGGTTGAAAACCCTGTGGTCCTGCGGGGTAGCTTTCCGGAAGAGTTCCTGGATCTGCCCAAGGAGGTCCTCATCCACGCCATGCGAAGCCATCAGAGGTACTTCTCCATCATAGATGAGAGGGGTGAACTCCTGCCCTTCTTCATCACCGTTGCCAACACAGAGGGCAGGGACAGGAGGATCATCATAAAGGGAAACGAGAGGGTCCTCAAGGCAAGGCTTGAGGATGCCAGGTTCTACTTTGAGGAGGACAGGAAGGTCCCCCTCGAAAAGAGGGTTGAAGAATTGAAGGGTGTGGTATTCCACTCCAGGCTTGGCACATCCTATGAAAAGATGCTTCGCTTCAGGGAACTGGCAAGGATGATGGCAAAGGCCCTGTGTCCTGAAAAGGAGGCCATCGTTGACAGGGTGGCCTATCTCTGCAAGGCCGATCTCGTTACCGAGATGGTGGGTGAATTCCCCGAACTCCAGGGGGTGATGGGAAGGGAATACGCCCTTCTAAACGGGGAGGACAGGGAGGTGGCCCAGGCCATCTACGAACACTATCTCCCCACCACCTCTGGAGACAGGGTACCAGAAACGGAAGCAGGTGCCATCGTGAGCATAGCGGACAAACTCGATACGATCCTGGGATGCTTTTCTGTGGGAATCCAGCCCACAGGCGCTGCAGACCCCTATGGTCTGAGGAGGCAGGCCATAGGGGTCATCAACATCATAGTGGAGAAGGGCTGGAGGCTCCCTCTCAAGGAACTCATAGAGGAAGGGCTCAGGCTCCTCAAGGAGAAACGCACGAGGGATGAGGAAGAGGTGAAAAGGGAGGTGGAAGAGTTCTTCAAGGCAAGGCTCTACAACCAGCTCATCTCCTCTGGCTATCCCCACGATGTCATCGATGCAGTCCTCTCGTCAGGATGGGACGACATCGTTGATGCCGTGAATCGGGTAAAGGCCCTTTCCTCCTTCAAGGGTACACCTGACTACAAACCCCTTGGTCTCACCATAAAGAGGATACTTAACATCACCAGGGGCTTCACCCCCGGGAAGGTAGATCCCTCCCTCTTCGAGGAGGAGATGGAAAGGGAGCTTTACCAGGCATATCTGGACATAAAGGAAAGGGTAACACCCCTGCTTGAGGATGGAAGGTACAGGGAGGTCCTGGAAGAACTCCTCCACTTCAAGGACCCTGTCGACAGGTTCTTCGACCATGTGATGGTGATGGTGGAGGATGAAGAGGTGAGATCCAACAGGTTGACACTCCTGTCCATGGTGGGTGGCCTCTTCAACAGGATCGGGGACTTCAGCAAGCTGGTCATAGAGTAGACTCTTAAAGGGTAAACGCCCTTCAGCATATAACATCCGAGAGTGGAGGTTATCTATGGCAAACAAAAAGTACGTCTATTTCTTCGGAGGAGGCAAGGCAGAAGGGAATGCATCCATGAGGGATCTTCTCGGCGGGAAGGGGGCAGGTCTTGCCGAGATGACCAACCTTGGCATACCTGTCCCCCCGGGTTTCACCATCACAACCGAGGTGTGCAGGCTCTACTACGAAAGGGGGGGCCAGTACCCTGAGGGGCTCAAAGAACAGGTGGAGGAGGCCCTGAAAAGGGTTGAAAGGATCGTTGGAAAGGGATTCGGAGACAGACATAACCCCCTCCTTGTCTCTGTAAGGTCAGGGGCGAAGGTCTCCATGCCAGGGATGATGGATACGGTCCTCAACCTGGGCCTTAACGATGAAACCGTCAAGGGCCTTGCAGAGAGGTCGAAGAACGAAAGGTTTGCCTATGATAGCTACAGGCGATTCGTCCAGATGTACGGGGATGTGGTGCTGGGTCTAAAGCCCGAAAGGGAGGATGAGGAGGACCCCTTCGAGGCCCTGATAGAGGCCAAGAAGAGACAGAAGGGGGTAAAACTTGATACGGAACTCACCGCTGAGGACCTGAAGGAGCTGGTTGTAGAGTTCAAGGGTCTCATAAAGAAGAGACTGGATGTACCCTTCCCTGAAGACCCGATGGAGCAACTCTGGGGGGCCATAGGGGCGGTCTTCAGATCATGGAACAACCCAAGGGCAATCACATACAGGAGGCTACACAACATCCCCCACACATGGGGAACGGCTGTAAACGTCCAGGCCATGGTCTTCGGCAACATGGGAGAGACATCAGGCACCGGTGTTGCCTTCACAAGGGACCCTTCAACAGGGGAAAAGCGTTTTTACGGTGAGTTCCTCCTCAATGCCCAGGGAGAGGATGTTGTGGCAGGGATAAGGACACCCCAGCCACTGAATAAGGAACAGAAGATGGAGAGCAACCTCCCCTCCCTTGAGGAGCTCATGCCAGATGTCTATAGGGAGCTTGTTGAGATATACCAGAAGCTTGAACGCCACTACAAGGATATGCAGGATATAGAATTCACCATCGAGAACGGAAAACTATGGATACTTCAAACAAGGACAGGGAAGAGGACCATCAAGGCGGCAATAAAGATAGCCATAGACATGGTGAGGGAAGGTCTTATAGATGAAAAGACCGCCATCCTGAGGGTCGACCCCAACCAGCTCGATCAGCTACTCCACCCAAATATCGATCCCCTTGCAAAGAAGCACGTGATAGCAAAGGGGCTGCCCGCATCACCTGGTGCGGCCGTCGGTGAGGTTGTCTTTACAGCAAACGATGCGGAGAAGGAGGCCGCCCTCGGGAAGAGTGTGATCCTTGTAAGGGTTGAGACATCCCCAGAGGATATACACGGCATGCACGCTGCAAAGGGGATACTCACAGCAAGGGGAGGCATGACAAGTCACGCTGCAGTGGTTGCAAGGGGGATGGGTAAGTGCTGCGTTGTGGGATGTGGTGACATAAAGATAGACTATGAGAGCCAGACCTTCAAGGTGGGTGATGTCACGGTAAAGAGGGGGGATATAATCACCCTTGATGGGTCGACAGGGGAGGTCATCCTTGGAGAGGTTCCCACCATAAGCCCTGAACTGTCCGGTGATTTTGCCCTCCTCATGGAGTGGGCCGACAAGTACAGGAGGCTGCAGGTAAGGGCAAATGCGGACACCCCTGAAGATGCCAGAACGGCCCTCAAGTTCGGGGCCGAAGGGATAGGCCTCTGCAGGACAGAGCATATGTTCTTCGAGGAGAAGAGGATAAAGGCTGTAAGGGAGATGATCCTGGCCACAAACGAGGAGGAAAGGAAGAGGGGTCTGGAGAAGATAGAACCCATGCAGAAGGAGGACTTCAAGGACATCTTCAGGGCCATGGAAGGACACCCTGTAACCATAAGGCTCCTCGATCCACCTTTACATGAATTCTTGCCCCACAAGGATTCCGAGATAGAGGAGATAGCAAAGGACATGGGGATCCCCTTTGAGACCCTCAAGATCAAGGTCGAGTCCCTCAGGGAATTCAATCCTATGCTCGGTCACAGGGGATGCAGACTGGGCATAACCTACCCAGAGGTCTATCAGATGCAGGTAAGGGCCATCATGGAGGCAGCCTGTGAAGTCACGAAGGAAGGGATAAGGGTGCTGCCAGAGATCATGGTCCCCCTTGTGGGAGAGGTGAGGGAGTTGAGCTTCCTCAAGAAGATGATCGTTGATACATCCAAGAAGGTCATGGAGTCATACGGGGTTACCGTGGACTACAAGGTGGGGACCATGATAGAACTACCCAGGGCAGCCATCACGGCTGGAAAGATCGCCGCAGAGGCAGAGTTCTTCTCCTTCGGTACAAACGACCTGACCCAGACGGTCTTCGGGTTGAGCAGGGACGATGCAGGCTTCTTCCTCCCCTACTACATAGAGAAGGGCATCCTTGACAGTGATCCCTTCGTTGTCCTCGATCAGGAAGGTGTGGGAGAGGTGATAAGGATAGCCGTTGAAAAGGGCAGAAAGACAAGGCCTGACATCAAGCTTGGCATATGCGGTGAACACGGAGGGGAACAGAGCTCTGTGGAGTTCTGTCACAGGATAGGCCTTGACTATGTGAGCTGTTCCCCCTACAGGGTTCCCATCGCCAGGCTCTCAGCAGCCCATGCAGCCATAAAGGAGGGTTGAGGGACAGCCCTCAAGGGATGAAGATAAAGAGGCTCGAGATAGCAGGATTCAAGTCCTTTGCAGAAAGGACAGTCTTCCACTTCCCTCCCGGCATCACGGCCATCGTTGGACCCAACGGATGCGGGAAGAGCAATATAGTGGATGCCATAAAATGGGTCCTCGGGGAACAGGGGGTGAAACCGCTTCGCAGCAAGTCCATGGGGGATGTGATATTCAACGGAAGCGAAACCCGCAAGCCCCTTGGTATGGCAGAGGTGACCATCACCTTCTCAAACGAGGATGGAACAGCCCCTCCCCGGTACAGGGAGTTCTCCGAGATATCTGTAAGGAGGAGACTCTACCGTTCAGGGGAATCGGAATACTCCATAAACAACACCACCTGCAGGTTGAAGGACATCATCGACCTCTTCATGGACACAGGGATAGGCTCAAGGTCATACTCCATCGTGGAACAGGGCCATATAGACTGGCTTATAAATGCAAGGCCTGAGGAGAGGCGTTTCATCTTTGAGGAGGCTGCAGGTATCCACAAGTACAGGGTAAGGAAGGACGAGGCCCTCAAGAAGCTTGAAGCCACAAAGGCAAACCTCCTTAGGGTCCAGGACATCATCCACGAGGTAAATAGACAGATAGGCTCCATCGAAAGGCAGGCAAGAAAGGCCAGGAGATACAGGGAAACAAGGGAAGCCATAAAGGAGATAGAAAGATCCCTCATAGCCCTTGAACTCCAGGGGTTCAGGAGGGAAAGGAACAATCTCTCCTCCAGGATAAGGGACCTCAGGAATGCCCTCTCCTCAGCCACCGCCACCATGAACCGCCTTGAGGGCCTTGAAGAGGAAAAGAGGCTCCAGGTCCTTGAGGTGGAAGGGGCCTTGAAGGCACTCCATGGAAGGATGGGGAAGGTGGAGGGGAAGGTCAAAGACCTTGAAAGATCCATCGATATCATAAGGATCAAGATGGAAAACCTCCACAGGGAAAGGGACCGCCTCAAGGAAGAGGGAAAAGGGCTTGAGGCAAAAAGGAAGGGGCTCTGGGAGAAGAAGGAAAGGCTCAAGGAGAAAAGGGAGGGCCTCACAGGGGAGCTCTCAAGGCTCAGGGAAGAAACAGAGGGGATGGAAAGGGAACTTTCAGACCTCAGAGAAAGGATCCATCCCCTGGAAAAGATGATAGAGGAACGGAGGAAGGAGGTATTGAAGGGCCTTACCACCCTTACATCCATAAACAACGAGATCTCCTACTGCCTGGAGGAAGAGAAACGGCTCAAGAGGGAGGCAGCAAGGAGGGGAGAGGAAAGGAGACAGGTGGAGGGGATGATTGCAGAAAAGGAGAGGGAGGGGCAGACCCTGAAGGCAACCATCCAGGAGGTGGAAGGGGAAAGGAAGGGGCTTGAAGAGAGGCTTGAAGAGGCCCTGGAAAGGCTCAAGGCCCTCCGTTCTGCAAGGGATGCAAAGGAGGAGGAACTCGACAGGGTAAAGGAAGGGCTTGCATCAACCACAACAAGGGTCAGGACCCTGGAGGAATCGATAGCCTCCGAGGTCCAGATCCCTTCCCGGTTCGTGAAGGAGAAGACCTATGGCCTCCTTGCCGATGTGGTGACCACAGAAGAGAGGTTCGAGAAGGCCCTCGAGGCCATCCTTGGTGAGAGGTTGAAGGGCCTCCTTGTGGAGGACCACACCGCAGGGATGAGGATGCTAAAGGAGGTGAAGGGGAAAGGGGGAAGGTACAGCTTTATACCTGTGAAGGCCAGGATGAACGGAGATATGGACGGGGATGCAGGCTACGGTATCCCCCTGGTAGAGAGGGTGTCTGCCCAGGAGGGCTGCGAGGGCATGGTAAAGGCCCTTTTAAGGAATGTGATCTTCGTACAGGATCTGGAAGAGGCACTGGGTATCCTTGATTCAGGGGATCTTTCAAAGACGATAGTTACAGAGGACGGGGATATCATAGAGCCCACAGGGGTGGTTACAGGCGGGAGCCATAATACCCCTGACAGGGGGATGATAAAGAAGAGGAGGGAGTTGAGGGAACTCAGGGCAGAAGAAGTCCTTCTGAAGGAGAGGGAAAGGGACCTCAAGGAAGGGGTTGAGAGGATCATCAATGAGGAGAAGGCCCTGACGGAGAGGGTGGAAGAACTAAGGGGCTCCATCCATGCCCTGGAGATCAAGGTGGTCACCCTGAAGAACAGGGAAAGGGCCTTAAAGGCAGAGACCGATGAACTCAGGAGGAAGGTGGAGATCCTCTCCATGGAGATGGAGGAACTGGAGAGGGATATCCACACCTCCCTGAAGAAGAGGGAGGACCTCCTCACCGAAAAGGCAAGGACCGAGAAGGATGTGGAAGGCTGGAAGGCCCTTATGGAAAGGGAAGAGAGGAAGCTAAAGGAGCTTTTGAAAAGGAAGGAAGGCATAGAGGGTCAACTAAACAGCAAGAGGGTGAGGATGGCATCCCTTTCGGAACGGATCAGCGGCCTCTCCTCCTCTATAGGCTCCCTTGAAAGGACCCTGAAGGAGGTTGAAGAGAGGATCACCCATGGCAGGAAACGGCTCCAGGCCATAGAGGGAGAGGTGAAAGGCCTTTCCTCGTCCCTCAGGGAGAAGGAGGAGATCCTCACCGAAACCATGGCAGAACACGAGAGGTTGAAAGGGGAGGTCTCATCCCTTGAAGGGCGGTATTCAAGGATGCTCCAGGAGATCAAGGATCTGGAAGGATCGGTGAGATCCAAGAGGAAAGAGGTAAGGGACCTTGAAGAGAAGGAAAGGGACCTCACCTTCGCCCTCAAAGAGGTGGACCTCAAGATAGAGGGCCTCCTTGCAAGGGCAAGGGAGATGTACTCCATCGATGAGGAGGATCTGCTCTCCAAAGAGGTCAAAGGGGAGAGGGAGGAGATGGAAAGGAGGCTCGAGAGCCTGAGGAAGAGGCTCCAGTCGATGGGGGAGGTGAACCTCGCTGCCATAGAGGAATTGAAGGAGCTTGAGGAAAGGAGGGGATTTCTCACCTCCCAGAAGGAAGACCTTGAACGATCCATGGAATCCCTCAACAGGGCCATCCAGAGGATAAACAGGGTTTCAAGGAAGAGGTTTCTCAAGACCCTTGAAGAGGTGAACAGGGGGTTCCAGGATATCTACAGCCGTTTCTTCGGAGGTGGAAAGGCCGCAGTTGAGATGGTAAACGAAGACGATCCCCTTGGGACAGGGATAGAGATAGTGGCCCAGCCAAAGGGTAAAAGGCTCCAGAGCATCACCCTGCTTTCCGGTGGCGAGAAGGCCCTTACCGTCATCTCCCTCATATTCTCCCTTTTCCTGGTGAGGCCAAGCCCATTCTTCCTCCTTGATGAGGCCGATGCCCCCCTTGATGAGACAAATACCGTTCGCTTTGTGGGTTTGATAAAGGAGCTTGCCTCCAAGTCCCAGTTCATACTCATAACCCACAACAAGAAGACCATGGAGATGGCAGACACCCTCTACGGGATTACCATGGCGGAGCCAGGGGTATCGAAGATCCTATCCGTTTCCCTTGTGGAGGAGGACCATCAAGGGAGGGTTGCCTGATGCTTCTAAAGGGGATAGGTAAGGGACTTGCAAAGACGAGGGAGGCATTAAGGGGTAGGCTCGGGGCCCTATTCTCAAGGGGCAAGGACTCACCAGAAACCATGGAAGGCCTGGAGGAGATGCTTATAGAGGCAGATATAGGTGTTGAGACGACCATGGAGATAATGGAAAGGCTTGAGAGGGCCCTCAAAGGGCATGAGAATACCATGGAGGTGGCAAGGGGGATTATAAGGGATGCCTTCCTTGATGCCCTCAAACCCCTTGAGGCCCCCCTCTCTATAGATTCCAGGCCCTACTGCATCATGGTTGTGGGTGTAAACGGGGTGGGAAAGACCACACTCATAGGGAAACTGGCCCACCGATTCAGGAAGGAAGGGCTCAAGGTCGTTATAGGGGCTTCGGATACCTTCAGGGCTGCAGCCATCGAACAGCTTGAAGAGTGGGGCAAGAGGACAGGCTCTGAGGTTGTCAAGCATGAAGAGGGGAGCGATCCAGGGGCTGTTGCCTTTGACACGGTAAAGGCTGCCCAGGCAAGGGGAGCAGATATAGCCATCATAGATACAGGGGGCAGGCTCCACACCAAGGTAAACCTCATGGAGGAGTTGAAGAAGGTGAAGAGGGTGATGGGGAAAGCCCTTTCCGGTGCCCCCCATGAGATCCTCCTTGTGATAGACGCCACCACCGGGCAGAACGCGCTCCAGCAGGCCCTTACCTTCCACAGGGAACTGGGTATTACGGGTATGGCCATCACAAAGCTTGATGGTACCGCCAAAGGTGGTATACTTGTAGCCATAGGCAAGGAGGTAGGGATACCCATAAGGTACATCGGGGTGGGCGAGGGTGTGGATGACCTTATGGACTTCAGGGCCGAGGAGTTTGTAGAGGCCCTTCTGTCATGAAGAAACCACCGGTGGAACCGAAAAAGAAACCCCCTGACAGGAGAAAGGACCTGAGGAACCACCTCCTGGTCCTAAAGGTGAAGGGTGAGTCAGGGGGGAAGGTCTTCTTTGGATACGCCAAGAACATAAGCAGAAGCGGTATGTTCATAGCCTCTGTAAACCCGAAAAAGGTGGGTGAGGAGTTCACCATAGAGTTCTCACTGCCAAGGGAAAAGGATGTGATAAGGTGCAGGTGTGTGGTGGTGTGGACGAGGACCTACCATCCAAAGAGCCCTTACGAACCCGGAATGGGGATAAAGTTCCTGGACCTCGATGAGTCTGTAAAGGCCTCCATCGATGAGTGGATAAACGAATCCTCCCCCTTCCTCTGAATCAGTTTATCCTCCTCAAGTAAAGCCTCCTTAGAGAGGGCCCCTCCTCCATGCCCTCATCCATGAGGAGCCTCCTCTCCTTCACCTCTCCTGCAAGCTCCTTTTTCAGCCTCCTCAGGAGGACCTCAGCAACCCTCGGGTCGAACTGCTTTCCCATCTCCCTCTCAAACTCTCTGAAGACCTCGTCTATGGAGAGCCTCTTCCTGTACGGTCTGTCTGTGGTCATGGCATCAAAGGCATCCGCAACAGCCATGATCTTCGCCAGAAGGGGTATCTTGTCACCTGTCAACCTGTCAGGGTAGCCCTTACCATCCACCCTCTCGTGGTGGTATCTGACGCTGAGGGGGATCTCCTTCCAGGGAAACCTCACCTTAGAAAGGATCTCATAACTTATAAGGGGATGCTGGTTGAGCTCCATCCTCTCTTCCTTTGTGGGCTTTGATGGCTTGTTTATTATACTCCTGTCTATGGCGATCTTCCCCACATCGTGGAGGAAACCCGCTATCCTTATGGCCTCTATCTCCTCCCTTGAGAGACCGAGTTCCTCCGCAAGGGCCACGCAGTACCTTGCCACCCTCCTGGAGTGACCCTTCGTGTAGTCATCCTTCGCATCTATGGCAGCAGCAAGGGCCTGGATCGTATCGTAGTAGACAAGCTGGAGCTCTGTGTAGAGCCTTCTGTTCTCCTCCACCTTCTGGGAGAGGGAAAGGAGGAGATTGTGGTTGTAGATGCCTGTGCCTATGTGCTTTGCCATCACCGAGAGTATATCCATATCCTCCTGCGTGTAGGCCTCCCCTGTAAACCTCTTTCCTATGGTTATGAGCCCTATAAACTCCTTCTTGACGATCATGGGAGCAACAAGGACAGGCAAAAGGGCCTCCCACTTCTGTCTCCCCTCAAGGAAGAGGCTGGAAGACTCAAAAAGGAAGGGCTGGTTGTGGGACCTGAGGAAGGTAAGCTCCTCGGGCAGAAGGTCAATGGCCCTCTCCTCCCCTTCCAGCCCTTTCGAGGCAAGGAACTGCAACCTCCCACCCTCGTACTCCAGGATGGCACCCCTTGAGGCAGAGAGGGTCCCCATGATGAGGTAGAGGGACGACTTTATGACCCCCTTGAAGTCCTTATCCGATGTGATCTCCTCCCCAAGGTCTATGAGGGCTGCCAGGTTAAAGAGGAGCCTTTTCTTCGACAGATCGTCTCTATCCATCACTTCCCTCCTTTCGTGAGGCCCTTCCTCTGTAAGGGGGTCTCTTCTCCATGCTTATGAGTGCCTCCTCCTCCGATGGGAATATGGGAACATACTTGGTAAAGCCCAGCATCTCAAAGGTCTCTGCATGGACCTTCTCAAGGTTGCAAAAGCCAAGATGACCACCGGCGCTCCTTACCTTCTCAATGATGCCGATGAGTACCGATATGCCTATGCTGTTTATGAGTTCGGTCTTCTTGAAGTTCACCACTATCTTCTTGATGCCTTCCCTGAGAAGCTGTTCACACTCCTCTTCAAGTCGCTCCGCCCCAAGGCCATTGAGGTAGCCATTGGCGTAGATGATGCCACAATCACCTATCTCCTTTATAACCACAAAGGAACGGTCCATCCTTCACCTCTTGATGTACTTCACCAGTTTTAGCCTGGTAGATGAGGGAGAGGGTCTGTCGAAACTCACCTCATCCATCAGTAACCTCATGAGCTTGAAACCCCATCCCCGCTTGTACGATGAACCAAACTTCTCTTCAAGGTTCGGTTCCATCGCATAAAGGGGCCTCACATTGCCACCCTCGTTCTCCACATAGATGGTCACCCTTCCATCTCCATCCTCCTCGTCCTCCAGAAGGACCTTTATGTGCACCTTCCCCTCCTTGGTCCCGTATTCCAGGGCATTTATACATGCCTCTATAAGGGCCATCTTTATCTTGTTTATGGATTCCTCATCTATGCTGGCCTTCCTTCCGATCTCCTCCACCGCCCTTGCTGCCACAAGTTCCACCTCCGACAGGGCAGGCAGTATGATCTCGAAGAGGTAGGGCTCCTTTTTCCTGTAATCCCTGTCCTCAAGGAGGGCCAAAAGGAGCTCGACCTGGGCAGGGCTGGACAGGAAGAGCCCCTTACCCTTAAGGGCCCTTATCGCACCCTCTGAGAAGTCCTTCCCAACCACCCACACCACCTCTTTGCCCCCCTCCTGAAGCCCCTCCACCTCACTGAGGAAGCGGAGGGCATCGTCTTCGCTGACAAGGGGGGTTGGGATATACCCCACTCTCCATACCACCCCTTTATCCTCCCTGTAAAGACCACCTTCAAAGCCGTATCCTATGACAAATCCACCCTTCTGGCAGACACCCACCATCTTCGGGAGGGATAGCTTCTGGCCATGGATCTCCTCCAGAGAAGGGGTTCTATCACCGAAGTCCTCCTTGAAGGCAGGGTAGTCGAAGAGGATCCCTGGAACGGTCTGGCATGAAAACCTCTCCAGACACCTCCGGAAAAGGGAAAGGATCCCCTCCACATGAGAGGCCTCCTTCTCCTCTTCAGCCCCCTTGAGCCCTTCCCACACCTTCCTTGCCCTCAACTCTTCAGGGCTCTCTGCCCCCCTGTTGAAGTAGAGATCAAGGTAGTCCCTCACCACTGGATCTGCAAGGGAAAGGCCATGGTCTGTATCCCTCAAAAGACCCTTCGCCACCAGATACTCCTTCACCTCCCTTTCCGATGGATCCATACCCTCCCTGGAATCGATGGCCCCCCTCATGGCCCTCCTCAACAGGGCAAGGGCCCTCTTCCTCTCCCCGGGGTCCATAGACTCGAGGATGGAGGAGAAGTAGAGGTGCAGGGTGCCTGAGGAGATCTCTTTGAAATACCGGGTATAAAACCCCCTGAGATCGATGGTGGAACCTCTGCCTTCCATCCCAATAAGGTCGAAGAGGACCTTTATGTAGAAGGGATGGTAGTCGAGCTTCTTCAGGATGGTCTGGACCTCTTCCTCCCTTATCCTTGCATCATACCTCCTGAGGATGGAGGAGATGGCCTCCCTTCCCTCAGATGGTGTGAATCCTGATAGCTCAAGGGACCTTATCCGATCCCCCATCTTGCCTATAAAGGCCTTTACCTCTGATGTGAGTTGACCTGAAAGGACACAGGAGATCCTTGAGATCTCGAACTGGCTGAAAATGGCATCACAGGCCTCCCTGTGGTCAAAGATGTTGTGGAAGTCGTCGAGAAGCAGACAGAACCTTGCATTCTCAAGGGTGGAGAGAAGGGAGGGGGCCGTAAAGGCAACCCTTGCAACCCCGATGGGGTTGTTATCCTCCATGTGGAGGTAGAGGTCTTCGATGAGGCTGGAAGGAAAGGGGTAATCCCTTATCAGCCTTTCAGCACGTTTGAGGGGGATGGCCCCTCCTGAAGGGATGGGATCGTTCCTTATAAAGGCGATGTACTGCCTGATGAACTCGGAAAGATAGTCCTTACAGAGGGTGTAGAGATCAAGATCCTCTGGAAAGGCGTAATAGAAGGGGATGATCCTGTCCTGATCCCTGAAGAGGGTGGCATAGAGCCTTTTGAGCAGTTCTGTCTTTCCTATCCTGGCCCTGCCATGGAGGAACACCCTCCCGCCCTCTTCCGAAACAAGGGTGTAGAGTTCCCTGAAGATCCTCCTTCTTCCATGGAATCCATTGTTACCTGTATGGGTTGTATCAGGCCTGTTAAGGCCCTTCCTCTCCATAGAGGCACACCCTATTCTTTCCCAGGGCCTTTGCCCTGTAAAGGGCTTTGTCAGCCAGGTTTATAAGGTCCGTGAGGCCCTTTGCATCCTCCGGGAAGGCTGCTATCCCCAGACTTATGGTCAGCCTTGCAGGTGGAAGCTCCTTGTGGGGAAAGACCGTCCCTTCCACTTCCCTCCTTATCCTTTCGGCTATAAACCTTGAGGCCCTCTTATCGGTCTGGGGCAGGATAACGGCAAACTCCTCCCCGCCATACCTTGCCACGATATCGATGGTCCTTACCGCCTCCCTTATGGTCCTTCCTATCAATCGAAGGGCATCATCACCGGCCAGATGCCCCCTCGTATCGTTGAAGGGTTTGAAGTCATCTATGTCGATCATCATCAACGATAAGGGATGGTTGTGGCGCCTTGCCCTCTCCAGTTCCTCTGCAAGCCTTCCCTGGAAGTACCTCCTGTTGAGCAGACCCGTCAGGGAATCGGTTATGGAGATCTTCCTCAGGTCCTCGGACATCTTGAAGAACTCCACCCGTTCTATGGCAATCGATGCGTAGGAGGCAAAGGATTGAAGGAGTCTCAGATCATCTCTGGAAAATACCTCGCCCGTTATCTTGTCGGTTATGTTCAGGACCCCTATGGTCCTCCCATCGATCTTGAGAGGGACGATGACAAAGGATTTCGTCTTGTAACGGGGTCTGTTCTTCTTCTTCAGGCTCTCCTCCACGTTGTCGACAACAAGGGGCTCAGATGTCTCACAGACCTTGCCCGCAATCCCCTCGCCCAGACCCAGCCTCAGGTGCTCTATAAGGGCCTTGTTGATGCCCTTTGCAGCCCTCACGATGAGTTCCTTCGATTCGGGATCAAGGATCATGATGGAGGCCTGCTCTGCCCCTGTCAGCTCTGTTGATTTGTCTATTATTGCCTGGTAGAGCCGGTCCTCCTCAAGTATGGAGCCTATGGCCTTGTGGATCTCTGTGAGGATGAGGAACTCATGCCTCGTCCTCTCAAGCTCATTCTTTATGTCGTAGTAGTTCCACAGGAAGGAAAGGAAGGAGATGAGGTTGCCAATGGTCTCCCTTTCCTCCTCCTCCATCCTGGCATTGCAGATATAGATAAGGCCTATCGTCTCCTTCTCTTTGAGGAGAGGCAGGATGTAAAGGGACTGCACCCAGTCCCCAAATCCCATCTCAAGGATGAAGAATACATCGTCGATGTACAGGGGTTTCCCACCTACAACCCTCTCAAGGGTGGGTTCACCCACCCCGATCTTGAGGCCCTTGAGATCCCCCTTTCTCTCCCCAAAGGCATAAAGGGTTGCAAACCTCTCACCCTCCCTTGCCATCACACCCATTGCCTCCGCATCGAAAAGGACGCAGAAGGCCTGAAAGATCTGTTTCATCATCTCCTCCCTCGAAGGGGAGGTCACAAGACCTGGAAGGAGGCTCAGAAGGGCCCTCTGCTTCCTGCTCAGGAGGAGGGTCCTGTCAGCGGATATGGAATAGGTGAGGAGCCTTGTGGTGATGACATGTATGAAGTTTGCTATGGCCTCAAGGGTCTTGAAGTCCCTGATTATGACCTCCTGGGCCAGAGAGGCCATCTGCTCCTCCTTGAGATCGAAAATCTTTGCATTCTCCACGGCCTTTGAAAAGTCCTCGTAACGGAGGTAGGTATAACCACCTATTATGAAGAGAGGGGCCTCCTTGTCCACCTCCATGGGGATCACAAAGATGTGCTGGTTCAAAGGGGTGGACAGGATCAAGGGCCTGTCTATGGAAAGGGACCTGTCAAAGGCCCTCCTGTAAAACCTGTTGAGTATATCCCTGCCCTTTTCCGTTGAGCAAACGAGTTCCTCAAGCCTGTTCTTTACAGAAGGGGGCACAACGGGTTCACGCTGGAAGTTGTAAAGACCTATTGGAAATCCTGTGATCTCTGTGAGGATCTGCTGGATCTCTCTCCAGGTGGAAAGGGTAGGGGTCCAGAGGGGGTGCTCCTTGATCATAGGGTGGAGGTCTTCCATGTCCTGACCTTTTGTAATTGACAAAGCCACTTCGCTCAAATAAACTTTGAGGGGGTTTGAAAACCTGCCCCACTTGACATCAGCAAGACAGACACAACTGGAATAGACACCACCCACTGAAGACACACGGGTGCCCCAAGTTAATAACATAAATCCCCTTTAAAGGCAAACCCTTTTATGACAACCTTTACACTTTTGACGATCTTCGGTGGCATCGGTCTCCTCCTCTACGGCATGAGGCTTGCAGGGGAAGGGCTCCAGAGGGCTGTGGGAGGAAGGCTCCGCCCAATCCTCCTGTCCATAACCGACAGCAGACTCAAGGCCATGGGAGTGGGGGCTATAGCCACGGCCCTGCTCCAGAGCAGTAGCGCCACCACGGTAATGCTTGTAGGCTTTGTTGGGGCCGGTCTCATCGGGTTGAGGGAAACGATGGGACTCATCCTGGGGGCAGACATAGGGACTACTCTCACGGTCCAGATAATTGCCTTCAGGGTCTATGACTACTCCATATTCCTTGTAGGCCTTGGTGTGGTCCTGTTTCTCCAGAGGCAAAGGCCCCTTCTTAAGGATATAGGGCAGGGCATTCTGGGTTTTGCCTTTGTCTTCCTCGCATTGAAGATCCTCATAGATACCATGTCCCCCCTTTCCAGGAGTCCCATCACAAGGGAGATCATCCTCGGTATAGGCGGTGATCCATTCATGGGGATCCTCATATCCACCCTCTTCACGGCACTCCTCCACTCCAGTGCAGCCACCATAGGCATAGCCATTACAATGGTCCTCAATGGCCTTATAGACCTCAAGCTATCTATCCCCATCATCTTCGGTGCCAATATAGGGACATGTGTAAGTGCCATCACCTCCAGCATAGGAGCAGGTGTTGATGCAAAGAGGGTGGCCCTTGCCCATGTCCTCTTCAAGATCTTCGGGGTCCTCCTCTTCCTGCCCTTTATAGAGCCCTTCGCCTACCTGGTGAGCCTTACCTCTTCCGATCCTGCAAGGCAGGTGGCCAATGCCCATACCATCTTCAACCTTGCAATAGCCCTTCTATTCCTGCCCTTTACCAACCCCTTTACCCGACTCGTCCAGATCCTGATACCAGAGGGGCAGGAAAGGGAGGAGGTCTTCGGTCCAAGGTATCTTGACACAAGGGTCCTCACCTCGCCCCCCCTGGCCATCGGGCAGGCTGTGAGGGAGGCCCTGAGGATGTCTGACATCGTCTATGAGATGCTGAGGGACTCCATAGAGGCCTTTAAAAGGGATGACAGATACCTCATCGAAAGGCTTGAAAAGGAAGACGACAAGGTGGACCTTCTCGACAGGGAGATAAAGCTCTATCTGACGAAGCTCTCCAGGGAGAGTCTGACCGATGAGCAGGCAGAGAGGGAACTTGAGATAATAACCTTTGTAAGTGACCTTGAGAATATAGGGGATGTGATTGATAAAAACCTCATGGAACTGGCGAAGAAGAAGCTGGCCCAGCGGCTCTACTTCTCCGAAGAGGGCCTGAAGGAGATCATCTACTTCCACGGCATGGTTATGGAGAGTTTCAAGCTCGGCACCCTCACCTTCACCACAGGGGACAGAAGGCTTGCCGAGGAACTCCTGAAAAGGAAGGCCCTCATAGCGGAGACGGAGAACAGGCTCAGGCAGGCCCATATAAACAGGCTTCACCTTGGTCTGAGGGAATCCATCGACACGAGCTCGATCCACCTCGATATCCTCACAAACCTAAAGAGGATAAACTCCCACATAACCAACATCGCCTACCCCATTGTTGGCAAGTACACCAAGGGAGGTAGACATGGCTGAGAAGGTCAGGGCCCATGTAATCATCAAAGGGATCGTTCAGGGTGTATACTTCAGGGCAAACACCAGAAGGGTTGCCGAGGAACACGGGGTAACGGGATGGGTCAGGAACAGGCCAGATGGAACGGTGGAAGCCATCTTCGAAGGGGAGAAGGAGGATGTGGAAAGGGTCATTGCCTGGTGCCACCGGGGCCCATGGGGAGCAAGGGTCGATGAGGTAGAGGTGGAATGGGAGGAGTATAAAGGGGAGTTCCAGGGCTTCTCCATCAGATACTGAAACTATCCAAAGAGTTCCCTGCCCTTCCTCCTCACATCTTCCCAGAGGTCACGGGTGGACCTCTTTATCGTCTTCTCATAACCCACAATGACCTCCCCAAGCTCCACCGTCCTTGCCCCTATCCACTTCACAAGCTCTCCACCACCAAGGAGGGTGAAGATCAAAAGGAAGAGGAGGGCAAGGAAGAGGGTGTGAAAGAGCCTCTTCATCTCTCCCCCTTCAACTTCAGGGCCTCTTTATAGACCTCACCCTTCGGGACCCCCCTTTCCTCGGCCACTATCTTTACCACATCCCTTATGGAAAGGCCAAACCTTTCCCTGTACTCCCTTATCAGGTCCAAAAGGGGCCGCTCCTCCGCCCTTCCCTCACCCTTTACAAGGATGATGACCTCACCCTTGACCTCCCTTTCAGCCAGCCCCTCCATCACGGTGGAGACCCTCCCCCTTATGAACTCCTCGTGAATCTTTGTCACCTCCCTTGCAACGACAACCTCCACATCCCCCATGATGTCCCTTATATCCTTAAGAGTGGGAAGGAGGCGTCTTGGCGATTCGTAGAAGATGAGGGTCCCCTTCTCCTGTCTCAATCCAACGAAGAAGAGGTATCTCTCCTTCTTCCTCCTTGGCGGGAAGCCATAGAAGGAGAATCTGTCGGAAGGAAGGCCAGAGGCGCTCAGGGCCGCGATGAAGGCGCAGGGCCCTGGCACAGGGGTTACGGGTATGGATTCCTCCAGGGTAAGGCGGACAAGCCTGTAACCAGGATCCGAGATCCCCGGTGTCCCTGCATCCGATACAAGGGCCACCTTTCCACCCCCCTTCAGGGTCTCAACTATCCTCCTTGCCTGTTCCTCTTCCTTCGGTTCGTAGTAGCTCACAAGGGGCTTTGAGATCCCGTAGTGGTGGAGGAGCTTCTTTGTACGCCTCGTATCCTCACAGGCAACGAGATCGACCTCCTTCAAGACCCTGAGGGCCCTCAGGGTTATGTCCTCAAGGTTACCTATGGGGGTGGCAACGATGTAGAGTCTGCCCTTCATCCCCCTATCCTTGCGAGAAGGCCCCTCTGCCTCACACCCCTAAGGTTCCAGTGGAAGAAGGCGATGGCAAGGGTGATGTAGAAGGCATTGAGAAGGGAGGCCTTCAGGAGGTGATCCACCGGGAGACCGGCACCCATGATCACAGCCCTCATCCCCTCAAACACATGGGATGCAGGGATCATCTTCGCAAGACCCTGAAGGAAGGGGGGAAGTACCGAGACAGGATAGAATACGGCAGAGATGGGCTGGAACAGGAAGGCAAGGCCCCAGGCAAGGACCTCTGCCTCCTGGCCGAACCTAAGGATGAGGGATGTGGTTATGATCCCGATGGCCCATCCCATCACAACGAGGTTTATTACAAAGGGAATAAGGGAGATACCCATAACAAGGATGTTGAAGGAGTAGAAGAGCCACGCCAGTATGGCAAGAAGGGTTGCAGCTGTAAGGAGCTTTACTATGCTCACAAGCATGAGGGATACTATGTACTCTATGGGCCTCACAGGGGCAACAAAGAGGTTCAGGAGGTTCCTTGCCCACATATCCTCAAGGAAGGATACGGATATGCCCTGCTGGGCCCTGAAGAGGATGTCCCAGAGTATGAGGGCGCCAAGGAAGAAGGACACAAAGTTTGGAAGACTGCCCTTAAACTGGTTGAGATAGAGGGTTATAAAACCCCAGAGCAGAAGGTCAAGGAAGGGCCAGTAGAAGATCTCCATCAACCTTGGAAGGCTCCTCTTGTAGAGATAGAGGTGCCTCAGGAAGAGGGAAAGGATCACATGCCTCCTCATGCCCTGCCCCTTGCAACCTTGAGGAAGACCTCCTCAAGGTTCTCCCCTCTGAAGTTCCTTACAACATCGCCAGGGCTACCCTCTGCGATGATCCTTCCCTTGTTCAGGAATATGACCCTGTCCGATATCTCCTCCATCTCCTTCATGTTATGGGATGTATAGAAGATGGATATGTGCCTTTCCTCCTTTATCTTCCTCAGGAGCCTCCTCGTCTTGTCAGCAATATCAGGGTCAAGACTTGCAGTGGGTTCATCGAGGAAGAGTATCTCAGGATCGTTTATGAGGGCCTTTGCCAGGTTAAGCCTTGTCAGTTGCCCTGAAGAGAGGTTCCTTACGAGCTTGTCCTTTATGTCCTCGATCTCGAAGAGCCTCATGACCTCCTCCATCCTCCGTTCCACATCCTTCACACCGTAAAGCATGGCAAAGACCATAAGGTTCTCCCTCACAGTGAGTGAGTAAGGGAGGGAGACATAGGTGGAGGAGAAGTTCACCCTCTTCAGGATCTCCTCCTTGTGATCCTCAAGGGCAAGGCCAAAGACCCTGATCTGCCCTGATGTGGGTGTGGTAAGACCAAGGAGCATATGGATTATGGTGGTCTTTCCCGCCCCGTTGGGCCCGAGGAGACC
>WGFJ01000015.1 GCA_015492305.1 Deltaproteobacteria bacterium
AAGGCCATGGGTCTGGCCATAATCCTGCCCTTCCTGGGTGAATATGTTGTAAGGGGGATGGTAGAGGATCTCAGGTTTATGCCCCTTGGTATCCTCCTTGGGATGGGCGGGGCCTATATAGAGATGGTAAGGAGGGATCGGTAACTTCGTGAACATAGGTCTCATAAGGATGAGATACACCCCCTATGGAGGGGCAGAGGTCTTTCTTTCAAGGCTTGTAAAGGGGTTTATGGAAAGGGGGCACAGATGCCATCTCTTCACGAGTAGATGGAAGGGAGCAAAGGGGCTCGATATCCACAAGGTACGGGTAGTAAGATGGCCTTCCTTCCTCAAGGTTCTCAGCTTTGCCCTGAACGCATCCCGCCTTGTTGAAAGGGAAGCGCTGGATGCGGTTATCGGCCTTGACAGGACCCCTCACCAGGATATTTACAGGGCCGGCGATGGCTGCCACAGGGAATGGCTCCTCCGGAGGAAGGATCTCGAGACCCCTTTGAAATACACTTCTCTCTGGTTGAACCCCCTCCACCTCACCATCCTTGCCATCGAGAAGAGGCTTTTCAGGGATGGAAGGCTTAAGGCCGTAGTGGTGAACTCAAAGAGGGTGAAGGAAGAGATCATGAGACATTATGGTTTGCCAGGACAGAGGATCCATGTTATATATAACGGGATTGAACCGGATAGGTTCGACATCACGGAAAAGGGAAGGGAAAGGAAGAGGCTGCGGGAAAGGCTTGGACTGGATCCACAGGATATGCTGCTTCTCTTTGTTGGATCCGGTTTTGAGAGAAAGGGGCTTGGCCCCCTGATAAGGGCTGTAGATCTCCTCAGGAGGAAAGAAAAGAGGGTAAAACTCCTTGTAGTTGGCAAGGGAAGGGGAAGGCCCTACAGAAGGATGATAGAGGAACTCGGTCTTGAAAGGGATGTGTTTATGGTGGGGCCAAAGGAGGATGTCCGACCTTTTTATTACGGAAGCGATATCTTCGTCCTTCCTTCCATCTATGAGCCCTTCAGCAACGCCTGCCTTGAGGCCATGGCAGCAGGTCTACCTGTAGTGACGTCAAGGACAAACGGCATCTCTGAGATCATGGAGGGTGGAGAGGGAGAGATCGTGGAGGAACCTTTAAATCCTGAAGAGATAGCCGATAAGATATTGAGTCTCTTTGATAGGGAAAGAAGAGAGGAAGCAGGAAAGGCTGCAAGAGCAAAGGCACAGACCTATACCATGGATAAAACGGTAAGAAGCTTTCTCTCTCTTGTGGAAGAGGTTGTGGGGAGGAGATGTTCTTAGATCCCTTAGAGGCAAGGGAGGTCCTGGAAGGCTTCGCAAGATCCAGGGTCATGGTCCTCGGGGATCTGATCCTGGATCACTTCATATGGGGCAAGGTGGATCGTATCTCCCCGGAGGCACCTGTCCCTGTTGTTGAAGTAACCTCTGAAAGCATGAGGCCTGGTGGGGCATCCAATGTGGCAAGTAACATTTCATCCCTCGGGGGGAAGGTACTCATTGGGGGTGTGGTTGGAGAGGACTGGGCAGGGAAGGAACTCCTTTCCCTCCTTCAGGAAAGGGGGATAGGGGTAGATGGCGTGATTAAGGATCCCCTGAGACCGACCAGTGTGAAAACGAGGATTATAGCCCACAGCCAGCAGGTTGTCCGTTTCGACAAGGAAAGGAAGGACAGGGTGGATGGGCCTGTGAGGGAGAGGCTCCTTGGATGGGTGAGGGATCGAATAAAAGGGGTCGATGTGGTGGCCCTATCTGACTATGCAAAGGGTGTCATCTCCAGGGAACTTGTCCAGGGTGTGGTAGACCTTGCAAGGAGATACGGGAAGAAAGTTGTTGTGGATCCAAAGGTAAAGCACTTTTCCTTCTACAGGGGGGTAACCCTTATAACACCCAACACCATGGAGGCATCCAAGGCATCGGGTATAGATATAGTGGATGAAGAGTCCCTCAAGGAGGCTGGAAGGATACTGCTTTCCCAGGCAGAGAGTGAGGCAATACTCATTACCAGAGGTGAACAGGGCATGACACTCTTCCAGAAGGAACAGGACCCGGTCCATATCCCCACCGTGGCAAAGGAGGTCTACGATGTTACAGGTGCAGGGGATACAGTCGTTGCCACCTGTGCCCTTGCCCTTGCATCCGGTGCAGACCTCCTGAGTGCCTCTGTACTGTCCAACTATGCTGCCGGGATAGTGGTGGGGGAGATAGGAACGGCCACAGTGACTGCGGATGAACTGTTAAGGGCCGTTGAAAGGGGCGAGGCAAGTGGAAAAGGGGAAGAAGGGGTCAGAAGATGAGCCATCCAAGATCCCCTGTACCTGTAAAGGCCTTTGCAAGCCTTATCTACTCCTCAAGGGAGGATGGGGAAAGGGCACTGGGAATGCTTGAAGAAAAGGTTGGGGAGATGGATGTTATCAGCGAGGTATTCCCCTTCAACCACACATCCTATTATGAAGAAGAGATGGGCAGTAACCTTGTAAGGAGGTTTGTGGCCTTCAAGGATCTCATCCTTCCGGACCTCCTTCCATCTATAAAGCACAAGGCCTTCTCCATAGAAAAGGCCCTTTCTACCGAAGACAGGAGGAAGGTGAATATAGATCCAGGATACATGGCCTGCGAAAAGGTGGTCCTTTCCACCTTCAAGAACTTCAGCCACCGGCTTTACATGGGCGACTCGGTCTACCTTGATCTTGTGCTCATCTACAGAAACAAGGGGTTCTCACCCCTTGAGTGGACCTTTCCGGACTACAGAGACATAAGAACAAGGAGGTTCTTCCATTCCCTGAGGGGGAGGTACCTCTTTCAACTCAAGGAGGTTTCCCATGGATAGGAGGGAAGAAAGGGGTATAATGTTCATAGTCTCTGCCCCTTCAGGGGCTGGTAAGACCACCCTCTGCCGGATGGCTGTGGAGCACTTCAAAGATATAAGGTTTTCCATATCCTACACCACCAGGAGTCCAAGGAAAGGAGAGGAGGAAGGGAGGGACTACCACTTTGTATCAGAGGCGACCTTCAAAGAGATGCTTGAAAGGGGGGACTTCCTGGAGTGGGCAGAGGTCCATGGCTACTTCTACGGGACTCCGAAAGATGAGGTGGAGAGGATGCTCAAGGAGGGCCATGATGTCATCCTCGATATAGATGTCCAGGGGGCAAAGCAGATAAAGAGTAAGGGGAAGGAAGGGGTATACATCTTCATAGCACCCCCGAGCCTTGAGGTGTGCAGGGAGAGGTTGAGAAAGAGGGGTGTGGATTCCGAAGAAGAGATCGATAGAAGGCTTGAGAATGCCAAAAAAGAGCTTGCAGAGGCCCTCTGGTATGATTATATTATAATAAACGACCGCCTTGAGGATGCCTTTGAGAGGCTAAAGGCCATCATACTGGCGGAAAAGAGCAGGGCCTTCAGGATGAGGCCCTTTCTTCCAAAGATCTGAAACAGGAGGTAGGGTGTGGCAAGGATAACGGTAGAGGATTGTCTTGAGAGGGTACCGAATAGGTTTGTCCTTGTCCTCATGGCATCGAAACGGGCAAGACAGCTCTTCAGAGGGGCAAAACCCCTTATAAATTCGGACAACAGACCTGTAGTGGTTGCCTTGAGGGAGATAGCTGCCGGAAAGGTAAGCATGGACAGGGGAGGTAAGGAACTGGAGGGCGAAACACCTCCACCCCTCAAGGGGTAGAAGGACCCCTTTCCCAGCCATCCACCAGCCCGCCTGAGTTGCTTTTTCCCCCCGATTGAGGTACATTAAAGGTACTACCCCATTTAAATGGGGAAGGACCATCCAGGATCATGGTAAGATTAGAAGACATCATCGAAAAGGTAAGGTCCTACCATCCAGAGGCAGATATAGACCTCTTGAAGAAGGCCTACATCTTCTCTGCCAAGGTCCACAAGGGACAGGTAAGGCTTTCCGGTGAACCATACCTCTCCCATCCCATGGAGGTGGCGGGGATCCTCGCTGACATGAGGCTCGATGTCAAGACCATCGCTGCAGGCATCCTCCACGATACGGTAGAGGATACCCACGCCACCGTTGAGGAGATAGAGTCCCTCTTCGACAGGGAAGTGGCTGAGCTTGTGGATGGGGTTACAAAGATAGGGAAGTACAGCTTCAGCAGCAAGGCTGTGGAGCAGGCCGAAAACTTCAGGAAGATGCTCCTTGCCATGGCAAGGGACATAAGGGTGGTCCTTATCAAACTTGCAGACAGGCTCCACAACATGAGGACCCTTGAACCCATACATCCGGAAAAGAGGAAAAGGATAGCCCAGGAGACCCTTGACATATACGCACCTCTTGCCAACCGGCTCGGCATCGGATGGATGAAGAGTGAACTGGAAGACCTCTCCCTCAGGTACCTCGAGCCAAAGGTCTATGAAGATATATTGGGGGAGCTCAAGAAGAAGAAGGTAGAGACGGACAGATACATAAAGGAGGTAAGGGAGATCATCAAAAAGAGGCTTGAGGCAAATGGCATAGAAGGGGAGGTAAGTGGAAGGGTAAAGCACATATACAGCATATACAAGAAGATGGAAAGGCAGGGGATGGACTTCAACAAGGTCCATGACATCCTTGCCTTCCGGATAATCGTGAAGGACATAAAGGAGTGCTACGAGGCCCTCGGTGTGATCCATTCCTCCTGGAAGCCTGTGCCGGGTAGATTCAAGGACTACATAGCCATGCCAAAGGCCAACATGTACCAGTCCCTCCACACCACCGTTATAGGCCCCTACGGGGAGAGGATAGAGGTCCAGATAAGGACCGAGGAGATGCACAGGATAGCAGAGGAAGGTATAGCAGCCCACTGGATGTATAAGGAAGGCAGAATGCCAGATGGGAAGGAGGATAAGAGGTTCTCCTGGCTCAGGCAGATAATTGAGTCACAGCAGGACCTCAAAGATCCAAGGGAGTTCCTGGAGAGTGTCAAAGGGGACCTCTTCCCTGAAGAGGTATATGTCTTCACTCCCAAGGGGGATGTGAAGGCACTTCCCAAGGGATCAACCCCTGTCGATTTTGCCTACAGTATCCATACCGAGGTGGGGAACAGATGTATCGGTGCCAAGGTGAACGGGAGGATGGTGTCCCTGCGGTATCAGTTGAAGAACGGGGATGTGGTGGAGATAGAGACCTCACCCAATGCCCACCCGAGCAAGGACTGGCTCAAGTTCGTCAAGACATCACGGGCAAGGGCAAAGATCCGCCAGTGGATAAAGACAGAGGAAAGGGAAAGGAGCATAGCCATAGGCAAGGAGCTGTGTGAGAAGGAATTCAGGAGATACGGACTGTCCCTGACAAGGGCCCTCAAAGAGGAACTCGAAAAGGTGGCAAAGGAGCAGTTCAATGTGAGTGACCTTGACAACCTCTTCGCCCTTGTGGGCTATGGCAAGGCCTCCCCTGGCACGGTGGTCTCAAAGATCGTGGCCCCTGAGGCTGCAGTAAAGGAGGAGGTCCCTTTAAAGAGGGTGCAGCCCAGGAGAAAGGAGGAAGGTGGTATCACAGTAAAGGGACTCGGTGATATCCTTGTTCGCCTCGCCAAGTGCTGCAATCCATTGCCCGGAGACCTTATAGAAGGCTTCATAACCAGGGGAAGGGGTGTGGTCATCCACACCGCAAACTGCCCAAACCTCCTTGCAGCGGATATGGACAGGAGGATAGAGGCAAAGTGGGACAAGGATGCAAGGGCTGCGAGGCCTGCCAGGATAGAGGTCATATGTGCCGATGAAAAGGGGCTCCTTGCGGACATGAGTGCCACCATCGCTGCAGCAGAGGCCAACATCTCGAGCGCAACCATAAGGACCACACTGGACAGGAAGGCCGTCTGTCTCTTCGATATCCAGGTAAGGGACAGGGATCATCTGAACCGCATCATAAGGTCCCTTGAGAAGATAAAGAAGGTAATAAAGGTGGAGAGGGTATGAAGGAGATCATAAGGACCGGCAGGGCACCAGAGGCCATAGGCCCCTATTCCCAGGCTGTAAAAGTGGGCAATCTTCTCTTCATATCCGGCCAGATCCCCCTGAACAGCAAAGGGGATCTGGTAAAGGGAGACATAAAGGTCCAGACGGAGCAGGTCCTGGAAAACATAAAGGGTATAGTGGAAGAGGCAGGGGGAACCATGAAGGACATCGTGAAGACCACCGTGTATCTGAAAGACCTTGGAGACTTCAAAGACTTCAATGATACCTACAGGAGGTTCTTTCCAGAAGACCCACCTGCAAGGGCTACTGTAGAGGTCTCGGATCTGCCCAAAGGGGTGGATATCGAGATAGAGGCCATTGCCTGGATCCCTTGAGGAATATGGAAGTCATCACTACCCATACAAATGCAGACTTTGATACCCTTGCATCCATGGTTGCAGCCAAGAAACTCTATCCTGATGCCCTTGTGGTCTTCCCAGGATCAAAGGAGAAGGGGGTGAGGGATTTCCTTCTCAAATCCACCCTTTATAGCCTTGAGATGGGCAGGATCCAGGCCATAGACCTTGAGTCCATCACCCGCCTCATCCTTGTGGATATAAGGGACCCATCAAGGATAGGAAGGTTTGCGGAGATCCTTGATAAGCCGGGTCTTGAGATCCACATCTATGATCACCACCCCTCAAGCCCTGAAGAGATACGGGGTGATGTGGAATACATCCTACCCTATGGATCGACAACTACCATACTCACCCACCTTATCATGGAGAAGGGGATAGAGATAACCCCTGAGGAGGCCACCATAATGCTCCTTGGCATATACGAGGACACGGGCTTCCTCTCCTACCCCTCAACCACACCCAAGGACCTTGAGGCGGCTGCCTTCCTCCTCTCCAGAGGAGGGGATCTCAATGTGGTCTCCGAGGTCCTGAAAAGGGAACTGAACAGGGAAGACCTGAACCTCTTGAGGGAGCTGATAGATTCGGCAAGGACCTTCAACATAGGAGGGGTGGATATCCTTATCACCGAAGCCGCTGTCGAACACAGGGTGGAGGACATAGCCTTGATAGTCCACAAGATGCGGGAGATCTGTAATGTTCCAGCCCTGTTTGCCTTCATCCTCATGGAGGACAAGATCCACCTCATCGCAAGGAGCAGGACAGAGGATGTGGATGTTGGAAGGATAGCAAAGGGCTTCGGTGGAGGAGGTCATCCCACTGCCGCCTCTGCCACCATAAAGGGATCAACCCTCATAGAGGCAAAGGAGAGGCTCCTGTGCCTGTTGAAGGAGAACATAAGGCCTCGGAAAAAGGCTGAAGAGCTCATGTCATTCCCTCCCATAACGGTCTGTCCAGGAGACAGGATAGAGAAGGTAAGGGGTATACTCATAAGGTACAACATAAACGCCCTCCCTGTGGTGGAAGACCACCGGGTTGTAGGGATCATAACGAGACAGGTGGCAGAAAAGGCCTTCTACCATGGTCTTGGAAGGGTGCCTGTGGGAGAGTATATGGCCACCGACTTTGAAGCGGTCCAGAAGGACGCCCCCCTCTCAAGGGTGAAGGAGATAGTCATAGAACACAACCAGAGGCTTCTGCCCGTCCTTGACGGGGACAGGATCGTTGGGGTCATAACAAGGACCGATCTCCTGAGGTCCATGGAAGAGGTTGAGGAGAAGGGACCGATAGGCGATTTTGGGAAGGTAAGGAAAAGGTATGTGAGGAAGTTACTTGAGGAGAGACTGCCCGAGAGGGTGGTGAATCTCCTCAAGACCGCAGGAGAAGTTGCAGAGGGGCTTGGCTTCAAGGCCTATGCGGTGGGAGGTTTCGTGAGGGACCTCATCCTTGGCAACGAGAACCTCGATGTGGACATAGTCATCGAAGGGGATGGGATAATCTTTGCAAAGAGCCTTGGCGAGAGGTTTGGATGCAAGGTAAGGCCCTACCAGCGTTTCAAGACGGCTGTCCTTGTCTTTCCGGATGGATTCAAGGTGGATGTGGCAACAGCAAGGCTTGAATACTACGAAAGGCCAGGGGCTCTCCCTACCATCGAAAAGAGTTCGATAAAGCTTGACCTCTACAGGAGGGACTTCACCATAAACACCCTTGCCATATGCCTCAATCCCTCAAATTTCGGGGAACTCCTTGATTTCTACGGGGGACTCAGGGATATAAAGGCAAAGACCATAAGGGTCCTCCATAGCCTGAGCTTTGTGGAGGATCCCACAAGGGTCTTCAGGGCAGTAAGATTTGAACAGCGTTTTGGCTTTGCCATAGGGAAACATACCATGAGGCTTATAAAGAACGCTATAAGGCTGGAACTCTTCAAGACCGTTGAAAGAAGGAGATTCTTCGTGGAACTCAAGGCCATACTCTCCGAAGAGGACCCTGTAAGCATAATAAAGAGGCTGGGGGAACTCGATCTTCTGAGATTCATACATCCATCCATACGGTTCGACAGGGACATGAACCTCCTCCTTGACCGGACAAGGGATGTCATGTCCTGGTTCCGCTTGCTCTACATGAAGGAAAGGGTGGAGGAGTGGCTCTTTGTCTACCTTGTCCTCACAGATAGTCTCTCCCAGAGGGAGCTTACCAGCCTTTCCGAGGGCTTCGGGGTAGGGGGAAGGCGTGTGTGGGAGGCCATAAGGCAGAGGGAAGAGGTCCCGGAGATCATGAACAGGCTTTCTGGGGACCTCAAACCAAGCGAAATCTACCATCTCCTCCATCCCCTTCATCTTGAGGTCATCCTATACATCATGGCAAAGGCACAAGAGGAGGTCGTGAAAAAGCACATCTCCCTCTACCTGACCCAGTTGAGAAAGGTAAGGCCATCCCTTACAGGCAGGGACCTCAAGGAACTTGGCATCCCCGAGGGTCCTCTCTGTGGCAGGATCCTGAAGGAACTTCTCAAGAAGAGACTCGACGGGGAGATAAAGGGCCGCGAAGAGGAGATCCACTATGTCAGGACCTTCATGGAGAGGGAACTCACCAGGGCTTAGAGATTAAAGGTTTGACAACCTCGACATAAGAAATTAATATTTAAGGATAACGTGGAGAGAAAGAATGGATTCCCTTCAATATATCTTCATCCTCATACCCCCGATGCTCCTTGCCATAACCGTCCATGAGTTTGCCCATGGACTGGTTGCCGACAGGCTTGGTGACCCCACCCCAAGGATGTCTGGAAGGCTCTCCCTGAATCCCTTCAGACACCTTGATCCTGTGGGTACACTTGTCTTCCTCATGACCAGGATGATAGGATGGGCAAAGCCCGTACCCGTGAACCCTCACAACCTCAGGGGAGGGGAAAGGGCCATGATATGGGTAGCCCTTGCCGGCCCCCTCTCAAACCTCCTTCTGGCTGTTGCAGGGAACCTCTCTTACAAGGCCTTCTTTGCAACCGACCTTGCCACATACCTGCCGGCCTCATGGTCCCTTCCACTCCTCATGATGGTAAGGACAGGGATCATGATAAACCTTGCCCTTGCCGTCTTCAACCTCATCCCTGTTCCTCCCCTCGATGGGGGAAGGGTCCTCCTTGGTCTGATGTCAAAGAGGTATAACATGATGTGGCTTGAGAATTATGGTTTCATAATCCTCATCCTCCTCATCTTCACAGGGATGCTCAACCTCATCCTTGTGCCGTTCATGCACTATACGAGTCTTATCTTTGGTATAAGGGGTTAAGATGAAAAGGGTACTCAGTGGTATGAGACCTTCCGGGAAACTGCACCTCGGGCACCTTGAGGGGGTCCTCAAGAACTGGAAGAGGCTTCAAGGGGAGTATAAGTGCTTCTTCTTTGTTGCAGACTGGCATGCCCTGACCAGCGAGTATGCAAACCCCTCGGTGATCAGGGAGAGCGTAGAGGAGATGGTCCTTGACTGGCTGAGTGTGGGTATAGACCCGGAAAAGGCGGTTATCTTCCTTCAGTCCATGGTGCCGGAGCATGCCGAACTCCATCTGCTCCTCTCCATGATAACGCCCCTTCCATGGCTCGAGAGGAACCCCACCTATAAAGAACAGTTGAGGGAAGTGAAGGGAAGGGACCTGTCCACCTATGGATTCCTCGGTTACCCGGTCCTCCAGGCAGCCGACATCCTCGCATACAAGGCAGACCTTGTCCCCATAGGTGTGGATCAGTTGCCCCACCTTGAACTCACAAGGGAGATAGCAAGGAGGTTTAACTACCTCTACGGTAAGGAGGTCTTTCCTGAGCCTCAGCCCCTCCTCACCGAGACACCGAAACTGCCCGGACTCGATGGAAGGAAGATGAGCAAGAGCTACAGCAATGTCATCCTCATATCGGACCCCCCTGAAGAGGTAAGGAAGAAGATCCTTCCCATGGTCACCTGTCCCCACAGGGTGAGAAGGAAGGACCCCGGCCATCCTGAGCACTGCCCTGTATATTCCCTCCACCTTGTCTACTCCAGGAAGGAAGAACTCTCCCATGTGGAGAAGGGATGCAGGGGTGCTGAGATAGGGTGCATAGATTGTAAGGAGATCCTCATAAAGAATATCCTCGAGAACCTTGAGCCCATCCATGAGAGGAGGGACGATCTCAAGGAGCAGAGGGGGATAGTGAGGGAACTCCTCAAGCAGGGAAGTGAGAGGGCAAGAAAGGTGGCTACAAAGACCATGGAGGAGGTGAGGGAGGTGATGGGTTTAACCCTTTAGAGACATGTCTTACACCGTCAAGTTAGAGATCTTCGAAGGTCCCCTTGATCTTCTCCTCTACCTTATCAAGAAGAACGAGATAAACATCTACGACATCCCCATTGCTGAGATAACCCGCCAGTACCTGGAGTACATCGAGTTGATGCGCTCCCTGAACCTCGATATCGCAGGGGAATTCCTTGTGATGGCATCCACCCTCATATACATAAAGTCAAGGATGCTCCTCCCCCCTTCTGAAGAGGGGGAGGAAGAGACCGTGGAAGACCCCCGAAAGGAGCTGGTAGATAGGCTCCTTGAATACCGGAGGTTCAAGGAAGCGGCAAGGTGGCTTGTTGAGCGTCCCATCCTTGGGAGGGATACCTTTGCAAGGAGTTCCCTCATAACAGAGGTGGAAAGGGAAAAGAGGGAGATAGACCTCGAGGAATCATCGGCCATCCTCCTCCTTGAGGCCTTCAGGGAGGTCCTGAAGAGGGCATCCCGGGAGAGACCCCTTGAGATCACGGTAAGCAGGATCTCGGTCATGGAGCGGATAGAAGAGATCCTTGAGACACTTTCCCGGAGGGGAACGGTAGATTTCCTGTCCCTCTTTCCCGATAGATACGATAGATCCCTTGCAGTGGTTACCTTCCTTGCCCTTCTGGAGCTGGTAAGGTTGAGGATGGTCTCTGTCCATCAGGTTGAACCCTTTGGAAGGATCATCATAAAAGGGGTTGGATGTGGAGAGGGATGACCTCAAGGCCTTGATAGAGGCCATACTCCTCGTATCAGCAAAGCCGGTGACCCTCCAGAGGCTGGAGAGGGTGATCCAGGAAGGCAGAAGGACCATAAAGGAAGCCCTTGAGGAACTTATCCTTGAATACAGAGCGGGCAACAGGGGGTTCTACATAGAAGAGGTTGCAGGGGGCTACCAGTTCAGGACAAGGGAAAGGTTCACTCCCTGGCTCAAGAGGCTGGAAGGCCTCAAACCCCCTTCCCTCAGCCAGGCTGCCCTTGAAACCCTTTCCATCATCGCCTACAGACAGCCCGTTACCCGTGCAGAGATAGAGGAGATAAGGGGAGTGGATGTGGGCGGGGTCCTGAAGGGGCTCCTTGAAAAGAGGCTCATAAGGGTCCTTGGCAGAAAGGACATCCCCGGAAGACCTATGGTATACGGAACAACAAGGGAGTTCCTTGAACTCTTTGGTCTCAAGGACCTCTCTTCTCTGCCGATGTTGAAGGAAGGAGCCGACGAGGAATAAGGATTCTCCCTGGATCCGAAGTGTAAGACCTGAATGACTCAGATAGACACAAAGGGACGTATCCTCAAGGCCACCTCCGTATTGAGCCTTTCAACCTTCATTACCCTCATACTTGGCTATCTGAGGGACATGATCATGGTCTACAGGTTCGGGTCAGGGGAGGAGACGGATGCCTGGTTCATTGCCTCCACCATACCGGAACTCTTTCACAAGGTCCTTTTCCTGGGCGCCGTAGGGGCTGTATTTGTACCCACCTTCACCTCCGCCATGAAGGAGGGGGAGAAAAGGGCATGGAGACTGGCAAGTTCGGTGGTGAATATTGGAGCCCTTGCCATCATGCCACTGCTGATTATAGGGATGGTCTTTCCAGAGTCCATCGTATCCATCCTTGCCCCGGGCTTCTCTCCCCCTGCAAAGGAGGTGGCATCCGAACTCGTGAGGGTCCTCTTACCGGTTGTCCTCATCACCTGGCTCTCCGGTATGCTTGGAAACATCCTCCATGTCTATGGCAGATTCCTTCCTTCAGGGGTTGCACCTGTCATAAACAGCACCATACTGCTCCTCTCCCTTATCTTCCTCTCCGGTAGATACGGCATAGCCTCCCTTGCCTATGGAAGCCTGGTTGGTGCTCTGGCAGGGTTGCTCTGTTTCCTCCTGTCCCTGCGGAAAAGGATCACCCTCTACACCCCCTCCCTCCTTGAAGAGAGAAGATACCTAAAGGATCTTTTCCTCCTCATGCTACCAGTGGCAGGGGCCGAGTTGATAGGCAAGGGGATAGGGGTGGTGGATAGGATCTTTGCATCAACACTTGAGGCAGGATCCATCACGGACCTCCAGATCGCCCTCAAGGTGGTCTCCCTTCCTCTCCTTCTCTTCTCAAGGGCCTCCTCCATCGTCCTATACCCATACCTATCCCACCATACATCCAGGGGCTCCACAAAGGGGTTCAAGGACCTCTTTCTGTTCGGTATAAAGGTGAATCTCTTCATATCCATCCCCTCCACCATAGGCCTCTTTGCCATGGGAAGACCCTTTATCTCAGCCCTCTTTGAAAGGGGGGCCTTCACCAGCTCTGATACCTACATAACGGCAAACCTCCTTTACCTCTTTACAGCGGTCCTTGTCTTCCAGATGGTCATACCCCTGCTTCTAAGAGGCTTCTATTCCCTTGGCCAGAACTGGGTGATATTCAGGTATGAAACTTCCTACTTCCTGGTCAATGTGATACTGGACCTCATCCTCATAAGGTATTTCGGTATCTACGGTATAGCCCTGGCAACGGCCCTCATAGTGCCTGTCCTTGCAATCTACCTCTTGTATCGTATCCATAGGGA
>WGFJ01000016.1 GCA_015492305.1 Deltaproteobacteria bacterium
CAACGACATCATGAGGCTTATTGAAGGATGAAGATCCTCTCCATCAATACCTCCACCCCTTCGGGCAGTGTGGCCCTGACAAGGGAGGGTTGCATAGTTGAGGAGATGAATCTCAACATCGAGAGGACCCACTCGGAAACCATCCTCCCTGTCATTGACCGTGTCCTGAGGGATGGAGGGGTAGGGCTTGAAGAGGTGGATGGCATAGCGGTTACAGCCGGTCCTGGTTCCTTCACAGGCTTGAGGGTGGGGATAAGCATTGCAAAGGGCCTTGCCTGGGCCCTGGGTAAACCCGTTGTCGGGGTCTCCACCCTGCACGCCCTTGCCCTCAACCTCCCCTTTTCAGAGGGACCCATCTGCCCGGTCCTCGATGCAAGGAAGGGAGAGGTCTATGCAGCCCTTTTCAGGAGGGACGGAAACGGGCTCAAGAGGGTTATGGATGACAGGGTCATGAAGCCAGAGACCCTGATAGGGTCCCTTCCAGAAGAGGAGGAGATCATCTTCCTCGGGGAGGGTCTTTCCCTCTGGAGGGAAAGGATAGAGGAGGGTCTTAAGGGGAGGGCCATCTTTGCCCCTCCTTACCTCTGGGTGGTCCGTGCTTCCTGTGTCGGCTTTCTGGCCCTGGACCATCTCCTCCGCGGGGAGGCAGAGGATCCGAAGGAACTCCTCCCCATCTATCTCAGGCCATCGGAGGCCGAGTTAAAGGCCAGGGGGGATTTACCTTGACAAGGTAAGCCCTTTTCCTATATTTATAGTAACTTAATCTCTCTTCCAAGATCCTTCGCTCTTTTCTGGGGGTTTGGATGTTTGATCGCATGAGCGGTAAGGTCAGGGATGTCATCAAGAGGCTGAAGGGCCATGGTGTAATAAAGGAGTCTAACATCCAGGAGGCCCTCAGGGATATAAAGATGGCCCTCCTTGAGGCAGATGTCAACTACAAGGTGGTGAAGGGCTTCCTTGAGTCTGTAAAGGAGAGGGCCCTGGGCAAGGAGGTCCTCGACAGCCTTACCCCTGCACAGCAGTTTATAAAGATCGTGAGGGAGGAACTCACGAAGGTGATGGGGGAAAGGTGTGAGGATATCAGGATAGATGGGGTGCCGCCATCTACCATTATGCTTGTAGGGCTTCAGGGTTCGGGAAAGACAACCACTGCAGCAAAGCTTGCAGGTTACTTCAAGAGGAAAGGGAAGAAAGTGCTCCTTGTCCCTGCCGATCCCTACAGGCCAGCAGCAGCCCTTCAGCTTGAAAGGCTTGGCAAGAGGCTGGGGATAGAGGTCTTTCCCCAGGAGGGATCACCTGTTGATACCTGTGAGAGGGCCCTTGAGTACGGGAGGAAGGGCCTCTTTGATATTGTCATGGTGGATACGGCAGGAAGACTCCATATAGATGACTCCCTCATGGATGAGTTGAGGACCCTCAAAGGCACCATCAGACCCAGGGAGACCCTGCTTGTTGCAGATGCCATGACCGGGCAGGATGCGGTAAAGATCGCAAAGGGTTTCGATGAGGCCGTTGGAATAGATGGCATCATCCTCACCAAGATGGACGGCGATGCCCGTGGAGGGGCTGCCCTCTCCATGAGGATGGTGACAGGAAGACCCATCAAGTTCATCGGTGTGGGTGAGAGGCTTGAGGACCTCGAACCCTTTCATCCTGACAGGGTTGCTGGCAGGATCCTCGGGATGGGCGATGTCCTGACCCTCATTGACAGGACCCTTGAGAGGGTGGACAGGGAAAAGGCAAGGCAGCTTGCCGAAAGGTTCGAGAAGGATACCTTCACCCTTGAGGACTTCAAGGCCCATCTCGGGCAGATAAAGAAGATGGGTCCTCTCGAGGGGCTCCTGAACATGCTTCCCGGGTTTGAGGAACTGAAACGAAAGGGCCTTAAGGTGGATGACAAGGTCCTCGTAAGGACAGAGGCCATCATAAACTCCATGACAAAGGAAGAGCGGAGGAACCCTTCCATCATAAATGGTAGCAGGAGGAGGAGGATAGCGAGGGGAAGCGGGACCACCGTCCAGGAGGTGAACAGGCTGCTGAAGCAGTACCAGCAGATGCGAAAGATGATGAAGAAGATAAAGAAAGGTGGTATGAGAGGTATCCTTTCCAGGGGATTTTCGGGTCTTATGGACCAGATGGGAAGGATAGGTTAAGATTCTGTCGGTTAAGAAAGGAGGGAAGGAACTTGGCTGTAAGGATAAGGCTTGCAAGACATGGCAGAAAAAAGAGACCCTTTTACCGGATAGTGGTTGCCCATTCCGAGGCACCAAGGGATGGCAGGTTCATAGAGATCCTCGGGACCTATGATCCCATGAAGGACCCTGCAGAGGTGAAGATAGATAAGGAGCGGGTGATACACTGGTTGAAAGAGGGGGCGGAACCATCGGATACTGTAAAAAGCCTTTTGAAGAAGGAAGGGATTGGGCTGAGCCTTTCTTAATACAACCGATTCCGCAGTGGAGGTGAGAAGATGAAGGAACTCATCGAGTACATCGCAAAGGCGTTGGTGGATCATCCCGATCAGGTCAGGGTGACGGAGATAGAAGGGGACAGGACCTCTGTCATCGAACTTGCTGTTGCAAAGGAGGATCTCGGCAAGGTCATCGGTAAGCAGGGAAGGACAGCAAGGGCCATGAGGACAATACTCAATGCCGCCTCAACCAAGCTCAACAAGAGGGCGGTACTTGAGATAATAGAATAGATCCCTTCCGGTTAAGGTGGGAGAAGGAGTCGATCTTCATCCCCTCAAGGAAGAGGAACTCGTATCTGTAGGCAGGTTTGTAGGGCTCCATGGTGTCAAGGGCTATCTCAGGCTCAAGCCGTGGGGCAGGGTGGAGGGGAAGGAGTGGAAGAGGGTGGTGGTCTATCCAGATGGCAGACCACCTGAGGGGAACCCCCGGATCCTTGAGATCGAAAGGATAAAACCCCATAAGAACGTCCTCCTTGTCAAGGTAAAGGGCATCAGAAGGAGGGATGAAAAGGCTTCAAGCCTTGTTGGGCTGGAGGCCTTTGTCCCTGCAAAGGATCTCGAACCCCTCCTTGAGGAGGGCGAGTATTACTGGTTTCAGCTCATAGGGTGCGAGGTGGACCTTGAGGATGGGAAGAAGGTGGGCAGGGTTGCGGAGGTCTTTGCAACGGGCAGCAACGATGTCCTTGTGGTAAAGGACGGGAAGGAGCATCTCATACCCTTCATAAAGGATGTGATCAGGGAGGTAGATATTGCCAGAAAGAGGATCGTCATAAGGAGGATTGAAGGGCTCATTGAGGAGTGAGGTTTGACATCCTTACCATATTCCCTTCCTTTTTCGAATCCCCCCTCAAGTGCGGGGTCTTGGGGAAGGCTATAGAAAGGGGTATCGTAAGGGTAGGGGTCCACGACATCAGGGGTTACACCTCTGACAGGCACAGGACGACCGATGATTACCCCTACGGTGGCGGGGAAGGGATGGTCATGAAGGTGGAGCCCATCTTCAGGGCCGTTGAGAAGGTAAAGGAAGAGGTGACCAGGGAGGGCCTCAGACCGTGGGTGATCCTCCTTACCCCTCAAGGTCAGCCACTGAGGCAGGAAAAGGTCATAGAACTTGCGAATAGGGATCACCTTGCCCTCATATGTGGAAGATACGAGGGAGTGGATGAGCGGGTGAGGGAGCTTGTGGTGGATGAGGAGATATCCATTGGTGACTACATATTGAGCGGGGGTGAGGCCGCTGCCCTTGTGGTTGTTGATGCCGTCTCAAGGCTTGTAAGAGGGGTACTTGGTTGTGGCAGATCGCCCCTTGAGGAGTCCTTCTCCACCGGACTCCTTGAGTATCCCCACTACACGAGGCCAAGGGTCTTCATGGGCCTTGAGGTCCCCGAGGTGCTCCTTTCAGGGAACCATGGGGAGATAGCCAGGTGGAGGAGGTATCAGGCCCTGAAGAGGACCTACGAGAGGAGACCCGATCTCCTTGAGAAGGCCTCCTTGAGCGAAGAGGACTTGAGGATGCTTGAAGAGATAAAAAAGGACAGGGAGGATAAAGATGGACATCCTTGAAAAGATCGAAAAGGGCCTCATGAAAACGGATCTTCCCCCTTTCAGACCCGGTGATACGGTAAGGGTCCATGTGAAGCTGAAGGAAGGGGATAAGGAAAGGATCCAGGTCTTCGAGGGGGTGGTGATCAGGAAGAGGGGTGGCCTCAACAGGTCCACCTTCACGGTGAGGAAGGTCTCATATGGTGTGGGTGTGGAGAGGACATTCCCCCTGAACTCACCTTCCATAGAGAAGATCGAGGTCGTAAGGCATGGCAGGGTGAGAAGGGCACGCCTCTACTACCTGAGGGCTCTGAAGGGCAAGGCAGCAAGGCTCAAGGAGAGAAGGAAAGGTCTTGGCTAAGGCTCAGGGGCCTCCTCTTGTTGCAGGGGTCGATGAGGCAGGCAGGGGGTGCCTTGCAGGGCCTGTTGTGGCTGCTGCTGTGGTCTTTGAGGTCCTCCCTGAGGATCTCGAACTGAAGGATTCGAAGTCCCTGAGCCCAAAGAGGAGAGAGGTCCTCTTTGAGGAGATCTACAGAAGGGCCCTCACCATCGGCCTTGGCATTGTCTCTTCCGAAGATGTGGACAGGCTGAACATCCTGAAGGCGAGCCTCCGCGCCATGGAGGAAGCGGTGAGATCCCTCTCGCCCAGCCCTGATCTTGTCCTTGTAGATGGCAGCCATCCCCTGCAGATATCCATCCCCCAGAGGCTTGTTGTCCACGGGGACAGGGAGTGCCCTTCTATCGCTGCTGCCTCGATCATTGCAAAGGTGACAAGGGACAGGATCATGGAGGCATACAAGAGGCACTTCCCCTTCTATGGTTTTGAGAGGCACAAGGGCTATGGCACAAGGGAGCACCTTGAAGCCCTCTCAAGATACGGTCCCACCCCGATCCACAGGAGGAGTTTCAGGGGTGTCAAGGGATACCTCGGGTAGGAGGCTGGGTGCCTTAGGGGAGGAAAGGGCTGAGGCCTTCCTCAGGGAGAGGGGCTACAGGATCAGGGAGAGGAACTACCGGTGTCCCCTTGGGGAGATCGACATCGTGGCCGAAGAAGGTGATACCATCGTCTTCGTGGAGGTGAAGACGAGGAAGGGGCTTGCCTTTGGATGGCCGAAGGAGGCGATTGGCAGGAGGAAGATGAGGAAGCTTTCGCAGGTTGCCTCCTTCTATCTCAAGGAAAAAGGGCTTCTTGAAAGAAAGGCCCGTTTCGATGTGGTCTCCATCATTCTCTCCCCTGAAGGGGAGGATATAGAGATCCTTCCCAATGCCTTCGACCTTGCCCTTTAGCAGGAAATGAAAAGGCTCTTTCTGATAGATGGAAGTTCCTACATCTACAGGGCCTTTTACGCCCTCCCCCATCTGAGTACCACAAAGGGCCTGCCGACGAATGCCATCTACGGCTTCACGAACATGCTCCTGAAGGTCATAAAGGAGTACAGGCCGGAGTACATGGTTGTTGTCTTCGATGCAAAGGGACCCACCTTCCGTGAGGACCTATACAGGGAGTACAAGGCCCAGAGGCCGGCCATGCCAGAGGAGTTGATACCCCAGATCCCTTACATAAAGGAGATAGTCTCTGCCTTCCACATACCGGTCATAGAAAAGGAGGGTTTCGAAGCCGACGATGTGATCGGAACCATCGTTGAGGACCTCAAAGGAAAGGATGTGGAGATCGTCATAGTAACGGGTGACAAGGACATGCTTCAGCTTGTGAGCGACCATGTGACCCTCCTTGATACCATGAAGGGCAGGAGATACGGGGTCAAAGAGGTCCTTGAGAGGTACGGTGTGCCCCCTGAGAAGGTTGTGGAGATAATGGGCCTTGCAGGGGATAGTATAGACAACATACCCGGTGTCCCAGGGATCGGTGAGAAGACGGCAGTAAAGCTGATAAAGGAGTTCGGGACCATTGAAAGGGCCATAGATAATGTGGACTCCATCCCGAACAGGCGGGTAAGGGAGAGCCTGATGAGATACAGGGATCAGGCCCTGCTCAGCAGGGAGCTTGCCTCCATACACAGGGATGTCCCCCTCCAGTACTCCCTGGATGACTTCCTCCTGAGGGAGCCTGACTATGAGAGGCTTAGGGACCTCTTCAGGGAGCTTGAATTCAGCCGCCTCCTGAAGGAGCTTATCCCTCCCGAGTCTGCAGGGCTTATCTGCGAAAGGGTGGAGGCCCCGGGAACTTTGAAGGAGTTGATAAGGTCCATAAAGGACAGGGGGGAGGTCTCCATAGCCCTCCACACAGAGAAGGGGGAGGTTAAAGGGGTGGGCCTGTCCTTTGAGAAAGGGAGGGCCTACTATGTGCCCTTCAGGGATGGGTGGAGGGACGAACTCAGGAGGGTCCTTGAGGATGGTCGTGTGAGGAAGGATGGTTACGACCTGAAGAAGGCCTGGATATCCCTGAAAAAGCAGGGCATAGACCTTGCCGGTATCCATGGAGACACCATGATCGCTGCCTACCTCATAAATCCCCTGAGGGCTCCCTACTCCCTTGATGATATCGCAGAGGAGTACCTTGGCAGGAGGCCCTCCTTGCAGGAGAAGGAAGATCTGACATGCGAGGTGGCCGGGATCAATTACACCCTTTCATCCATCCTCCTGAAGAGGCTTGAGGAGGAGTGCCTTTCAGACCTCTATTACACCATAGACCTTCCCCTTGTGGAGGTCCTTGGTGCGATGGAGCTTACAGGGATAAAGGTGGATGTGGACCTCCTTGTTGCCCTTTCAAAGGAGCTTGAAGGGGAGATGGAGAGGCTTGAAGAGCGGATATACAACCTTGGTGGCGGAAGGTTTAACATAAACTCCCCGAGGCAGCTCCAGAAGGTGCTTTTCGAGCGTCTCGGGCTGAGACCTGTGAAGAAGACAAAGACGGGCTACTCAACGGATGAGGAGGTGCTGAAGGCCCTCTCCACGGAGCATGAACTTCCGGCAGACATCCTCACATACCGCCACCTCTCCAAGCTGAAGTCCACATATGTAGATGCCCTGATCGGTCTCATAGACCCTGAGACGGGCAGGATCCATACCTCCTTCAACCAGGCCGTAACAGCCACAGGGAGGCTCTCCAGTTCCGAACCGAACCTCCAGAACATCCCCATAAGGTCTGAACTTGGAAAGAGGATAAGGGAGGTCTTTGTCGCTGAAGAGGGGTGGCTCTTTCTCTCTGCCGACTATTCCCAGATAGAACTGCGCATAGTTGCCCACCTCTCCCAGGACCCCCTGCTCCTTGAGGCCTTCAGGAAGGAGGAGGACATACACAGGCGTACGGCTTCAGAGGTCTTTGGTGTCCCGCCCGAGGATGTGACAGAGGAGATGAGGAGGCAGGCAAAGGCCATAAACTTCGGTGTCATATACGGGATAAGCCCTTACGGTCTCTCCCAGGGCCTTGGCATATCCCAGAAGGAGGCAAAGGAATACATCGATAACTACTTCTCCATCCACAGGGGTGTGAGGTCCTTCATAGACAGGACCCTCAGGGAGGCAAGGGAAAAGGGGTTTGTTACCACCATATTTGGGAGGAAGAGGCCCGTGCCTGAACTCAGGAGCAGGAACCCCAACATAAGGGCCCTGGGTGAGAGGATAGCCATCAATACACCCATCCAGGGATCAGCAGCGGATATCATAAA
>WGFJ01000017.1 GCA_015492305.1 Deltaproteobacteria bacterium
ATAGAATCCACTATACAGGAGGGCACCATGGGATGGAAGGTGGTGGTAATCCTCTTATCGATCCTATCCATTACAGGGATGGCAGGGGGTGAAACGATGGCTATCAAGGTAAGGAGCAAGGCCTTCACAGAGGGAGGTATGATACCGAAGAGGTATACCTGCGATGGGGAAGACATCTCACCACCTCTGGAATGGGAGGGCATACCGGAGGGAACGAAGAGCATAGCCCTCATATCGGATGATCCCGATGCCCCCATGGGCACCTGGGTCCACTGGGTAATGTTCAATATACCACCGGACTCAAGGGGGCTTGAGGAAGGGGTTCCCCCTGTGAGGGTCCTTCGCAACGGGGCAAGGCAGGGGATAAACGACTTCCGCAGGATAGGATACGGTGGACCATGTCCACCGAGGGGGACCCACAGATACTATTTCAAGGTCTATGCCCTTGATAAGGTCCTCGACCTTGAACCGGGTATCACCAAGGCAAGGCTCCTCCGGGCAATGGAGGGACACATCATTGATAAGGGCGAACTCATGGGACGGTATGGGAGGTGAGAGAAGGCATCCCATACTCCTCATTGCAAGGGAATGGAGGGAGAGGACCCTGATAAGGGCCCAGCTTATGGAGGAGGGCTATGAAGTGGAGGGTTATGAGGGACCTGAAGACCTCCCAGAGGGCATAAGACCTTCCCTCATAATCCTGAACACCTATGGACAGAGATTCTCGGAGGAGACCTTCATAGAGTTGAAGGAGAGGTTCGGCAAGGTCCCTGTCCTTGTAATAGGCGATATCACCGACAGGAGCCTGCATTACATCGGGAAGTATGCCACCACCCTCTTCAGACCCGTATCCATAGAAGAGCTCTGCAAGGAGATAAGGAGGCTCCTTCCTAAAATGCCTGGGCAGCAAGGACAACAAGGGGCTCAAGGGCCTTAAGACCCCTGCTGCTGCCATCAGGTACAAAGACAAGATCCCCCTCCCCTATCTCCCGTCTCACACCGTCAACGGTTATCTCTCCCCTTCCTTCAACGACATAGAACATACTTGTAGAACCCGGATGAGGGGGGATCTCCTGCCCTTCTGTCATACATATGAGGGGGACCTTAAGCCTCATCGACATATGGAGCATCTGGGGAACAAACTGGGAGGGATTGAACCTCTTCAAGGAATGGATGTTCTTTACCGCCATCTCAGCCCTCCATGGCCTTTTCCAGTTCCCTTATGAGGGTCTCCACATCGATCTTTGCCTTCTTCGCCGCCTCTTCAAGGGTGTCACTTCCCCCGCAGCACGAATCTATGTTGAAGTGGTTGAAGACGGGTATAACCTTTGGACTCAGCTTTATCACCTGATTGACGGTCATATCCTTTGAGACCTTCATTGCCACCCCCTATTCAGGTCTTGGAGCTATCACCGCCAGGACCGTCATCCTCTCTGTTGCTTCCATACCGTGTGGTTCGTTGCTCCCGCACACAACAAAGGCCCCTTCCTCAACATCCTCCCACTTATCACCCACAAGGAAACGGCCCTTTCCCTTTACAAGGAACATAAGGACCTCTGAGGTGGAGGTGTGGGCCGGTATCTCCTGTCCCTTCTCGAGGTTGAAGAGGACAACCCTCATCTTCTCAGAGTCGAAGAGGAGTTCCTTCTTTACCATGTCCGGCAGAAAGGATATCCTACCTTTCAGATTTACCACTTCCATCGTTCACCCCCATTTTTAACTTGCAAATTTCTGAATTTATAATATACTCCATTAAAACTTTTTAATTATTGAAGGGTCAAATCATTAGACCATACTCTATACCCCGGGGATATGACATTTATCATAAAAAAAGGCTTCCCTCTTATGGTTAACTTTTTCCATCCCAAAAAGGAAACAGGACTTTAAGCCCTTCCAGGGTGAAAGGAGGTGATACCATGGCTGAGGAAAAAAAGGCCCAGGAGAAGGAGAAGATCCCCAAGATGCAGGCCCTCTACGATGACCTCTTCTTCATCTTCCTCCTCGGAGCGGTAGTACTTGTTGTCTTCTATACGTTGTGGGGTGTGATGGAGCTTGCAAACCTGCCGCTCTGGCCGAGGTAATCTTTAAGGAATAGGAGGTGAATATGGCTATCTCTACTCCTGAAAGGGTATGGTGGAAACCTGTAGACAGGGAGGAGAAGCTCTGGATCACGATAGCCCTCATCTGGGCCCTGATCCTGTTCTTCATGATGCCTTACTGGCATGCAGTAGGAAAGCAGAATCCCTCCCAGGAAACCTACAGGGTTACACCACAGGAATTCCAGAAAAAGGCAAACGAATTCATCCAGCAGTATCAGGTGGGCACAGAGAAGGGGATACCTGTAGTAGAACCACCACCTGGAAGTGATATCTACATAATCGCAAGGATGTGGAGCTGGAGCCCGATACTCAAGCTGAAGAAGGGAGAAAGCTACAGGTTACACATCTCCTCCCTTGACCTCCAGCACGGGTTCTCCGTGTATCCTATAAACATGAACTTCATGGTCCTCCCAGGCTATGACTATGTCCTCACCATTACACCAACTGAAGAAGGCGAATACACCATCATCTGCAATGAGTACTGCGGACTCGGACATCATCTGATGATCGGAAAGATATTCGTAGAATCATAAAGGGGGTGGAAAGATGGCAGTTGGAGAGTTAGATTTCAGGACCTGTCCCGTCACAGGTCTGAAGATACACCGCCCCGCTGAAAGGCTGATAAAGATAAATGC
>WGFJ01000018.1 GCA_015492305.1 Deltaproteobacteria bacterium
CCCTGTGTAACCGTTATAACCGTAGTCTTCAACGGTGAAAGGTACATTGAGCAGACCATAAGAAGCGTCCTTGATCAGGACTACGATAATGTGGAATACATCGTCATAGACGGAGGTTCCACAGATAACACGCTGGCCATCATCAAACATTACGAGCATGCCATAGACTACTGGGTGAGTGAGAGGGATCAGGGCATCTCTGATGCGATGAACAAGGGTATTATAACCTCATCAGGGGAGATCATAGCCCATCTACACTCCGATGATTTCTATGAGCCTGGAGCACTCAAGAGGGTGGTTGGATACTTCCTGGAGGCCTCGGGATGCAAGTGGCTTATTGGAGAGGCCAACTACCTGGACCAGAGGGGCAGGAAGAGGAAACGGATGGTCTTCCCTCCAAAGTATAGCTATAGACGGTTGAAACGGGCCAACTTTATCCCCCACCCTGCGGTCTTCTTAAAAAGGGAGGTATTCGAGAGGGTGGGACTCTTCGATAAGGGGTTGCGATATGTGATGGACTATGAGATGTGGCTGAGGGTAGGACGGTCCTATGAGCCTCTTCAGACAGAGGATGTCCTTGCAAACTTCAGGGAGGTTGGAAGATCCTCTGTTGAGATATTGAAGACATGGCAGGAAGAGCTCCTTGATCCCAGGGTGTGCAACAGGGGAGGTGTATTCTCAGCCCTCTGGAATCGGTTGAGATATGGAAAGAGAAAGGCCATGCTTCCATTGATCCTCCTCAAAAGGAGATTTCAGTACCTTGTGGACAGGCCATGAGGGACGGCCTTGTAAGCGTTGTGATCCCAACCCGTGACAGGAGCTGGTGTCTGCCAGAGGCAATAGAGAGCGTTCTCGCCCAGAGCTACAAGGATGTGGAGATCATCGTGATAGATGATGGATCCAGGGATGATACCCGCAAAGTGGTATCCCGTTATGGAGGAAAATTAAGGTATTACTACCAGGAGAACAAGGGGGTTGTATCTGCGCGTAACAGAGGGCTCTCAGAGGCAAGGGGGGAGTATGTTGCCTTCCTTGACGATGATGATCTCTGGGCCCCTGGGATGCTGGAAAGGGCGGTCTCTGCCTTCAGGTCTTCAGAGGGGGATACAGGCGTTGTCTATGCAGGTTACAGGTACCTTCTTAGGGATGGGGATAAGAGCAAATCCCTTGATAGAAAGGTGAAGTGTTTCTCAGGGGATATATTTGAGAGGCTCATAATGGGGAACTTTATCCCCTTGCCTTCTGCTGTCATAAAGAGGGAGTGCCTTGAGAAGGCAGGGGGCTTCGATGAGAGGATAGGATGGTATGAGGACTGGGAGCTTTTCCTCAGACTCTCCCTCCATGGGTACAGGTTTCTGTTCATTGACGAGCCCCTTCTTTACATCAGGATCCATGGATCAAACAGGAGTTGCGATCTCCTGGCAATGAAGGAAGGGGCCCTCAAGGTGGTGAGAAAGATCCATGATCTATCAAAGGGATCCCCCTATGAGCCCCTTATAAGAGAGGTTCTGACGTGGAGGCTCCTTGCCCTGGGATGGTACCTCACCCTTAAGGGACGGCCTTCAAGGGGAAGGGATTACATAAGATCTGCCTTACCTGTAAACCTGAGACAGAGGCTTCAGAAGTCCTTGATCCTCTTGCTAACCTGGCTCCCAAGCCCGAGCATCAGAGGGATAAATCTCCTTGCAGAATGGCTTCTGGGGCAGAGAGACCCTTATAAGTAACTCCTGAAGACCTGAAACCTTGCAACCCCTTGTAACCATAATTATCCCCAACTGGAATGGAAGACACCTGTTGAGGACCTGTCTTGAGTCCCTGAGGAGACAGACCTTCAGGGACTTTGAGACGATCGTGGTGGATAACGGTTCCTCTGATGGGTCGGTGGAGTTTCTGAGGGAGAACTACCCTGAGGTAAGGCTCATAGCACTCGAGGATAACAGGGGATTCAGCGCGGCGGTAAACAGGGGGATAAGGGAGGCCAGAGGTGAGTACATAGCCCTTCTCAACAACGATACAGAGGCAGACCCCAGATGGCTTGAAGAGCTCGTAAAGGCCCTTGATAGTCACCCTGAGGTGGGTCTCTGTGCATCGAAGATGATAGACTTCCATAAGAGGAACCTCATAGACAGGGCAGGGGACTGCTTCACCGTCTACGGCCTTGCCATCAAGAGGGGGGCGGGTGAGCGTGATTGCCCTGAGTTCAACAGAGAGGAATACGTCTTCGGTGCCTGTGCAGGGGCTGCCATATACCGTGCCTCCCTCTTCGAAGAGATAGGTCCCTTCGATGAGGACTTCTTCGCATACCTTGAGGATGTGGACCTGAGCTTCAGGGCCCAGCTCTACGGCTACAAATGCCTCTATGTCCCCTCTGCAGCGGTCTACCACATGGCAGGTGCCACCTCCAGGGCCTTTCAGACCCGGTTAAAGA
>WGFJ01000019.1 GCA_015492305.1 Deltaproteobacteria bacterium
CCACCCTTTTGAGGAAGGTCGCAGAGGTGATAGGCAATGCCATAAGGGGCTATGACACCCTGATAAGGACAAGGAGGGATGAGTTCACCGTGATCCTCCCCTACACCTTAAAGTCAGAGGCCCTTCGCACAGCCGAAAGATTGAGGAGGCTCATAGAGGAGTATCCCTTCATAGGTGAGGAGAACCTGCCAGGTGGAAAGGTCACGGCCAGCTTTGGCGTTGTCACATACCCTGTGGATGGAAGGAAGGAGGAGGATTTGATGGAAAAGGCAAGGATGGCACTCAAGAAGGCAAAGAAGACGAGAAACAGGGTGGTATCCTGGGAAGATGGAGAGGAAGGTGGAGATGGGCAGGAAGGTCCTCATAGTTGAAGACAACCCGGAGAACCTTGAACTCCTCAGGGAGCTTCTCCTCTTCAAAGGCTACGAACCTCTTGAGGCAGGCACTGGCGTGGAGGCCGTGGAAAAGGCCTTGAATGAGAAGCCCGATGTGATCCTCATGGATATACAGCTACCAGAGCTTGACGGGATCATGGCCCTCAAGAAGCTAAAGGAAAACCCACAGACCAGGGGGATCCCTGTAATAGCCCTCACAGCACATGCCATGAAGGGTGAGGTGGAGAGCTTCATGGCAGAGGGTTTCGACGGCTACATAGCAAAGCCCATCAGCATAAAGGACCTCCTCCGGGTCCTGTCCATCTATATCCCGGAGGAGAAAGGCCCCTGACACCATCCATCCCCCCTTGAAGAGATAGAGAGAATGGGTTATATTTAGCCAGCCATGAAGAGGTTCTCCCTGCTACTCCTTGCCGCCTTTTTCCTCCTCTACCCGTCGATAAACAGGGGACAGGAGGAATCTGGCCCATCCTACGGGGATACCATTGTCGTTGGATCCATAGGGGAACCGAGCATCCTCATACCCATGCTCGCCTCAGACAGTGCCTCCCATGATGTGGCAGGGCTCATCTTCAATGGCCTTGTGAAGTACGACAAGGACCTCACCCTCACAGGGGACCTTGCAGAGTCATGGGAGGTCTCCCCTGATGGGCTTACCATCACCTTCCACCTCAGAAAGGACGTAAAGTGGCAGGACGGTGTCCCCTTCACCGCAGAGGATGTGATCTTCGGCTACAAAACCATCATCGATCCAAGGACACCAACGGCCTACAAGGAGGACTACCTACAGGTAAAGGAGATCCACGCCCCTGATCCCTACACCCTTGTTGTGAAGTATGAAAAGCCCTTTGCCCCTGCCCTTGCAAGCTGGGGGAACCTGCCCGTCCTCCCAAAGCACCTCCTTGAGGGAAAGGACATAACACAGACCGATTTCGGGAGGCACCCCATCGGCACAGGCCCCTTCAAGTTTGTGGAATGGATACCCGGTGATATGGTGGTCCTTGAGGCAAACCCGGGCTACTTTGAAGGAAGGCCTTATCTCGACAGGTACATCTACAAGGTCATACCCGATCAGGCCACCATGTTCCTTGAAGCAAAGGCCCTGAACATAGATCTCATGGGGCTTACCCCCATCCAGTATACAAGGCAGACAAACGATGCCTTCTTCAAGAAGTACTTCAAGAAGTACCGCTTCCCTGCCTTTGCCTACACATACCTGGGCTTCAACCTCAGGGACCCCAGGTTCAAGGACAGGCGTGTGAGGCAGGCCATAGCCTATGCCATAGATAAGAAGGAGATACTCCAGGGTGTCCTCTTTGGCCTTGGCAGCATAGCCACAGGCCCATACGTGCCAAACACATGGCCCTACAACCCGAATGTAAAGAGGTATCCATACAACCCTGAGAAGGCAAGGCAACTGCTGAAGGAGGCAGGATGGGAGGACACAGATGGGGACGGGATCCTGGACAAGGACGGAAGGCCCTTTGAGTTCACCATCCTCACAAACCAGGGAAACAGCCTGAGGATAAAGACAGCCACCATCATCCAGTGGAGGCTTGCAAAGATAGGCATAAGGGTGAAGATAAGGACCGTTGAGTGGGCCACCTTCATAAATGAGTTTGTAGACAAGAGGCGCTTTGAGGCTATAATACTGGGGTGGTCCATAGGACTCGATCCGGATCAGTACGACATATGGCACTCAAGCAAGACAGGGGAAAAGGAGTTCAACTTCATAGGTTACAGCAATCCAGAGGTGGATGAACTCCTTGAGAAGGGAAGAAGGACCTTTGACATAGAGGAGAGGAAGAAGTACTATTACAGGATCCAGGAGATCCTTGCAGAGGACCAGCCCTATGTGTTCCTCTACGTTCCTGATGCCCTGGTGATGGTAAGCAGCAGGTTCCGTGGTATAGAGCCTGCACCCATAGGTATCACGTACAACATACACAAGTGGTACGTACCGAAGAGGCTCCAGAGGTACGTACCCATACCATAGGAGGTCTCTGTGGCCCTTTACGTGATAAAGAGGCTCATAACCATGATACCCGTCCTCATCGGTATCACCCTCATATCCTTCTTCATCATCCACCTTGCCCCTGGCAAACCCACAGACATCCTTACGGAACTAAACCCCAAGATAACTCCCGAGGCAAGGGAAAGGCTTGAGAAGCTATACGGCCTCGATAAGCCCCTCCACATCCAGTACCTCATGTGGCTGAAGAAGGTGGTGAGGCTGGACTTTGGAAACTCCTTTTCCACCGATAGAAGACCTGTCATCGAGAAGATAAAGGAGAGGCTGCCTGTAACGATCCTCATAAACCTCCTCTCCATCCTCCTCATACTGGTCACGGCCATACCCATAGGGGTCTACTCAGCGGTGAGGCAGTACTCCTTCTTCGACAAGGTCATGACCGTCTTTGTCTTCGTGGGGTTTGCAACCCCCACCTTCTGGCTTGCCCTCCTCCTCATGATCCTCTTCGGCATCTACCTTGGATGGCTTCCCATATCAGGCCTCACATCCCTTGGATACGAGAAGCTGACCCTGTGGGGCAAGTTCACAGACCTCGCACAGCACCTCCTCCTTCCCGTCTTTGTATCCGCCTTCGGCGGCCTTGCAGGGCTCTCACGATACATGAGATCGAACATGCTCGAGGTCATAAGACAGGACTACATAACCACTGCCAGGGCAAAGGGGCTGCCTGAAAGGAGGGTGATATACAGGCATGCCCTGAGGAACGCCCTCCTGCCCGTCATCACCATCCTTGGTCTCTCGGTTCCGGGCCTCATCGGCGGGAGTGTCATCTTCGAGACCATATTTGCCATACCAGGGATGGGCCAGCTCTTCTACCAGGGGGTCCTCATGAGGGACTACCCCCTTATAATGGGCATCCTTGTGATAGGTGCCTTCCTCACACTCCTTGGCAACCTCCTTGCGGACCTTGCCTACGCCCTTGCAGACCCAAGGATAAGGCTCGGAGGATAGGGTGGAGAGGGTCGAGACACCCCTAAGGCTCTTCTGGAGGCGGTTCAAGAGGAACAGGCTTGCAGTTGCAGGTGGGATCATAGTCATCTCCCTCTTCTTTGTGGCCATCTTCGCGCCTTACCTCTCCCCTTACGACCCTAACGAGATCGATGTATCAAGCATCCTCCTCCCACCGAGCCTGGATCATCCCTTCGGCACCGATGAGCTCGGGAGGGATGTCCTCAGCAGGATGATATGGGGGGCAAGGATCTCCCTCCAGGTGGGATTCGTGGCTGTAGGGATAGCGGTCGTTATCGGTGTGGTCCTCGGTGCCATAGCAGGCTACTATGGTGGCATGGTGGACAGCCTTGTAATGAGGTTTGTGGATATAATGCTATCCATCCCCACCTTCTTCCTGATCCTTGCGGTCATAGCCTTCCTTGAGCCGAGCATCTTCAACATCATGGCAGTGATAGGTCTTACCTCCTGGATGGGGGTTGCAAGGCTTGTAAGGGCCGAATTCCTATCCCTAAAGGAGAGGGAGTTTGTCATGGCAGCAAAGAGCCTTGGAGCCGGAGACATGCGGATCATCTTCAGACATATCCTGCCAAATGCAATGGCACCCGTCCTTGTATCTGCGGTCCTTGGTGTGGCCGGTGCGGTCCTTACCGAGAGTGCCCTGAGCTTCCTCGGGATAGGTGTTCAGCCCCCTACCCCGAGCTGGGGGAACATCCTTACCGCTGGCAAGGACAACATAGAGATTGCATGGTGGCTGTCCTTCTTCCCTGGCCTTGCCATCCTTGTCACCGTCCTTGGATACAACCTCCTCGGGGAAGGCATAAGGGATGCCATCGATCCGAGGCTGAGGATATGAAGGGGGATCTCCTCCAGGTCCTTGACCTCCACACCTCCTTCTTCACAGAGGGCGGTGAGCTCAAGGCCGTAAGGGGTGTGACATTTTCCGTCAGGGAGGGAGAGGCCCTCGGGATCGTGGGGGAGTCTGGATGCGGAAAGAGTGTAACAGCCCTGTCCATCATGAGGCTTGTCCCGGACCCGGGCAGGATCGTGAAGGGGAAGGTGATATTCAGGGACAAGGACCTCCTTGAGCTCCCGGAAGAGGAGATGAGGAGGATAAGGGGCAGGGAGATAGCCATGGTCTTTCAGGAGCCCATGACCTCTCTGAACCCGGTCTTCACCATAGGCAGCCAGATCGCCGAGGCCATCGAGACCCATCACAGGCTGGAGAGGAAGGAGATAAAAAAGAGGGTGATAGAGGCCCTTGCAAGGGTCGGGATACCCTCCCCTGAAAGGCGCTACAACGACTACCCCCATCAACTGAGCGGGGGTATGAGGCAGAGGGTAATGATCGCCATGGCCCTTGCCTGCAAACCCTCCCTCCTCATCGCAGATGAGCCCACAACTGCCCTTGATGTGACCATTCAGGCCCAGATCCTGGACCTCCTCCTCCACCTGAGGGAGGAGTTCGGCATGTCCATGATCCTCATCACCCATGACCTGGGTATAGTGGCTGAAACGGTCCAGAAGGTCCTTGTCATGTATGCAGGGGAGGTGGTGGAGTACGGCAGGGTGGAGGACATCTTCACCGATCCACTCCATCCCTACACGGTGGGGCTCCTCAAGGCCATCCCCTCCATCGAGTCCAGAAAGGGCCTGGAACCCATACCAGGGACCCTGCCTGACCTGAAGAAGCCCATCAAGGGCTGCGCCTTCAAGGAGAGGTGCCTTGAGAGGGTTGCCCGCTGCGAGGAGGACCCCGATCTGAAGGAGGTTACCAGGGGACACTGGGTGAGGTGCTGGAGGAGATGTGGCTGAGCTGCTGAGGGTAGAGGACCTGAAGAAGTTCTTCCACATAAAGGGAGGACTCTTTGGCAAGGGGAAGGGAACCGTTTATGCCGTCAATGGTGTCTCCTTCTCCATAGACAGGGGTGAGACCGTTGGTCTTGTAGGGGAGAGTGGCTGCGGGAAGAGCACCCTTGGAAGGACCATCCTCAGGCTCATAGAACCAACCTCCGGAAGGATCATCTTCGAGGGAAAGGATATCCTCCAACTGAAGGGGAAGGAACTGAGGTCCCTCAGGAAGGAAATGCAGATCATCTTCCAGGACCCCTATGCCTCCCTCAACCCGAGGATGACCGTTGAGGAGATCGTCGGGGAGGCCTTCACCATCCATGGCATAGCAAGGGGAAGGGAGAGGGAGAAGAGGGTGAGGGAACTCCTCGATATAGTGGGATTGCCATCTGATGCCATAAACCGTTATCCCCATGAGTTCAGCGGTGGTCAGAGACAGAGGATAGGTATTGCAAGGGCAATAGCCCTGAGGCCCAGCTTCATCGTGGCCGATGAGCCCCTCTCTGCCCTCGATGTATCCATCCAGGCCCAGATCATAAAGCTTCTTGAGGAGATACAGAAGGAGTTCAACATCACCTACCTCCTCATAACCCACGACCTCAGGGTTGTAAGGCACATAACCAGCAGGGTCATAGTGATGTACCTTGGCAAGATCATGGAGATGGCACCCACCGAAAGCCTCTTTCAGGGCTTCACCCATCCATATACAGAGGCCCTGCTCTCGGCTGTCCCTGTGCCTGTGCCGGGCTCGAAGAGGAAGAGGATCATCCTGAGAGGCGAGATACCAAGCCCCATGAACCCACC
>WGFJ01000020.1 GCA_015492305.1 Deltaproteobacteria bacterium
TAGGTTTCGTCTTCCAGTTCCACCACCTCCTCAATGAGTTCACGGCCCTTGAGAACGTGATGATGCCCTGTCTCATTGCAAGGATGGACAGGGAGGAGGCAAGAGAGAGGGCAGAGGAGCTCCTTGTCAGGGTGGGTCTCAGGGAGAGACTCTTCCACAGGCCTCCTGAGCTTTCAGGTGGAGAGCAGCAGAGGGTTGCTGTGGCAAGGGCCCTTGTTATGTCTCCAAGGATCCTCCTTGCCGATGAGCCAACGGGCAACCTCGATACCCACACAGGAGAGGAGGTCTTTTCCCTCCTGAGATCCTTCAACAGGGAGGGGGTAACGGTGGTCCTTGTTACCCACAACGAGGATCTTGCAAGGAGGGCATCCCGGAGGATCAGGATCAGGGATGGTCTGATAGAAGGGGAGGTTTAGGGTTTACTTTTTCTTCCATGGCTGTTAAATTAATTGGCTAAATTCTCCGGGGAGACAAGGAGTTTGAGTAGATCGGTCCTTGTAATAGCGGGTCTCTTCCTTCTTTCTTATCTAAACACCTCTGCAACCTTTGCCCAGGAACCCCTGAAGGTGATGATCCTTCCCCTTTCCACCCACAGTAAGGAGGATATATCGGGAATCGAGAGGGATGTGGTGGGAAGACTTGCAGAGATCCTTGAGAAGGCCCCGGAGATAGAGGTCATAGATGGCAAGAAGACCCAGAGGATTAGGGAAAGGGGTAAGGTGCTGTCCGAAGGGGAGGCCTATGCCACAGGTGAGAGGGAAGGTGCAGAGTTTGTCCTTACAGGCAGTATCTCCAAGGTGGGTGAGTGGGTGAGTGTGGATATAAGGATACTCAATGTGAGGGACAGAAGGCTTGCAGGCCTTGCCTATACAGAGGTGAAAGGGGTTGAGGCCCTGCCCCAGAGGGTATCGGCCCTTGGTGAGGATGTAAAGGGGAGGCTCTTGAGGGAGGCCCTTGCCATCGGTAAGGTCTTTGTGAGGAAGGAGATCATCGGAAGGATAGATGTGGCAGGCAACAAAAGGATAGAGAAGGAGGCCATCCTTGCAAGGATAAAGAGCAGGGAAGGGGAACCCTTTTCAAGGGAAAGGATAGAGGAGGACCTCAAGGCCATATACGGCATGGGTTACTTTTCCGATGTTGTGGTGGATATAGTGGATACCGCAGGGGGTAAGGAGGTGACCTTCATAGTAAAGGAAAGACCCCTCATAAGGGAGGTGGGTATAGGGGGGAACAGGGAGATAAAGAAGGAGAAGATAGAGGAGGTGATCGAGACGAAACCCCATACCGTGCTCAATCTCACCCTCATAAAGGAGGATATGGAGCGGATAAAGGCCCTTTACAGGAGTGAGGGCTTCTACCTTGCCGAGGTGGACTACAGGATAGACCCTGTGAAAGAAGGGGAGGTAAATGTCACATTCCTCATCCATGAGGGGATCAAGGTCAAGGTGGGGAGGATAAGCTTTATAGGAAACAGGGTCTTCAGTGAAAAGGATCTCAAGAAGGTGATGAAGACAAAGGAGTGGTCCATCCTCTCTTTGATAACCAAGAGGGGGATATACGATGACTTCCTCCTTGAAAGGGACATAAATGCCATCCTTGCCAAGTACTATGACAATGGATATGTGAGGGCCGAGGTAGGGCCACCTCAGGTGGAGGTGAGTCAGGACAAGGAGTGGATCTACATAACCATCCCCATAAAGGAGGGTGAACAGTACCGGGTTGGCAAGGTGGATGTGGCGGGTGACCTGATAAGGTCAAAGATAGAACTCCTGGAGGACCTCAGGACAAAGGAAGGGGCCCTTTACAGCAGATCAGCGGTATCCAGGGATATCTCCAGACTCGCCGAGATATACGGGGATGAAGGGTATGCCTTTGTGGATGTAAAACCCCTTACAAGGATAGATGACAGGAAGAGGGTGGTGGATGTAACCTTCAATATCACCAAAGGGGAGAAGGTCTATATAGAGAGGATAGACATAAAGGGCAACACAAGGACAAGGGACAAGGTGATAAGGAGGGAGCTTGAGGTCTATGAAGGTGAACCCTACTCTGCTACAGGTATAAAGAGGAGCAAGAGGAACCTGAACCGCCTTGGCTACTTTGATGAGGTCAAGATCACCTCAAAACCAGGGAGTGCCCCTGACAGGATGGTCCTTGAGGTGGATGTGAAGGA
>WGFJ01000021.1 GCA_015492305.1 Deltaproteobacteria bacterium
ATGGGAAGAAGGTGGAGGGGTTCTGGAGGTCCCACCAGGTGCCCCTTTCGGATATGGCACAGAAGAAAGGCCATGTGAAGATGCTCGAGAGATGGATGAAGAGCTACCGCCCGGAGGAACTCTTCGATAAGGACGGAAGACCGGTGAAGGAGATACTCCGTATCGCCCCGAAGGGAGAGAGGCGCATGAGCGCAAACCCCCATGCAAACGGAGGGGTCCTGCTCAAGGAGTTGAGGCTCCCTGACTTCCGCCAGTATGGAGTGGATGTCCAGAGACCAGGGGGGATGAAGGCAGAGGCAACGAGGGTGCTCGGCAGGTACCTGAGGGATGTGGTGAGGCTCAACGAGGACCAGAGGAACTTCCGCATCTTCGGCCCTGATGAGACGGCCTCAAACAGGCTCGATGCCATCTTTGAGGCCACAGACAGGGTGTGGATGGCAGAGCTACTTCCGGAAGATGAGAACCTCGCCCATGAGGGCAGGGTGATGGAGATCTTGAGCGAACATACCTGCCAGGGCTGGCTCGAGGGATACCTCCTTACAGGAAGGCACGGCCTTTTCTCCTGCTACGAGGCCTTCATCCACATAGTGGACTCCATGTTCAACCAGTTCGCAAAGTGGCTCAAGGTGTCAAAGGAGGTTCCCTGGAGGAGGCCCATCGCTTCCCTGAACATCCTCCTCACCTCCCATGTGTGGCGCCAGGACCACAACGGTTTCAGCCACCAGGACCCGGGCTTCATCGATGTGGTGGTGAACAAGAAGGCGGACATCGTGCGGGTATACTTCCCCCCTGATGCCAATACCCTCCTTTCCGTGGCAGACCACTGTCTGAGGAGCAGGGACTTTGTGAATGTGATAGTTGCAGGGAAACAGCCCCAGCCACAGTGGCTATCCATGGAGGATGCCATAAAACACTGCTCCTCGGGGATAGGCATATGGGAGTGGGCAAGCAACGACAGAGGCTCGGAGCCGGATGTGGTCATGGCATGTGCAGGGGATGTGCCCACCATAGAGACCCTTGCAGCGGTGGAGATACTGAGAAGGGAGATACCGGAGCTTAAGGTAAGGGTCATAAATGTGGTTGACCTTATGACACTCCAGCCAAAAGAGGAGCATCCCCACGGGCTTCCGGACAGGGAGTTCGACACCCTCTTTACCACTGACAAGCCCATCATATTCGCCTACCACGGCTACCCGTGGCTCATCCACAGGCTCACCTACAGGAGGACAAACCACAAGAACCTCCATGTCCGGGGCTACAAGGAGGAGGGCACCACAACGACCCCCTTCGACATGGCGGTGCGTAACGAGATAGACAGGTTCCACCTCGTGGCGGATGTCATAGACAGGGTGCCGAAGCTCGGCTACCTTGCAGCATACCTCAAGCAGCACGTAAGGGACAGGCTCATAGAACACAGGGAGTACATAGAGAGATACGGAGAGGACATGCCGGAGATAAGGGACTGGACGTGGGGGCTTTCCTGAAAGTTATGGCCTTCCGCAGGGTCCCAAGGATTATGGCAGAGGGAAAGATCAGGCTGAGGCCCTTCAGAATCCTCGACGCCCCTTTCCTCACCGAGGGCTTCAGGAGAGAAGGCATCCACCCCGGTTTCGGACTGCAGGTGCCTTCATGGCTTGCAGTGTGGTGGTGGACAAGGAAGACCTTCCTCCCTGCCTATTGCATCGAATACGATTCGAGGCCTATAGGCTTCGCAGGGCTCTACAACCTCCTCCCTGGAGAGTCCGCAGAGATCAGCATGGCCATATTCGAAAAGGCCATGAGGGGCCGGGGCTGCGGAACAAGGTCTCTCTCCATCCTCGTGAGGGAACTTCGGAGGCACTCCCTCGTGAAGAGGCTCTATGTGCGGGTAAGGGAGGATAACAGGGTTGCCATGAGGTTCTGGAGAAAGATGGGCTTTGTGGAGGTTGAAAGGGGAGGAGGCATCGTCAGGATGTCTCTGGATCTGCGGAATGCTCCGGAAGGAGACCATCGTCATCCGGGATGGTCCCCTCATGTGAAGGGCAATGAAGACCTCTAAAGGGACGGAAAGGCTCGGGTTGAAGGAGCTCGTGGCCATGGGTGTGGGTGGCATGGTAGGGGGTGGCATCTTCTCCGTCCTCGGGCTCTCAGTGGCACTGGCCGGCCATGCAGCTCCCCTTGCCTTTGCCCTAGGTGGTATCATAGCACTCCTAACAGGCCTCTCATATGCCAGACTGGGTCTTGCCTTCCATTCCGATGGCGGCAGTTTCACCTATCTCGAACACGCCTTTACAAACAGGAATGTGGCCGGGATCGGAGGATGGATGCTGGTGGTTGGATATGTGGGAACCATGGCCCTCTACGCCTACACCTTCAGTGTCTATGGGACAGCCATGCTGGGTTCATCCAACCATGTGGGTGCCATGCGTCACCTCCTGCAATCTTTCATCCTCCTCCTTTTCATGGCTATAAACCTCTACGGGATAAAGGCAGCAGGTGAAACGGAGGATCTCATAGTCATGATCAAGGTGCTGATCCTCTCCCTCTTTGCCATCACCGGTCTCTTCTTTGTGGAGGCAAAACGTCTTACCCCTTTTTTTAACAGCGGTCTTTCTGGTGTCCTCATGGGCGGAACCCTTGTCTTTGTGGCCTACGAAGGTTTCGAACTGATACCGAACTCGGTGAATGAGATGAAAGATCCCCGCAGGGACCTTGGGAGGGGGATACTCATATCCATAGTTGTGACCATTACCATCTACCTCCTTGTCTCACTGGTTGCAGTAGGCAATCTGGTGCCTGAAGAGATCACCAGGTACAAGGAGTATGCCCTTGCAGTGGCAGCACAACCCTTCCTCGGAAGATCGGGCTTCATACTGATAGGACTGGGTGCTATCCTCTCAACCGCATCTGCAATCAATGCCACCATGTTCGGGACTGCGCGTCTTGCAATGGTCATGGCCCAGGAGTCGGATCTTCCCAGAGTATTCTCCCACAGGGAACGTGGCAACATCCCCTATGTGAGCCTTATTTTCATCACCCTCCTCACACTCCTCTTTGTAAACACAACGGACCTTACTATCATCTCCTCCTTTGCAAGTTCCACCTTCCTCCTCCTCTTTGCAGCCATCAACATGTCGGCATTGAGGCTTCGAAGGAGGATAGGTATAAATACGGCCATCCCTCTAACAGGGCTGATCCTTTCCTCATCCTCATGGATGGTCCTGTGCATCTACCTCTACAGATCCTACCTGAGCGGGCTCATCTGGATAGGTGCCATCTACCTCTCCGTTATGGTAGCAGAGCTGTTTTTCAGCGAGCGGAGGCTTTTCTTCAGGTAGGTGGAGGGCACGAAAACCCTACCCCTCAAGTGCTCGATATGGTATCATTTTTCCGAATCATAGAAGATGGAGGATCCCATGACATACGAGTTCGAGGTGGAAGGGGTTGAGTGCCTCGACTGTGCAAGGGAGATAGAGAGGGTCATAAAGGGCCTTCCAGGGGTCTCTGAGGCCCGTCTTTCCTTCGAGACAGGCCGCCTCAAGGTGGAGGCAGTAGATGGCTTCAACCCCTTCTCGGTCGTTGAGAAGATGGACTCCCTTGGCTACAGGGCAAGGGAGGTGGGCCTCATGAGGACCTCCTTCTTTGTGGAGGGCATGGACTGCCAGGACGAGGTGCGCATCATAGAGCGGAAGCTCAAGGCCCTGAGGGGGGTGGTGGACTACAGGGCAGATCCCCTCCAGGGGACCCTCGAGGTCCTGTATGACCCATCCCTCCTTTCCCAGAGGGACATAGTCAGGTCCATAGCCGAGACAGGCATGAGGCCGAGGGTGGAGAGGAAGGCAAGGGAGGAGGTCGAGCCGTGGTGGAAGGACAGGAAGATCCTGTTCCTTGTGGCCTGCGGTGTCCTGACCCTTGTGGCCTTCATCCTACACAGGGCAGGTCTTCCGGAGAGGATTACCGTCCTTTTCTACCTACTTGCCGTTGTCGTGGGCATCTACTACCCTGCAAAGATGGGACTTGCCTCCGTCAAGACCTTCACCCTCAACATCTACACCCTCCTCGTTGTGGCCGTTGCTGGTGCCCTGGGGCTCGCCCTCTGGGAGGAGGCAGCCGTCCTTGTCTTTGTCTACTCCCTCGGTGCCGTCCTTGAGACCTACTCCACCAGCAAGGCCAGGAAGGCCCTCATTGCCCTGATGGAACTCGCTCCAAGGGAGGCCATGGTAAAGAGGGATGGAGAAGAGATCAGGATCCCTGTCGAGGAGGTGAAGATAGGGGACACAGTGGTCATACGGCCGGGTGAGAAGGTCCCCCTGGATGGTGTTGTCGTGGGAGGATACTCATCCATCGATGAATCGCCCATAACCGGTGAGTCTATCCCGGTGGAGAAGAAGGAAGGGGATCAGGTCTTTGCCGGCTCGGTGAACAGGACAGGCTCACTTGAGATAAGGGTCACAAAGCCCTCCACAGACACGACCCTGGCAAGGATCATCCACTCCGTCGAGGAGGCACAGGCGAGGAAATCGAGGTACCAGAGGTTCGGCGAGAGGTTCGGGAGATACTACACCCCCCTCACATTCGCCCTTGCCCTGCTGGTTGCCACCGTCCCTCCCCTCTTCTTCGACCAGCCCTTCTCCGTGTGGTTCTACAGGTCCCTGGTCCTCCTTGTGGTCTCATGCTCCTGCGGTCTGGCCCTCTCCGTTCCTGTGGCCGTTGTCTCTGCCATAAGCAATGCAGCAAGACAGGGCATACTCATAAAGGGAGGGGCCTACCTGGAAGCGGCAAGTGGGCTCGATGTGATCGCCTTCGACAAGACAGGGACCCTCACCCTGGGCAGCCCGAAGGTGTGCGACATAGTGGCCCTCAACGGAAGGGAGGAGGAGATCCTCCGCACGGCTGCCTCCATAGAGGCGAGATCAGAGCACCACCTCGGCGAGGCCATAGTGAGGGAGGCAAAGGAGAAGGGCCTTCCCCTGGAAGAGGTGAGGGACTTCCAGGCCCTTCCCGGCAAGGGGGTCAAGGCCACAGTCGATGGAGAGACCTACATCATAGGCTCTGAGAGGCTCTTCAGGGAGGATGCCCTCTCAGAGGAGGTGAGATCGAGGATGGAGGCCCTCAGGGAGGAGGGGAAGACGACGGTCCTCTTTGGAAGGGAGGATGAGGTCCTCGGGATCATCGCGGTAAGGGACC
>WGFJ01000022.1 GCA_015492305.1 Deltaproteobacteria bacterium
ATACCGCTCGATATAACCATCTTTACCGCTGGGGACCTGGTCATCCTCTTTGCCGCACCCTATCTTGCGATATACATCCGCTTCTTCCAGGACCCATCCCTTGGTTTTGAGATCTTTCAGCCCGTGTATGTAAAGGCCCTTGTCTTCGCCATCGCATACCAGTTCCTATTCTTCATGGCCGATGTCTATGAGGAAAACGGCTTCAGGGTGAAGACATTTATAGTGAGGTTCTTCGGGGCGACCCTGTTTGCCATACCCATCCTCGCCTCCCTCTACTACTTCCTTCCCCAGGTGAAGCTTGGACGAGGGGTCTTTGCCATAACCTTCCCCCTCGTCCTTGCCCTCACCATCCTCTTTCGTTTCCTCTATGTGAAGGTCCTGAGCCTCAACATATACGAGAAGGTCCTGCTTCTGCGGACAAACCCCTTCAACGACACCCTCATGCCCCTCCTCACAGGCGGCATGGGAAACGGATACCTCCTCAGCGATGTGGTTGAGATAAAACCTGGCAGGCCCGACAGGGAGAGCAGGGAAAAGCTCATAGAGAAGGTAAGGAGGGGGAAGATAGACAAGATCATCCTCTCCCTTGACGAGAGGAGGGGAACACTACCCGTTCAGGAACTCCTCCAGTGCCGTCTCATGGGGGTCGAGGTCCTTGAGGCCCCCTCCGTCTACGAGCAACTTACGGGCAAGATACCCCTTGAGCAGATAAAGCCAAGCTGGCTCATCTTCTCAGATGGCTTCAGGATCAGTGAGCACATCCGCATATTGAAAAGGCTCCTCGATGTGGTTGTGGCCGGCGTAAGCCTTGTTATATTCGCCTTTCCCATGGCCCTCATAGCCATCCTCATAAAGCTCGATTCAAAGGGACCCGTCCTCTTTAAGCAGGAAAGGGTTGGTGAAGGGGGGAAGGTCTTCACCCTCATAAAGTTCCGGACCATGCGGGTAGATGCCGAAAAGGACGGTCCCAAGTGGGCCCAGAAGGACGATCCAAGGGTCACCCGGGTAGGGAGGATACTCAGGAGGACAAGGCTTGATGAACTGCCACAGCTTGTGAATATCCTCAAAGGGGATATGAGCCTTGTTGGTCCAAGGCCCGAAAGACCGTGCTTCGTTGAACAGTTGAGGCAGGTAATACCCTACTACGACATCCGCCACTATATAAAACCCGGCCTTACAGGCTGGGCACAGGTGAAGTTTGGCTACACATCCTCGGTGGAAGACTCCATGGAGAAGGTGAGGTACGACCTCTACTATGTGAAGAACATGAGCATATTCCTCGACATCCTCATCCTTTTCCATACCTTGAAGATCATACTCTTTGGGAGGGGGGCAAAATGAAGAAAACCATCCTGGCGGTCCTTATGTTGATCCTCATCCCCGTCTCTGCAGTGGCACAGGACTATGTCATAGGGGTTGAGGATGTACTGGATATAAGGGTGTGGGGAAGCCCGGACCTCAGTGTGGTTGTGCCTGTGAGGCCGGACGGGAAGGTCACGGTCCCGCTTGTAGGGGACATACAGGCAGCAGGCCTTACCACAAGCGACCTCAAGAAGGAGCTCGAAAACAGGCTTGTAGAGTTCGTTAAAAACCCTGTTGTTACCGTCATTGTTCAGGCTGTGAACAGCTTCAAGGTGTACGTTGTGGGTGGGGTGAAGACAGGTGTGATAGACCTCAAGCGCAAGACAACCCTCATGGAACTCCTTGCCATGATAGGTTCCCTTGAGAATGCGGATCTGAAAGGGGCCTTCATCCTGAGGGGAGGGGAAAAGCTCCAGGTAGACTTCCATGCCCTTGCTGTCAAAGGGGATGTGACCCAGAATATAGAGATCCTTCCAGGGGATATCATCTTCATACCTGACAACTTCGACAAGAGGATCCAGATAATAGGGGCCGTCAAGAACCCATCGACCATTTCCTACAGGGATGGCCTCACCCTCCTTGATGCCATCCTCCTTGCCGGAGGGCTCACGGAGTTTGCAAACCCAAACAAGATCCTTGTTGTCAGGAACAATGGAGGTGAATCAAAGACCATAGAGGTAAAGTTCAAGGAAGTCATTGAGAAGGGTGATGCCACCCAGAACATAGCCCTTGAACCAGGGGACCTTGTCATAGTCAAGGAAGGGCTCTTCCCATTAAAGTGGCAGTGAGGGGGGGAAAAAATGGAAAGACTGGAAGAGACCTTTGACCTGACCCGGTACCTCTCCATGGTCTGGAGGAGGAGGTACCTCTTTGCAGGGGCCTTTGTCATCGTCCTCACAGGTGCAATCCTTGCGAGCTATCTCATGCCAAAGCGATACAGGGCGAGCACGATCGTCCTTGTTGAATCCGCACCTGTGGTGAATCCACTGAACCGGGACCTCTCACCTGCAAGGAGGGATCAGGAGAACCTCAAGCTCATAGAACACCTCCTCTTCAACAGGGCAAGCATAGAGAATGCCATAAAGAAGCTTGGCCTTGACATACCAAACCCCTTCAAGGCAGAGAGGATGATTGAGGAGATAAGGGGCAACCTCTATGTGAGGATAAAGGGGAACAACATCTTTGAGATAGGCTATACCGGTGAGGACCCGAAGGTGGTAAGGGACCTTGTGAACACCCTCACAAGCGAATACATAGAGGACACCCTTTCAAGGAAGAGGACAGGCTCACTGCTTTCCCTTGAATTCCACAACGAGCAGCTACTCTACTACAAGAAGAAGCTCGAGGAGGCAGAGGCAGCCCTTCAGAGGTTCAAGGAGACCCATCCCGATCTCCTGCCAAGGGAGGCCCTGCTGTCGAAGATACAGGAGTTCCAGCTTGGCCTCACCGACACAAAGGTGAGGATAAAGGAACTGGAGAAGAAGAAGGCCCTCCTCCTTGCAAGGCTCTCCAACACAAGGACCGGTCTTGATCCTGACGAGGACCTCACTATCGCAGAGAAGAGGCTTTCAGAGCTGAAGAAGGAGTTCATATCCCTCACAACGAGGTACACCGAGAACCACCCCCTTGTGGTGAAGATAAAGGAGGAGATAAGGACCCTTGAGAAGAGCCTTGCTGGAAAGAAGCCAAACAGCAAGGATGTCTCACCTGTGGCAGTGGATGCGATAAAGGGGGAACTGGAAAAGATCGAGGCCGAACTCTCCTCCCTCAAGGTAAGGGAAAAGGAACTCAACACCAAGATCTCAGGGCTTCAGGAAAAGCTTTCATCAAGCCTTGAAGATGAGCAGGAGCTTGAAAGGCTCGAGCGTGATGTGAAGATGTACGAGACCATCTACAACACCCTCTTCAGCAAACTGGAAGAGGCAAAGATGACGCGGGAGCTTGAAAAGAAGGAAGAGGCCATCCTCTTCAGGGTCATAAGCCCTGCAGTCCTCCCCCTCATACCTGCAAAGCCGGACAGGGTCCTATTCATCCTTGCCGGGATAGTGGCAGGGCTTGCCGCAGGGTTTGCCATGGTGTATGTGAGGGAGGTCTATCTCGACCCATCCTTCAAAGGTGTGGAGGAGGTAAAGCATTTCATAGGGTATCCCATCCTCGGAGTCGTTCCCTCCATCCTTACAGATGCAGAGAGGAGACGCCAGAGGAGGAAGGATCTGGCCGTCTTTGCCGCCCTCTCCCTTTACCTTGTCCTTGTAGGTGTCCTTCTACTGAAGGAGATACTCTTCAGACAGGGCATAGTCGATATGGACGCCTACCTCATGGGACTACTCAGGAACCTCTGGAGGTAAGTCATGGACAGGATCGAAAGGGCCTTTATCAAGGAACTCAACCTCATCGATGCGGAGCCTGAAACCACGGTGGAGGATGTTGAGGAGGTAGAACCCCTTGTTGATCCATCATCGGTAAGTGAATACCTTGTGATGGTGAAAAATCCCCTCTCTTCGGTGGCTGAGGAATACAGGAAACTGGCCTTCCAGATCATCGAGGCAACCAGGAAGGACTTTCACAACACCATCCTAATAACCAGTGCCATGAATCAGGAAGGTAAAAGCCTTGTAGCTGCAAACCTTGCCGTTGCCATGGCCTCCAACAGGGATATCTCCGTCCTCCTCATGGACTGTGACCTCCGGAAGCCATCCCTCCCGGGCTACTTCGGCATAGACCCTGAAGCAGGGCTTTCCGACTACCTCACAGGCAGGGCATCCATACCGGACATACTCATAAAGATGGGGATAGGGAGGCTCGTATTCCTTCCGGCAGGCCCTCCCCTCCCCAACCCCTCCGAGACCCTTACCTCCAAGAAGATGAGACTCCTGCTTAAGGAGGTGAAGGAAAGGTACAGGG
>WGFJ01000023.1 GCA_015492305.1 Deltaproteobacteria bacterium
ACAGAGGGGTTTACAGCCACCGAGAGGTTTGCCGGAAGTGTCCAGGGTGTGGTGGTCCAGATGAGGATGTAGCCCTTAAGCCCCCTCAGATGATCAAAGGGCTCTCCCTCGGGCAAGGTGAGGAGGGGGAACTTCACATAGATGGAAGGTGATTCCTTCTCCTCGTATTCCACCTCTGCCTCGGCAAGGGCGGTCATGCAGGATGCACACCAGTGAACGGGCTTTTTCCCCCTGTAGACAAGACCCCTTTCCACAAACCTTCCGAACTCCTTAAGGATGGTGGCTTCGTACCCGTAGTCCATGGTGAGGTAAGGTCTCTCCCATGTCCCGAAGACACCGAGCCTCTTGAACTCCTCCTTCTGTATCTCCACATACCTCTGGGCATACTCCCTGCATCTCTTCCTTATCTCCACCTTCCCTATCCCGGCCTTCCTTCCACCAAGGGCCCTGTCAACCTGCAGCTCGATGGGAAGGCCGTGGCAATCCCAGCCAGGCACAAACTTCACATAGTGACCTGACATGGTCTTTACCCTGCAGACTATGTCCTTGAGGATCTTGTTCAGGGCGTGTCCGATGTGGATGGAGCCGTTTGCATAGGGAGGACCATCGTGAAGGATGTACTTTGGCCTTCCCTTCCTTGCTTCAAGTATCCTTTCGTATAGCCTTTCCCCCTCCCACCTCTTGAGGATCTCTGGCTCTGTCCTTGGGAGGTTTGCCTTCATGGGAAAGGCCGTCTTTGGTAGGTTCAGGGTATCCTTGTAATCTGCCATGTGGCTCTCCCCTTTACTGGAGTCTATACTTCTCTCTCAGGAGCCTCTGGAACTTTGGCTTGTAAATGAGGTCATAGGCCTCTTCCTTCCCTGGAAAGAGCCTCAAGGCGGCCTCCCTTGTGCTTGCCACAAGCCTTGAGGCCTCTTCAAAGGGTATGTCTGACTGGGCTATAACACTCATGGTAAGGTTCACTATAAAGCGGAGGTGCCGGATCTTTCTGTCCTCTTCCTTTATGGCCTTTTCCAGGTCATCCATGGTGTTTCCTCCCGGGATTTTTGCAGTTCTTAAAAGATAACATTAAAGGCCTCTTTTCTTCAAGCCCAAAGCCGTTGTTTGTTGACAAGGGTGGTGAGACTTTGCTATCCTAATCGAAAACCGCGGGGGAGCCGGGAGGCTGAGAAATCCTGCTTGAGGCAGGATGACCCTTTGAACCTGACCTGGGTAATACCAGCGTAGGGAAGCGGTAAAGTAAGGATGCTTCTACCCTTCCTACCCACCCAGCAGGGTGGTTTCCCTTTTCTCCCCTCTCAAGGCCCCCTTAACAGGAGATAGAAGATGGAAGCCCCCTTTGTTGCAGACCTTTTGAAAGGGTTCCCGGAGGCAACCCCTCCCTCTCCACAGGAGGTAGAGGATATACTGGATAAGGGAAAGGAGCTTAAAGGCCTTTCCCCTGGTGAGGCCTTTAAACTCCTGAGTGTAAACGATGGGGAGATCCGTCGTCTCATCGGTTCTGTGGCAGGATGGGTCAAGGAGAGGATCTACGGGAAGAGGGTTGTCCTCTTTGCCCCCCTCTATCTTTCCAACTACTGCCTTAATGACTGTGTATACTGTGGGTTCAGGGCCGGAAACAGGGAGGCAAAGAGGAAGGCCCTTTCCCTGGAGGAGGCGGTGGAAGAGGCAAGGGCCCTTGAGAAGAGGGGTTACAAGAGGGCCCTTCTTGTCATAGGAGAGGATGAAAGGCGTTACGACCTTGAAAGCCTCTTGAAGACCATAAGGGCCATCTACAGGGAGACGGGTATAAGGATACTCCACCTGAATGCCCCTCCCATGGAGGTTGAAGACTTCAGGAGGCTGAGGGATGCAGGGATCGGGGTCTACCAGCTCTTCCAGGAGACCTACCACAGGCAGACTTACAGTGCCATGCACAGGGGGGGAAGGAAGAGGGACTACCTCTACAGGCTTACAGCCATGGACAGGGCGATCGAGGGTGGGTTCAAGGATGTGGGTATCGGGGTTCTCCTTGGTCTTTACGACTACAGGTTCGATGTGGCCTCCCTCATAGCCCATTCATGGTATCTCTACAGGAGATACGGGACCCATGCCCACACCATCTCCCTCCCAAGGCTGAGACCTGCACCAGGTGCGATCCTGAAGTCGCCTCCTTATCCGGTAACGGATGAGGATCTGAAACACATCGTTTCCGTCTGTCGCATCTCCCTGCCATCGGTGGGGATAGTCATATCCACACGGGAGCCAAAGGACCTGAGGGATGAGCTGATAAAGGTCGGTGTATCCCAGATAAGTGCAGGGTCAAGGACAGAGCCCGGGGGATACGCGAGGGGAAGGTCCTTTGAGAGGCAGTTCGACATCTTTGATGCAAGACCCCTCGAAGAGGTGATAGAGGCGATCATAAGGGAAGGCCTCATGCCAAGCCTGTGCACAAGCTGTTACAGGGTTGGAAGGGAGGGTAAGGTCTTTACCGAGAAGACCCTCAGAGGGGAGATAAAGACCTTCTGTCACCTCAATGCCATCCTCACCCTCAAGGAGTACCTCCTCGATTCTGCCGGTAACGGGGTGAGGCAGAAGGGTGAAGAGGTGATAAGAAAGGGGATAGAGGAGATTGAGGATGAAGGGCTTAAGGAGGAGCTCATAAGGCGCCTTAAGGCCATTGAAGAGGGAAGGAGGGACCTCTTCTTCTGATGAAGATAAAGGTGAATGGAAAGGAGATGGATATAGACAGGGAGATCACCCTCTCTGACCTCCTTGAGAGGTTGGACATCATCCCCAGGGGGATAGCCGTGGAGGTGAACAGGGAGATCGTCCCCAAGAGCCTCTACGGCGAGAAGGTCATAAAAGCAGGCGACATTATAGAGATAGTGAGGATGGTTGGAGGGGGATAGAAAGGAGGAGAACATGGAGGATATCCTTGAGGTAGGTGGAAGGAGATTCAGATCAAGGCTTATGGTAGGAACAGGGAAGTACAGTTCCTACGATGTCATGGTCAAGGCCCTTGAGGAGTCAGGGGCAGAGGTGGTGACCGTTGCCATAAGGAGGGTGAACCTCGACAGGACAAAGGAGTCACTCCTGGACTACATCGATCCGAAGAGGTACACCATCCTCCCCAACACAGCAGGGTGCTATACAGCCGAAGAGGCCATAAGGACAGCAAGGCTTGCAAGGGAGGCCCTTGATACGGACCTCATAAAACTGGAGGTGATCGGCGATGAGAAGACCCTCATGCCTGACAACGGGGCCCTCCTTGAGGCAGCAAAGGTCCTTGTCAAGGAAGGATTCACCGTCCTTCCCTACACAAATGATGATCCCGTTGTGGCAAAGAAGCTTGAGGATATAGGCTGCGCAGCGGTCATGCCCCTTGCAGCCCCCATAGGTTCCGGCCTTGGCATAAGGAACCCTTACAACATAAGGATCATCCTTGAGACGGTGAAGGTCCCCGTGATCGTGGATGCCGGTGTTGGGACGGCATCAGATGCAGCCATAGCCATGGAACTTGGTTGCGATGGTGTCCTCATGAATACAGGCATTGCAGGTGCAAAGGACCCTGTGAAGATGGCAAGGGCCATGAGGCTTGCTGTGGAGGCTGGAAGGCTCGCATACCTTGCAGGGAGGATACCGAAGAAGCTCTACGCAAGTGCATCAAGCCCTGTAGAGGGGATTATAGAGTAGATGCATCCCGTCCTGTTCAAGCTCGGCCCCCTGGAGATAAGGTTCTATGGCCTCATGTATGTGGTTGCCATACTTGTGGGCCTCTACCTTATCAAGAGGGAGGTGAAAAGGAAGGCCATCCCCCTTTCCGATGAGGATGTGACCAACTTCGTCCTCTATGTGGTCTTTGGGGGGATCGTTGGTGCCAGGATCTACTATGTCATCTTCAACTGGGATTTTTACAGCTCCAACCCCCTTGAGATACCTGCTGTCTGGCACGGTGGTCTTGCCATACATGGTGGGCTCATAGGGGGGATAGGGGTGGCATACCTCTACCTGAAAAGGAGGGCCATACCCTTCTTGAGGATGGCCGATGCCGTTGCCCCTGCCATAATACTTGGGCAGGCCTTCGGGAGGTTCGGGAACTTCATGAACGGAGATGCTCATGGGGTGCCAACAGACCTTCCATGGGGGATAACCTTTCCACCCGATAGCGTTGCAGGTGCGGACACGATCATGAAGTATGGGAAGAACCTTCCCCTCCACCCGACGATGCTCTACGAGATGGTCCTGAACATATCCATTTTCCTCTTCCTGTGGTTCTATCTGAGGAAGCGCCCCTCAAAGGATGGCTTCATCTTTGTGGTATACCTCATCCTTTACTCCACAGGGAGGTTCTTCGTTGAGGCCTTCAGGGCGGATAGCCTCATGCTCGGCCCCTTCAGGGTTGCCCAGGTGGTGAGCATCGCACTCATCCTTTCCGGCCTTTTCTACATGGTGAGGAGGCGGCTGTGGGAAGGATAGATTTCGACCTCTACCTCATAACCGACAGGCACCATACAGGGGGAAGGCCCCTCCTTGAGGTCCTCTCAAGGGCCTTTGAGGCAGGTGTCATGGCCATCCAGATAAGGGAGAAGGACCTTGGAGGGAGGGAGCTTCTCTCCCTTGCATCCTCCATCAGGAGTTCCATCCCCGGGGCAAGGCTCTTCGTGAATGACAGGGTCGATGTGGCCCTTGCTGCCTCAGCCGATGGTGTACACCTTGGGCAGCAGGGCATACCTGTAAGGGCTGTGAGGGAGAGGTTCAGGGATATCCTCATAGGTGCCTCCACCCACAGCCTTGATGAGGCCCTGAGAGCGGAGGAGGAGGGTGCGGACTTTGTGACCTTCGGGCCTGTCTTCTACACCCCTTCGAAGGTCCCCTATGGCCCACCCCTTGGTGTGGAGAGGCTTAAGAAGGTCACAGAGAGGGTGGGGATACCTGTCTTTGCCATAGGTGGCATCAAGAGGGAGAACGTAAAGGAGGTCATAGATGCAGGGGCCCATGGTGTGGCCCTTATCTCCGCTATAATGGAGGCCCCCTGCGTGGAGGATGCAGCAAGGGGGATAATATCCGAGATAAAGAGATCGAAGAAAGGAGAGGACCATGACCTTGATTGAAAGGATAAGGAAGGGGGAGATCCCGGATGAGGTGAGAAAGGTTGCCTCTGCCGAGGGTCTCGACATAAAGGATCTTACAGAAAAGATCAGGGCAGGGCGGGCAGTGATCCCCCGGAACAGGAGGCACACTTCCATCGAGCCCCTTGGTATAGGGGAGGGCCTGAGGACGAAGATAAATGCCAACATCGGTTCTTCAGAGGACAGGGTTGATGTGGGAGAGGAGTTGAAGAAGCTTTCCGTTGCCGTTGATGCAGGGGCAGATACGGTTATGGATCTCAGCACAGGGGGTGAGATAGACCTCATAAGGAAGGAGATAATAGGGGCATCCCCTGTCCCTGTGGGAACGGTGCCCATCTACCAGGCGGCCCTTGAGGTCACAAGGCAGGGAAGGTCCTTTGTGGATATGGACGAAGAGGAACTCTTTGAGACCATTGAGAGACACGGAGAGGACGGGGTGGACTTCATAACCGTCCACTGCGGCGTCACAAGGGCAAGCCTTGAGCGGTTGAGGAAGGAAGGGAGGGTCCTCGGGATAGTGAGCCGTGGAGGGGCCCTGACAGCGGAGTGGATGGAGAAGACCGGGAAGGAGAACCCCCTCTACGAGAACTTCGACAGGCTCCTCAAGATAGCAAAGCGCTTTGACATGACCCTGAGCCTTGGTGATGGCCTGAGGCCTGGCTGTCTTGCCGATGCCACTGACAGGTGCCAGATAGAAGAGCTCATCACCCTCGGTGAACTGGCAAAGAAGGCCCTTGAGGAAGGGGTTCAGGTCATTGTGGAGGGGCCCGGTCATCTTCCCATAACCCACATAGAGAGGAACATAAGGCTTCAGAAGGACCTATGCAACGGTGCTCCCTTCTATGTCCTCGGTCCCCTTGTGACCGACATTGCACCGGGATACGACCACATAACAGCCGCCATAGGAGGGGCCCTTGCAGGTGCCTATGGGGCGGACTTCCTGTGCTATGTTACCCCTACAGAGCACCTCGGACTTCCAGGGGTAGAGGATGTGAGGGAGGGTGTCATTGCCTCGAAGATAGCAGCCCATGTGGCTGACATAGCCAAAGGGATAAAGGGTGCCATGGAGAGGGATCTTGCCATGGCAAGGGCAAGGAAGGCCCTTGACTGGGATGCTCAGATAAGGCTTTCCATAGATCCTGAGAGGTCGAGGAAGATAAGGGAAAGGAGCCTTCCCTCCGATGCCGAGGTCTGCACCATGTGTGGAAGCCTGTGTGCCATCAAGATATCGAGGTCAACCCTTTAGAGTGGAAGACGACGACCGTGTTCTTCCCCTTGTTCTTGGCAGCGTAAAGGGCCTTGTCGGCATTTGTGATGAGGTCGTGGGAATTCCTCACCGTCTTGTCCGGGTATGAGGCCACCCCTATACTTACCGTGACCCCTTTGCCAGGGGGTAGATCATCAAAGGAGAGGTCCTCAATTACCTGCCGTATCCTCTCCGCCTCCCTCACGGCCCCCTGGAGGTCTGTGTGGGGCATGAGGATAACGAACTCTTCACCGCCGTAACGGGCAAAGACATCCGTCTTCCTTATGGCCTTCTTTACGGCAAGGGCCATTTCCTTCAGCACCTTGTCCCCTGTAAGGTGGCCATAGGTATCGTTTATGCTTTTGAAGTTGTCTATGTCCATCATGAGACAGGAAAGGTTGAGGCCGTATCTCTCGGCCCTTCCGAACTCCTCATCGAGTCTCACGTAGAAGTAGCTGTGGTTGAAGGTGTCTGTGAGCTGGTCGGTAATGGCCAGGATCTCAAGCCGCCTCTTTTCCTCTTCCACCATCTTGTAAAGGTAGGCGTTCCTCAGGGCGTAGAATGAGGCATTCGCCACCACCTGGCAGAAGTTTATCTCCTGTTTTGTGAAGCTCCTTGCCCGTCTCCTCACCCTCAGGAAGAGGGTTCCAAGGACCTCTTCCTCCCAGAAGATAGGCACTACAAGGACGCTTACCCCGTGGAGGTCCTTTATAAGCTCCTTTACCTCCTTCATCAGGGGATGGTCGGAGAGGTCGTCTATTACAAGCGCCTCCTTTGTCTCAAGGACCCTTTTGATCTCCGGGTACCTTTTCAGGTCTATGGCAAGGCCCTTTATATCTGGATTGTCATGGGAGGCCATTATGTATCCCATGTCCTTTACCTTATCGATGAGTATGATGGAAGACCTCTCTGCACTGGTGATCTCTGCAACCCTCTTTACAATGGTGTCGAGGATCTCGTTTGTGTTCAGGGTGGCCGAAAGGGACCGGGTGATCTCCAGTGTGATGGCAAGGTTTCTCCTGTCCTCCTCCAGTTCCAGAAACATCTTCCTTGCCCTGAGCTGGGAACGTAGCCTTGCCGTCAGTTCCATCTCATCGATGGGTTTGGCAACAAAGTCATCCGCCCCGAGGTTGAGGGCCTTGGCCACGGTCCTTTTATCATCCTTTGAGGATATGGCTATTATCGGGACCCCTTTCAGTTCATCCATGCTCCTGAGGATCCTTACAACCTCAAGACCATCCAGGGTGGGCATCACCAGGTCAAGGAGTATGGCATCTGGACGGACCCTTCTTACCGATTTTATTGCCTCTTCTCCACTCTTGGTCTGCCATACCCTGTAACCACAGGATCCAAGGAAGCTGGCAAGGTATTCCCTGCAGACCTGATCGTCATCAACGATAAGTATATTCTCCCCCATTGTCCCTCCATCCCTTTGGCTTGACAATAGATCGGTATATCTTTAAGATAATAGCAGCAAATTTGCTGTGATGCAAGTCCATACGCCGGTGTAGCTCAGCGGTAGAGCAGCTGATTCGTAATCAGCAGGTCAGGGGTTCGAATCCCCTCACCGGCTTCAAGGAAAATCAAGGACTTACAGGTTTTGCTCATTTCCTTTTCATCCCTGATTGTGAAGTAATTGTGAAGTAGACTTTCCGGTCAGGATCCTTTCCAGTTCATTAACGGCATTTCTTTTGTGGGAAGGTGCAAGGTGGGCATACCGGAGGGTCATGGTGAGGGATTTGTGGCCAAGGAGTTCCTTTACTGTTGTAAGGTCTATTCCTGCCATGACAAGGTGAGAGGCAAAGGTGTGCCTCAGGTCATGGAATCTGAAGTCCTTTATCCCTGCCCTTCTCAATGCTGATTGGAAGGACTTCTTTACATCCCCGTATGGCTTTCCAGTTTCAGGGTTTATGAAGACATAGGGATTTTCTCTACCTCTTTCTATCCTTCTTGGTATGCTGTGGAAGACTTCCTTTAGGGTCTGGTTTATCGGTATCTCCCTCCTCTCTCCATTCTTTGTCCTCTCAAGCAGGATAAACCCATGCTTGAGATCCACCTGATCCCATCTAAGGGAGAGGATCTCTCCCTTCCTCATGCCTGTATTGAGGGCAGTGATGACTATGGGCCTCAGGTGGGGATCACAGGCATCTATGAGTTTCTGACATTCCTCCCGGGTCAGGTATCTGAGCCTTCTATTGTGTTCTGGGATGAGTTTTACCTTCCTTACCCTCTTAAGGACCTCTTCCTCTACCATCTCCCACTCAACGGCCTTTCTCAGCATGTGTTTTAAGGTGGCAAGATGCCTGTTTACCGTTGCAGGTTTGCAGGTCTTGAGTTTTTCTGTCTGCCACTCCTCCACAAGCCTTACCGTAAAACCCCTTAAGGGAAGGTTGCCAAAGGCATGGAGGAGATGGAGGACAAAACCTCTCTTGCTTCTATAAGACCTCTGCCTTTCACACCACTTAAGATAGTGTTCTGCAAGCTCACTGAATGTATGATTGCCTATCCTTTTGACCAGGGCAGGGTCTTTGCCCTCCATCACTTCCTTTTTCCTCTGGATGAGGAGGGCCTGGGCCTCTTTCAGGGATGTGGACCCGGATGATTCACGCCTTACCCTACCATCAGGACCTGCATAGCAGATCCAGTAGATCCTCCCTCTCTTATAGATCCCTTTATGTTTTGCCATGTTAGACCTCCTCCTTAACCGCCTCTGCAAGGATCTCAATCACAAGCTCCCTCAAGGTCTTCCCCTCCTTCACAGCCCTTATCTTAAGGGCCCTGTAGACATCATCGGGGAAGTTCTTAATGCTCAACACGGCCATAACATCACCTCCTTTATACAGAATATACTGCATATTTAGCAAATACTGGATAGACTGTCAAGAGGAATGTGAAGGCTAAGGTTCACAATCTGGTTCACACCCACAGAAAAGCCCTTTGTTTTCAGCATGTTATGGGTAGGAAGATTGACTACAAATCAGCAGGTCACTTCCTCCTTATAGGCTGAATCTTCCTCTCTTCGATCCATCGGTCTATGTCTTTCTTTTTGAATTTTATCCGATTCCCTGCCCTGAAATGGGGTAGCTCGTGCTTGTGCTCGTATACCCAGGATTGAGGGACACCAAGGTAGGAGGCAAGGTCCTTGACACCAAAGATCTTATCCTCTTCTGCTGTTTTAAACTCCCTGAGAAGCCTTTTGATTATGCCTTCCTCCTGTTCTTTGAAGAGAGGGGAGAGGGCCTCCTTAAGAAGGTCTTCAAGCATGTTTTTTAGTTCCATCTTCTCCCTCCATCAATGACAACCCGATAACAAACAGATGGCAAACCGATGTTCAAAACGCATCCGGGCAAATCCGATGCATCTATGCTTAATCTCCCTGTCTTAGAGCAAATCTCCGGTCTTAAGGTATTGGCCCTGAAATGGATCTCCGGCCAGTGCCCCTGCAAGGGCCTTATGGGAGATTGGGGAGAGAAGAGGGGTTTTGTCAGGGGTATCTCCTCCTTTCTTAAGATCCCTGTAAAGATCTCTTTAAGGTGCTTCTTTTCCATACCCTTCAATCATTTTGTCAAGCTTCCTGTAGAGAATCAAAGTTAGCCAATCCTGGATCTCAAACAGGTCTGCTCCCACACGATGCCTTCTTCTGTCCTTTCTCACAAACACAGGCATCCCATGCTCTTTGAGTTTTCTGGCAGTGGAGGGGGATACCTGAAGATACTTACATATCCCCTCCCAACCGTAGAGCCATGTAGATTCTCCTTTGAAAAAGGCCTTGCGGTCTTTATCGGACCACCTCACCAGTTCCTTGCCATTCCTTACCCACTCATTGAAAAAGGCATCAGGATCTTCATTGAACAGCCTCACCAGTTCCCTGTTTTTCTTTATCCATTCCTTCTTGACAATCGATATTTCCTCTTCCAGAGTCCTTCCAAAGAGGTTCTTTTCCATCTCCTCCACCCAGAGATCTATTCTTGCCTTAAAGGAAATTATAATGGCCTTCCTCCTCATCCAGGATTCATCTATATGGATCACAGGCAGGCCACACCTCTTCCAGCAGTCTCTTGCCACCTTGACTGATGTCCCGAGGTAGTTGACAATCGACTTCCACCCAAAGAGGATCTCGTCGATAATGACAGGTTCGTTCTGTATCCTTCTAAGAGCCTCAGGATGAAGAGGTTTTCTGCAGTTAAGCCATGTCCATTTCCCAACCATCTATTCCCTCCTTTTCCCCTTGCCAGACCTTTCCAGGAGGTCTATAAGGTCATCGAGAAGGACCCGGATCTCTATGTCTTCCTCTTTGCACCTTTCCCTTAAAGCCATAAGATCTTTGAGAGAACTTTCCTTCATTTCCTTCGCTATCTTCCTCAGGAATTTCACAAGCCTCCTTGAGACCCCGCCCTGTCTTTTACCTGACCTGCCCATAGAGCCTTGCAAACCTCCTCTCAATGCTTTCCCTCATCCTCTCCAGGTGATATGGCCTTTTCCCTCTCTCCATGTTATCAAGATACTGCAAAAACCTCCTTTCTAACATGATAGCCCTGAAGAGGGGTTCATGCCTCGTCCTCCTTACCTGGATAAGGATGTAGGACAGACCGTGGCAGTCCCGGCAGAGAAGTCTCTCTGAGAAGGGAGGAAGGTATAGATACTCCCTCCTCCTGCCACAGGAAGGGCAGATAAAGTAAGGCCTCTCACCTCCATAATTGCAGGGCAGGGTGGTCAAGGGGATGAGGTCTGCCACAACCCTTCCCATGATTTCGTATCTGACCACGAGGAAGGGAGGAATCTCCCTCCTTATCCCAAGGTCATGGATGGATAGCCTTCTGCAAAATTCAACACACTCCCTCATCCTAAAACCCTAACAGACCCGTAGAATCCATCCTGAGAAGATCTCTTTCACCTCAAGGATTTTCTCCCTCTCTTGAGGGCTAAGGCCTTTAAACCTTTTCACCTCATCCACAGTAAACCAGAGCTCTCCATCCTTTCTCAGATTTTCCATTGTCCTCCTGGAGGGTGCTATATAAATAACCCTACCTCCTCCGCTTCTGACCTCTATAACCCTTCCCTCCCTTTTAAGCTCCTCTGCCTTCATTCTGCAAAGCCCGTATGCCTTCCTTGCCTCTTTCACCCATCTTGAGAGGGTGGCTTTGAAGTCCTCCATGGTTGCCTTCCCTTCAAGGCAGTCCTGCCATACCCTGTTTAGTTCATCTTCTGCCTTTGCAAGGGGTTCATACCTTCCCATCCCACAGATCCATCCCATCCTTTCAAAGGCTTCAAGGTAGAGGGATTTGAGGAGGGGTTCAGAAGGATAGGATTCCTTCGAAGCCTTCTTCTCTTCCTCTTCCAAGACTCTCAGGGCAATATCAAGATATCCCACCTGTGATCACCTCCTTGTATGTCTTGCACAAAAAGGACATTATGCACAAAAAGTCTTCCCACAAGGATTTGAGGGATATTTGCTAATAGGCTGCAAATTCTTGCCACAGGCCTTTTTGTGCTTTTTGTGCTTTTGTGTATGCCATCACCGTCTATACCACCTCGTAATGGGTCTGCCCTTGGTTTCTGTCTTTTTCTTTTTTATCTTTCCCATCCTCTCCAGAGAGGATAGAGTGTCAGTTATTTTCTCAGAAGGAACATGATGTTTAAAAAACTTGTAGATTTCCGTCTGTGTCATACCCTCGGGTCTTTCCTTTAGGGCCCTGAGGATTGTGTTTGCTATCCTGTCTCCTGTGGTATCCCTCCATATATATCTAACCGAGGCCTCTACATAATCCCAGATAGCCAGGGAGGCCAGGAGGTGTTCTGCCCTGATAGTATCGGACCTATCCAGAAGGGCAAAGAGGGTGGCAAGCCTTACAACTTGAGCCTCTGCCCTGTTAATAAGGGCTCCAACCAGCCCTGGTTTGCCTTCAGAAAGAACAGGGTAGACCTCTTTCCATATCTTTTTAGCCTCCTCATCCATCTCAACCCTGAATTCTTCCCTTTCCCTGATCCATCTTAAGGTTTCCTTCAGCCCCTCAATGATGGGCCCCATATCAGGCTTCCCTCCTCCAAAGGGAAGGCATTTTGATCTCTTTACCAGGGCAAAGAGGAAGCGGTTGGCAAATCCGTTGGCCATCTCTGTCTCCTGAAGATGCCTTTTGAGTTCCTCCATGGTTATATGGCCAACGATGGAGAGATGGGCCCCTGTGGCTTTGGTTTTACTGTGTTTTGTTAGTGTGGCCAGATCCCCACTATCCCATGCCCTTCTGATGATGGGTGAGAGGGTGTTTCCTTCCCTGGAGAGGACCTTCAGCACAGAGGCAAACTCACTTTCCACAATGCACAGCCTTTTATCTTTTATCCCCTCATCTTCAACCTCTTCTCCTTCCTTTGTTTTTTTGATTATTGGGTCTCTAACATGCCATATCAGCCCCTCCCCTGAGGAGAGTCCCTCTTCTGTTTTAAGGCAAGAATCTACCTCATAGAGGATCTTTTTCACCCAACCCCAGGAAGACCCCTTCCTGCCTTTAGAAGTTTCTCCCACCAGAAGGAGATAAAGGTTTGGATAATGACGGTCGGCCTCAACCCTGTAAAAGCCATGTCTGCCAAGGAGGCACCCTGCACCTGCCAGAAACTGGAGGAGAAGACCCACAGGGTGGGCCTCTGTATGGGGTTCTACAGTCTTAACAAACCTTCCAGCAATCCCATAGAAGGCCTCTTCCCTTATAGTGGGCCATTGATCCTTTTCTTCTTCAAAGGAGGGAAGAGGTTGAGACAGAAGGTCATCAAGAGGGATCTCCTTCAATGCCATAAACTTATCTATGGAATGGTGGCAGAGGTAATCATCAAGGCCTTTGAGAGGACCCTGAGGAAGCTCCTTGATGGTTACTATGGCTCCCCTCTCCCTTAGTTTCTGCCCTAACCGTGTAACAGCCTGCACAAGGTTTTTCCTGTAACCTCCTCCATTCTTCCAGTCGTTATCAGGGATGATGATGACCTTCCTTTCTTTAAGCTCAATGAGATCGAAATCGGGGATGAGTTCCTCCTCTCCCTCCTTCTTCCAGTTCCATAGCCCCCCTATACCTATGCAGGGAAGGCCCTCCTGAATGGCCTTGAGGGTTTTCTTTTCGCCCTCGGTGATATAAAGAGGGGTGGAGGTATCCTTTAAAAGGCCTCGGCTCCTGTGAGGTATGTATAGGTGAGGAGGAGTATCTTTGGGCTGTAGGTATTTGGGTTTGTCAGGATACCCATCTTTATAGAATGGCTTATACCTTTCAAATCCATCCATGCCAGGATATGGAAAAGCAAGGAGGGAAGCAACACCTTTAGGGTTCCATCCTAACTTTCTGGGAATATCCTGGGGACGGACGGAGTAGATCCCTGCCTCCTTTATGGTTTCCTCAGAGAGGCCCGATCTTTTGAGGTCTTCAAGGTGTCGGGAGTCTAAATTTGATTGACATTCACGGCTGAAAGATAGTATATGTGTGTTAGACATTGTATCCTCTTTAACGCAGGGTCCCAGCCCTGCGTTTCTATTTTGGGCCAAACAAAAAAGGGAGAAGAAGCCTTTTCAGCCTCTTCTCCCCTCTTTCTCTCCTGTAGAGAGACCGATGGAGAATCGGTTTTCTGTAATTTTACAGCATTTATACCATGTTCGGGCATCACTGTCAATATATCGGGAACTCCGATGCAGTGAAAGGATATTGTTACACCTCTGCCCAGAGGAGGTTTAAATTTGTAAGGATTCCAGATTAAATTGTGTCAAGTTTTTGGAGAGGGAGGGGTTAAGCCCTCCCTCTGGTTTTAGTCATCCTCCCAGATGGCGGAGTTAAACCATACAGTATACTCCCCTTCCATGTCAGGACCGGTGATGTAAACATCATCGTCGAGGTGTGGGCAGGGATCTGGAATCTTTTCCTCCTTGATCTTCATCGTTTCCCCACACACCGGACATGTGACTGTGTCCTCATCTTTCTTAACCCTAACCGGTGCTATCTTTTTCATTACCATCTTGGCCTCCTTTCTCCATGGCAATCATGATACAGTAGATAGAGGGATCACTCCCCTACTTCTTCTCCCAGACTATGGGAGGGAAAGGATTTTCCCGGAGTTCTTTTATTCCCTTTATTTCCCCTGTCTTGAGATGTTTGTCTATCCTCCATACCTTCCCGTCGCTTTCCATGAGGTAGATCCTTAGGTAACCCCACACCCCGGGCTGTCCCTCTGTGATCGTTATCCTCCTCTTCACTGTCGTCACCCCCTCATTGTGAAGTAATTGTGAAGTAGGGATCCTAAAAACCTCCTGAAAACCCTGAAAGGGAGAAGGGGAAGGGAGGAGGTTTTCCTGAGTAAAAACAACAGGTTAGGAAGAGGATGAAAAGAAGAGAGGTAACCCTGGAATGATTCGTAATCAGCAGGTCAGGGGTTCAAATCCCCTCACCGGCTTCGCTTTACACCTCTCTTATATCCTGCCTTAACGGCACCCCATTTACCACCTCTTTTAGGCCAAATTATGCAAACAGAAGAAGGGGGTTTCAATTCCCGTGGATGTAAAGAAAAAGGGAGGTGAGAGAAGGTTTCAGTCCCTTCCAGATCAGGTCTTTGTGGAGGGTTTCAATTCCTAAAGATAGAGGAAACAGAAACGGAGACGGAAGCGTTTCCATTCCACGTGGGCAGGCCGGAAGGCAAAGAGATGAGATTTACAATCACCTTCCTTCGAAAGGCCTGCCCATATCAAATTTAGCAAAAGTCCACCGTCATATCAACCAGATCCAACTCACTCATGATAGTATTCCAGAAACTCTTCCACACTCAGTCCTGCCTTTTTTATCTGGTTAAGGAGCAACCCCTTCTTGATGGGTTTTTCCCTTATGGACAGGGATGGAAAGAATATTAGGGTTTCCCTCCTTTGTGAGCTTTACATGGCTTCCCCTTCTTTCATCCTGCTCTCTCAAAGGCCTTTATAACCTTCTCGGGTTTGAGATTGTGGAGGCCTTTCATACAGCCGGGGCTTTTGTCTTCTCTTCCTCCACAATCTCAAGATGCCCCTCTATGGCATCCCGTATCATCCTGAGGGCCTCTTCTACCGTGTCTCCCTGGGAGGCACACCCGGGAAGCTCGGGACATTCAACCCAGTATCCTCCGTCCTCAAGGTCTGGATGGAGTATGACTTCATATGACCTGCCCCTGACCTTTACCCTGTATTTTCTTTCTCTGCCCACCGTTTCGATATCCCCTTTGAGTTCTTCAACGATCCTTCCGATGGCAATACTCATGACCAGTTGTCCTTTAGAAAGGGCATCAAGGATGGTCTTTTTATCTTCTGTAAGGACAAAGATACTCTCACCGTCTGTTATAAGCCTGAGTTCTGCAAGGGGTTTCTCAACTTCTGGAAACTTCTCTTTGAGATAATCTATGGCCTTCCTTATCTTCTGAAGGCTCAACCCCTTATCAAGCAACACCTTTGCCACTTTCAGTTGAACAAGGTCCCTGAAGGAGTAAAGCCTTACACTTCCATATCCAGAGGCTTCCTGGACCTCAGGCTTTATGAAGCCGATCCTGTCCCAGTAATCAACCTGTCTTCTCGTAAGACCTGTTATCCTGCAAACGGTCTTTGTGTTGTAGGCCATGTCTTTCTCCTTAAATACATTGGTGTATTTATCATATCATCTGCATAGATTATGTCAAAGTTTTGGGAGAGGGAGGGGATTAAGGCCCTCCCTCTAGCCATCCTCCCAGACATGGAATGAAAGGATCTTGCCTTGACAACCTTGACAGGAAGGATTTTTGTGTAGTAAAAGGTGACCCCTGAAAGATTTGAGAGAAAGGAGGAACTATGAGAAGGGTTTTGGGTCTGATGGTCTTTATCCTTTTCCTTTCTTCCCCTCAGGCCTTTGGAGGGGGCAAGGGAGCTCAATGGGGTTATGAGGGTTCGACAGGACCTGCACACTGGGGGGACCTGTCAAAGGAGTTCAGGCTGTGTAAAGAGGGGAAGAGCCAGTCACCTGTGAACATAGTAAATCCTGTGAAGGAGAGGTTGCCAGAGATAGAGTTTTATTATAAATCCACCTCCCTTTCGATCATAAACAATGGACACACCATTAAGGTCAATTACACACAGGGTAGCTACATCATTTACAACGGGAGGAGATACGACCTCCTGCAGTTCCATTTTCACAGGCCAAGTGAGAATACGGTCAATGGCAAACACTTTGACATGGAAGCCCATCTGGTGCACAAAGGCGATGGGGGAGAACTCCTTGTGGTAGCCATCTTTCTCAAAGAAGGCAAGAGGCATCCCCTGATCCAAAGACTCTGGCAGTATATCCCCGAGGAGATCGGACATAAGAAGCATTACAGAGATGTGAGGATAGATATCTCCAGCTTACTACCCAACGAGAAGGGGTACTACTTCTTTAGTGGTTCTCTGACCACTCCGCCCTGCACAGAGGGTGTGAAGTGGATTGTCCTGAAAAGGCCTGTAGAGGTTTCGAAGGATCAAGTGGAAAGGTTTGAAGGTTTCTACAGGATGAATGCGAGGCCTGTCCAGCCCCTTAATGGTAGGAGGATCAGGGAGAGCTTCTGAGTGAGTCAGTTACAGGCCTTCTTTCACAAAGAGGGGGACGATCTGCCCTTCTTCCCCATCTACGAGTCCTTTGTCGGTGATCCGCAGTTTGGGCACCACCGGTAGTGACAGGAAGGAGAGGCTCATAAAGGGGTCTGGTAGCTTACACCCAAGGTGCCTTGTGGTATCTATCAGTCCTTTGTGCATGGCAGACAGGGTTTCTACCGGCTCGTAGGACATAAGGCCGGCAACCGGCAGGGGAAGGGATGCAAGGGTCCTTCCCTCTGCCACCACTGTAAGCCCTCCCTTCATATCTGTAATCTTCTTTGCTGCCAAGAGTATATCCCTGTCATCCACCCCCACTACAACAAGGTTGTGGGCATCGTGGGCAATGGAGGAGGCAATGGCCCCCTTCCTAAGGCCAAAGCCCATAACGAACCCTATTCCTCTATTACCTGTTGCCCTGTGCCTTTCAAATACCACAGCCTTGAGGAGATCCCTGTCCGGGTCAGAAATAGCCTTCCCATCCTGGATCTTTGCCCTCACAATCCTTTCCCTGGTGAGGATGGAATCAGGGATCACCTCTATGGCCCTTAAAAGCTCCCCTTCTGCCATAACATCTATGTTTTTTATCTCTATCTTCATCCCCTCCCATGGACAGGGATACCCCTTTCTTTCCCACAGGGGCACTCCATCCCTTGCCACCACCTCACCATCCTTTATGACCATGATGGGTTTGAACCTCTTCAGGTCTGGCAGAACCACTATATCGGCCCTGTATCCAGGGGCTATGGCACCGATCCCCTTGAGACGATAGAACTCAGCAGGATTGAGGGTTACCATCCTCAGGGCAACAAGGGGGTCTACACCTTCATCAATGGCCTTCCTCAGGATCCCATCCATGTGGCCCTCTTCAACAAGGTCTGAAGGGGACCTGTCATCGCTTACAAAGGCAAGCCTCCTTTCTGTTTCCCTCTTTATGAGGGGGATAAGGGTCTTGAGGTCCTTTTCCGTTGTACCTTCTCTTATAAGCAGAAAGACCCCTTTCTCCAGTTTTTCAAGGCCTTCTTCCTCTGAGGTGGTCTCATGATCCGTGTAGATGCCACGGGATATGTATCGATCGAGGTCCTTTCCCCTCAGGGAAGGTGCATGACCATCCACAGGCCGGCCCTGGAAAAGGGATAGCTTCTTTAGTAGATCCTTCCTCCCACCCAGCACCCCTGCCACATCCATGACCTCTCCAAGGCCGATAACCCTTTCCTCGGAGAGCAGTTCCTCAAGATCCTCTGCCTCGATCCTTGCACCTGCTGTCTCAAGTGGGCTTGATGGGACGCACGAGGGTAGCATGATGTAGAGGTTAAGCGGAATATCCCTTGAAGATTTTATCATGTACCTTATGCCTTTCACACCCATTACATTCGCTATCTCATGGGGATCGGCTATAACCGTTGTGGTACCCCTGGGCACAACGGCCCTTGCAAACTCAGGAGGGGTCATGAGGGTGCTCTCTATGTGGAGGTGGGCATCTATGAAGCCGGGAAGCAGGTAGAGGCCCTTTACATGGATGACCTCTTTGCCCTTGTAGCCGTTCCACCCTGCTATGGTTCCCTTATCTATGGCAACATCGAGTTCCTGGATCTTACCTGTGAAGAGGTTTACTACCTTCCCACCCTTTAATACCCTGTCCACCATGGCTACTCGACAATCCATATCTGGGAAGGGTCCTTCACCACTATTTCAGGTCCATTGTACTCCTCTATCCTTCCAGTTACAATGACCTCTTTTCCACGGTAGTAGGTTTCAGGGGATATGCCTCTCCTTTCAAACCTTCCAAGATCCCTTGAGAATATCACCACTGTAAAGTCCCTTCTGTAATCCTTGCCGAAGTTGAGGAAGACCACCTTTTCACTTCTGTAAGTGGACAGCACCTTTCCCCTTACCGCCTTGTATTCTCCTATGTATCTTCCTGCCTCTGTGGGTGGGATGGCCTTCTTCCCGATGGACCATATCCCGAGCCCCTTTCTCCGGGCCTCCCTTTCCAGATCAAGGAGGAGCCTTTCCTTTTCCTTCCCGCAGGGGGGGATGATGAGGGCTCTGGCAAGGCCCTCCTTGAGGAGCTGGGTGTTTACAAGGGTGCCATTGGCATAGACCCAGGCAAGGAGCCTGCCGTATTTATCATACCTTTCCTCCCTGCACGGCTCGATGCGGATCTGCTTTCCTGAAAGGAGTTCCTCATTCCTCTTCTTTGCCTCCTCAAAGAATGGTTCGTCCCACTCAGGGGTATCGATCCCTATGTACCTGATCCTTTCCCCGTGGACCACTATGGTGTCTCCATCGACCACTTCCACACCTCGTCCTGGGGGTCCCGATCTGGAAAGGAGGAAGAGGATGAGGATGAAGAGAGGGATGGGGATCCACTTCCATCCCTTTGTTGGCCTGATCTTTACCACTTTTCTCTGAGGCGATGTATCTCTTCGTTGATGGACTCGATGAGTTCAAGCATCTCTTCCGGGGATTCTCCCTTCATGAGCCTTGTCCTCAACTCGGCAAGCCTTTCAGAAAGGAGGCTGTTCAGCCTGTTGTATTCGATGGACATCTCTTCGAACCTGTCAAGGAGCTTGTTTAGATTGGAGACAAAGCTCCTCACATGCCAGTCGTCGTTCCTCCTTATACTGAGCCTTCTGGAGAGATCCCCCTTTGCGATCATCTTCATCTCGTATTCCAGCCGCTTGAAGGGACCAACGAGGCGATGGGTGAAGAAGAGGGCAGAAAAGGCCACGATCGCTGTGTAACCCACCATGAGGAAGATGGTGAGGAAAGGGGTCCTTACACCGAGGATAGCGTTAAGTTCCTTTGAGAGGTAGAGGAGAAAGGTGCCACCAAGGAGGGCTATGATTACCAGAACAGCTATGGAGGCCTGGAGTTCTCTGGCCACAAAATAGTGCTGTCTCACCTTTCTGCCACCCATAGATAAGGATAGGATAAGGGTTTTGACTTTTTTATGTCAAGGCCGAAGAGTTCACCCCATCGGCACAAATCCCCTCCTCATCATGTTTTCCGATATGCTCCTCGGGTTCATGAACTGGATGAGGTAGTCAGGCCCCCCTGCCTTTGAACCGACCCCTGACATGGCAAAGCCACCAAAGGGCTGTCTCCCGACGATTGCCCCGGTTATCTTGCGGTTGATGTAGAGGTTTCCTACCAGAAACTCCTTCTTCACCTTCTCAATATTCCTTGGGCTCCTTGAATAGAGGCCCCCTGTAAGGGCATAGGATGTGGAGTTGGCAATCTCAAGGGCCTCATCCATATCCTTTGCCTTCAGGATGACAAGGAGGGGGCCGAATATCTCCTCCTGTGCAAGGGGTGAGGATGGGTCTATATCCACGAAGATGGATGGTCCCATGTAATATCCATCCCCTCTGACCTCCCTCAAAAGGAGGGGCTTTCCTTCCTTCATACCCCTCTCTACATAACCCCTTACCCTCTCCACAGCCTTTTCATCTATTAGGGGGCCCATGAGGTTTCCCGGCTCTTCAGGGGGACCTATACCTATACTCTCCATGGCATCCTTTAACCTTTCAAGAAAGCCTTCAACCTTGCCTACCAGTATCACCCTCGAGCAGGCTGAACACTTCTGTCCCTGATAACCCAGGGCAGATTCAAGGACCCCCTTTACGGCCTCATCTATATCAGCGGTCTCGTCGATGATGATCGCATTCTTCCCACCCATCTCAGCAATGACCCTCTTTATCCCCTTCTGTCCGGGCCTCACCCTTCCAGCAGCCTCCACTATCCTGAGGCCCACCTCCTTTGATCCTGTAAAGGCGATGAAATCCACCTCAGGGTGTTCAACAAGGAAGTCTCCAACCTCCTCTCCTCCACCAGGGACAAAGTTCAACACCCCATCGGGGATACCTGAAAGCCTGAACAGTTCTACAAGCCACCACCCTATTACAGGTGAAAGGCTCGAGGGTTTGAAGAGGATGCAATTTCCAGTCACAAGGCCGGCAGATACCATCCCTGTAGGTATGGCAAGGGGGAAATTCCAGGGAGATATGACGACCCCTATCCCCCTGGGTTCGTAGATATACCTGTTCCTTTCTCCAGGAAGGCTCTTTACCTTTTCTTCCTTTGAAAGCCTTACCATCTCCCTTCCGTAGTACTCGAGGTAGTCTATGGCCTCTGCCACATCTCCGTCTGCCTCCTTCCAGTTCTTCCCCACTTCATGGACCATGAGGGCCATGAGATAGAACCTTCTTTCCCTCATCAACTGGGCCACCTTGAAGAGGTAAGAGGCCCTTTCTTCCGGAGGCGTTTCCTTCCAGTCCTTTAAGGCCGCCTTTGCCTCCTTTACAGCCCGTTCCGCATCCTTCCTTGAGGCCTTTGAAACGATCCCGACCACTTCTTCAGGTCTTGCAGGGTTTCTGGAGGTGATACCTTCTTCCCTTTCTATCTGCCTTCCGCCTATGTATAAGGGGTACCGTCTGCCCAAGTCTTCCTTTATCCCTGATAGTGCCTCCTTCATGGACCTCCTGTTTTCTTCCCTGGAGAAGTCGGTAGGTGGCTCGTTCTTGAAATCCCCTTCCTCTGGAATGACCTTGCCTTTCGGTGAGGGCTTTGCCATCAGTTCCTCAAAGGTAAGCCTTTCAACAAAGGATCTCCTGAGGAAGGACTCGTTTGATGTGTTCTCAAGGAGCCTCCTTATCAGGTAGGCCATGCCAGGGATGAGTCTGCCCATGGGTGTGTAGACCCTCACCCTGTACCCGAGGTCCTTTACCGCATCCCTTATGGGCTCTGCCATCCCGTAGAGCATCTGGAACTCCATCGCCCCTTCGGGTATGCCAAGTTCTTCCCCTATGGCAATGGCATTGCTTATGCTCCTTATGTTATGGGTGGCAAAGGCAGGCTTGACATACTCCACATTTTCAAGGAGCACCCTTGTGAGGGCCTCATAGTTCTGATCCGTCTCTTCCTTCTCAAGGTAGACAGGTACCGGCCAGCCCTTCTGCCTGTTCACCGCCACTTCATAATCCCAGTAAGCCCCTTTGACGAGCCGGATGGTCAGCCTCTTGCCCCTGTCCTTTGCCCAGGAGATGAGGTCTTCGAGGTCCTTTCTTGAGTCTTTAAGATAGGCCTGGATGGCTATCCCTGCCTCAACGTCCCTGAACCTTTCTGTCAGGTCCTTGAAGATGGCGATGGTAAGGTCCTTGTAGTGGTAGTGTTCCATATCGAAGGTTATGGAAGCGTAAAGGTCCTTTGCCTTTTCAAAGATGGGGGAGAGCCTTTCCTTTGTCCTTTCCATCGATCCTTCCCAGTCCATGGGATCGAGCTGGGAGTAAAAGGAGGAGACCTTCAGGGAGAGGCTCAAAGAAGGAATGGGACCCTTATCGTCCCTTTCAAGGAGGGGCCTTGATGGCCAGGCCTTGATGATCTCGTAAAGATAGAGGATGGCCCGGAGGTAGTTGTCCGTATAGAAGTCCGCCTCTTTTTCGCTTAGAACGGTCTCCCCGAGGATGTCAATGGAGAAGGCAAAGCCATCCATCCAGAGGGACCTTACTGTTTCACCCACCTCCTTCTCGTTCTCTCCACCTATGAACTGGCGGGCAAGGCTTCTCACATTTGCCCTCACAAGCCGGGCGGTGAGGGCTGTGAAGGGTGGAAGTTCGGGAACCGCCCTTATCCCCATCTTCAAAAGATGGGGGGAGGGGGCATCTGCAAAGTACTCCTTAAGGAGCCTTACCACCATTGCATCCTCCTTAAGGGAGGGCAGGAGATCTACAAACTGGAAGAGCCTTGTCTTGAAGGTTTCATCCCTCATGGCCCACTCCATGACCTTTCCCTTCCACCTCCTCCTGTCAAACAGTGAAGGGGTGGACCTCAAGGAGGCCCTGTGGAGCTTCCTCCCTATGGCCTTTATCCTTTCCTCTAAATCCATGACCTACCCCCTTTTCCAAGGATAGCAGGGAAGGAGCCCTTTTTCAACATAAGGGTTGACAATGGGAAGGAGAGAGTGGTAAAAGTTTTAACAGTGGGGCTGTAGCTCAGTGGGAGAGCGCTTGAATGGCATTCAAGAGGTCAGGGGTTCGAATCCCCTCAGCTCCACCAGTGAAATCAAGGTCTTTAAAACTACCGCTATAATCTTATATAATCCTATCTCCTTCTCCTATTTTCTTCCTGTAAAGGCGTTAGGGGTCCTGTGAGTCTGTTGCCTACAGGGTCGTAGGTGAAGGTCTCTGCCCTTTTCTCCTGCTCTTTGTTTTTGCTCTTTTTCCTTTCTATAAATCATACACTTACCTGATTTTTTAATTTTCTTGCCAAATATACACCTATACTCAAAAAGAGATAAATATCCACTAACTCAAGAAAATAACTAATGGAAAAGTCAAAAAAGAGTAAGGAAAAAGGTATCACACAAATATAACCTACTAAGTACTCTTTATCTTTTGCAATTAATCCAATAAATATCCCTGTAACAATGGATATGAAGGGGAAAAGAGCTATTTGATATAAGATATTTACTTCTTGGAATAACTTAATAAGTTCATCTTCTCTAAAATCCCCTTTTGCAAATTTACTGAAAGGTTCAATATCAAAATTGACCAGAATAAAACCAATTATAGCCATACATAAAAAAGGAACCATGATTCCTAATATTATGGCTAATGTATTTCTCATTTCCATTTACTTATTTAACAAAAGGAGAGGGTTTCCCTTTCGGAACAAAAGCACATTTACTGCAATATTCTAATTGTCTTTGACATGCTTCTATATTTCTAAAACATTCATTAAAGAGCTCTCTACTAGTTATAATGTTATTATTTTTGATACATTTCTCTTCTTTACACTTTAACCCCTGTTTAGCACATTCTCTCATATAATAGAAACATTTTGCACAGTCTAAAATCCAAAATAACCCCTCTGGATCGACTCGATTAATAGGATTATTCCCCACATACACATAAGGATTCAAACTCTGTGGATTCAGCATCAAGGAGGCAAAAGAAGGACTTATATTATTTACTGTCCCACACCCCCCACAACAGGCCTTCCTCACACTCTCAGGATGGAGTATGGGATCAAAGGATATAAATCTCCCCACCTCTGGATCATAATACCTTGCCCTGTAGTAGTAGAGGCCAATCTCCTTATCCCATTCCCTTCCTGTAAAGGTATAGGGCTGTTTAACCTTATGTCCTCTGTGCTTCATATTACCAAAGGAATCGTATTCGTATCTCTGCACTATTCTGCCTTTATAATCAGTCAGGGCAGTGATACTTCCAAGGCCATCGGCATGGTAGTAATACACCCTGCCTTTCTGCTCTATTGCTAATGGCTCATCTACTCCCGGGCCATGTAGGTATTTGATAACATATTGAGAGTCCCTGTCTTTGTGATGTTTATTATGTCTTCTACCCTGGTGGCCATGGTGACCTTCCCCTTCTTCATGCCCTGAGATGCTTACATACTCAAGAATAATATCCTCATTGTCATATACATAGGTGTGGGTCTTAACTTCTTTAACTTCTCCATCTTCTATATCTTCAATCTCCTTCTCTATCCTCCTTCCAAATGGATCATACTTGAATGTAACAACCCTGATCTCATCTTCTTCCTCTTTGACTACCTTGATTAACCTGTTCTCATAATCATAGCTATAAGTCCATATCTTCTCCTCTCCGTCATCATCAACCTCTGTCTTCCTTATGAGATTTCCGTTTCTGTCATACTCATACAGGTACTCTCTGTCCTCTGTCAACTGATTGCCCTGGTTGTAAAAATAGTAATCCTTAGACCTTGGCCCTGTGAGCCTGTTGCCAACCGGGTCGTAGGTGAATACTTCTGCCTTCCCCTCCTTTTCTTTCTCCTTCTTGCCCTTCAACTCCACAGGCAGGGACTGTAAGAGCCTGTAGATAGCATCATAGGCATAGTCGTATCTCTTATCATCTTCAGTCTTACTCAATCTATTCCCTACCCTGTCATAGGTGTAACTGTATGAAATCACCTGAGAGAGTATCTCTAAAAGCCTTCCTGATTGGTCATAGTTGTATGTGGTGGTTATACCATTTGGATATGTGAGGGATGTCCTCCTGCCAGAGGCATCGTAACTGAAACCAAAGCTCCCCATATCAGAGTTTATCTGACTAAGCCTGTTGCCTGCATCATAACTGTAGTTTATTACCCTTCCTTCAGGGGTGGTCATCTTGATCCTGTTTCCTGTGGCATCGTATTCATAGGTTATGGTGTTGCCCCTGGAGTCTGTTACTGTCTTCAGCCTGCCAGTGGCATCATAGGTGAAGGTGTAGGTGATGTGCTCGTTGCCTGCTGTGATTATATTACCCCTCGCATCATAAGTAAAGGTTGTGGATGTGCCATCTGGATAGGTCTTTTTGATGAGTCTGTTAAGACTGTCATACCTATAGGTTATGGTGTTTCCTTCTGCATCTGTTTTTGATATGAGGTTTCCTTTTGCATCGTAGGTGTAGGTGGTGGTGTTTCCAAGTGGGTCTGTTTCTTTTACGAGCCTTCCAAGGATGTCGTATTGATAGGTTGTGGTGTTACCACTGGCATCTGTTATGGATGTGAGCCTGCTACCTCCACCCCCACATGATGGACAGCTACTTCCATAGGTGTAGGTGGTTATATTGCCAAGGGCATCTGTTACTTTTATGAGGTTGCCTTCATGGTCATACTCAAAGTAGGTGGTGTTTCCATTGGCATCGGTTATACTGGTCCTGTTTCCCCTTGCATCGTAGGTGTAGGTGGTGGTGTTTCCACTGGGGTCCGTTACCTTTATGAGCTGGTTGAGGTTGTTGTATTGAAAGGTCGTTTTTGCTCCTGTTGGGTCTGTGATAGAGAGGAGGTTGCCTACTTGGTCGTATTCAAAGGTGGTGGTGTTACCAGATGGGTCTGTTATGGAGGTGATGTTTCCGTATTGATCGTATCCAAAGAGGGTGGTGTTGCCTCTGGGATCGGTTATCTTTACGATGTTTCCCCTCACGTCATACTCATAGGTTGTTACCGCCCCTGTTGGGTCTTTTATAGATGTAAGGTTTCCCCTTTCATCGTAGGTGTATGTGGTTATGTTACCTTCTGGATCTGTTACACTGGTTATCTGTCCATACTGGTTGTAGGTGTAGGTGGTGGTGTTTCCCTGAGGATCTGTAACGGTGAGGAGGTTGCCCTGCTCATCGTATGTATAGGTGGTTGTGTTGCCAAGGGGATCTGTCTCTGAAAGTAAGTTCCTGTTCTCATCGTAAGTATAGGTGGTTGTATTACCCTGAGGGTCTGTTACCTCGGTGATTACATTAAGGGCAGGGTCGTATGTGTACCTCCATATACTCCCATCCCTTTCTGTTACTGTGACAGTGTTATTTACCTGATCATAGTCTATGGTCTTTGTACCTGATGGATTGGTGGAGGTGATGACCCTTCCCTCACTGTCATAGGTGTAGGTGGTATTGCCCGAAGGGTCTGTCTTTGAGATGAGCCTGCCCCTATCATCATAGGTGTACCGATAGGTGTTGCCACCAGGATCGGTTACGGTGATAAGATAGCCCTCTTCACTATAGTGAAGCCTTGTAACCCTGCCCAGAGGATCGGTTATCTCTGTGAGCCTCCCCTCCTCATCGTAACCAAAGGTCACTCTCCTCCCATAGGGATCTGTAACCCTGGTAAGCTTATCACCTGTGTAGCCAAGGGAGGTTATGTTGTTGTTCCTGTCTATGATCTCAAGGAGCCTGCCACTGGTAAGGTCAAAGTAGTAGACGGTACCTTCCTTGCGGATAAGCTGGTAGTACCCACCTTCTATGAGGATATAGGAGTGATCCCCTGTGGATGGGTCTGGACGGTAGGTACCTGCACCATCATCTCTGAAGTAGACCCTCCTGCCATCCCCTTCAATGAGAAGAAGGGTGCCATCAGAAGGCCTGAGAAGGACCATATTATAGGTATGGGTCCAGCCCCTGCCAAGGACTCCTATACGGGTGTCAAGGCTGTTGTAGGAAAGGGTAAAGGATAGCGTGTCTGTGGTTATGATCTCATGGGAGTGGTAGAGATTGCCCGTTGCAAACCCTGCCATTGAACCCATGTCCGTGCCTGTACATGTGGAACCGAGACATGTCTCATCCGTCTCTCCACTACAGTTGTTGTCCTTACCATCGCATATCTCCTGTGCTCCAGGATTTATGGAAGGGTCTGTATCGTTACAGTCATTGCCCTCCGGACAGCTTACAGGGTCGTATGCAGGATAACCATCACCATCAGCGTCTTTACAACCCTTCTTGCATCCATTAACAATTATAGACTCAGCATCATAGCTGGTACAACAACTCACAGCACATAAAGCTGTACAGCAAAAAGCCTGGCCATTAATCCGTATCTCTGCTTCTTCCCTATCGCCTATATCTATAAAAAATTTCTTTCTCAGCAAAACATTATATACTATACCCCCCTGAGGCTCCTCCTTCCTCTCCAGAGTCTCTTCCCAGATGACGTATCCACCATAAGCATTTAACCTCAGTGCTGGATTAGGATACCAGTAGTGACACTCCAGAGATCCTGCAAGGACAGCTTCCACTTCGTATACACATTTCCCAGGATAATCCTCAGATCTAACAATACTACTAACACTCACCTCTATTCCCGCAGATACCCCTGCAGGAAGAGATAGGAGGAAGAAAATAGCAAAGAGATAGGCCCAGGATAACCTATAATGCCTCCCTTCCATTGCCCTGAAAGGCACATACAGCAAATCACATGCCATACCTAAGATAGAGAGGAGCCATACTACTGATAGAAAAGCCTAAGAATAATCGATCAAAACTTTCACCAGGACGAACAGAATTTTGGGTCCCATCTCTCGAATACTCGGCGACCTCCTCCAGAACAAGAATATAAACATGTGCATCGTAATGGAGACTCACAAAGAACTCTAAGATCTATGCTGGATCTGTAAGAGTGCACATAATTGTGTGCATATGCACAGAAGCATAAACAATAGGGTGACAGGTTGTGTCTTATTGAAATGTGTCTGGGACTGGCCGCGTCAAGAACTTTAGGTAAACCTGATCGTGGATGAACTGAAAAGTCGAGGCGTTGAACTACCCTGAGAGATTCTATTCCATAGGGGCTTTGTTTCAGGTCTTCAGGTCCCGGAGGATGTCTTCCACCTCTCCTGGGGTGAGGAGACCCTGTTCGAGGAGGATCCTCCCTATCAACCTGTGCTTTCCGGTGTGAAGGTTTTCATCAAGCTGGATATCAAGGGCCTTCAGGACATCCTCTTTTGAGACATAGCCCTTTCTTACAGCCACCTGCCCGAACCTCTTATTGCTGCTTATAAGGCCTTCACGGTTGCCCTTCCAGTAGAGGCCCCAGAGATAGCTCTTCTGTGTGGAAAATAGGAGGGCCTGCCTCCTTACCTCTGTCTCTACAAACCTTATGTTGTACTTCCATGTGGAATAATCGAAGGAGATGCTTCTTGCAAGGTAGAGTGGCTTGAGGGCATTGATTATCCGCTTCCTTTCCCCTTCCTCTTGATCATAGGTGTAAAGGAGGGTGTAGAAGAGCTGGGTCCAGAGGAGGAGGTCCAGGTCGTAGTAGTCCATCTCGATCATCTCCTGGATGCGCACAAAGGAGTAGGGATCGAGGAGTTCCTTCAGGGTTTCCTTGTTTTCCTCAAAGGACTCGTGGCACTTCCTCTTGAGATCCCGTATATCTATGGATAGTTCCTGAGGTTCTTCCAGCCTCTTCTCCCCTGAAGATGGTGGTATCACTATGTCTTCAACGGTCTTGTTGATCCATTTATCCTTGTGATCCATGAGGAGGGTGAAGAGGGTGTCTACAACCTCTTCAAACATCTGGCCAAGCTTTGGGGCACTTGCCTTGTGGACCTTGGAGCCCAGATAGACCTGCCCCACCTTGAACCCTCCAAGGACCGCACTCACTGTCATGAATATGTCTATACCGTATCTGTAAAAGGATCCCTTCCACTCTCGGGAGAGCCAGTATTTGATCATGGCAGGACTGAAGGCGAACTCCCCTCCTATGGGTTGTCTTATATCCGTTGAGAGGAGGCCAAAGACAACAGGGTAGCAGATGTGGTTGGTAAGGGTCCCGTCGAACTGATGCCTTGTGTAAAGAGGGGTTACGAAGTCACGACCATCGTTGAGTACGGGTGAGGCAAGGTCTCTCACCCATTCGGGTGTGATCGATTGTATGTCCCCATCTATAACTGCAACAGCCTTTGCCCCTTTCTCAAGGGCAAGGGTAAAGAGGTTCCTTAGGTTGTAGCCCTTTCCCTTTACACCCTCAGGGGTGGAGATGTATTCCTTTTTGTGCTTTGTCTCGATAGAGAGGAAGGCCTCTTTCGTGTTGTCAGGGCTGTTGTTGTCCACATTTACGATGAGGCTCTTAAGATGGGGGAAATACCTTTCAAGACCACAATCAACAGCCCTTACCACCCCTCCGATTGTGTCGGCTTCGTTGTAAGAGGGGATCCCAACGATAAGATCAACACTGGACATGATAGCCATATATACCAGATAGGTTTGAGGGGAGTCAACAACTGGATTGCCCTTTCCTGAACTTGAAAAGAAGGGGGAAATGGAATAAGATAGAACTTCTTTAAAGAATGGTGAAGGGTATCTATGGCCTTTAAAGACCTCAGAGACTTCCTTTCCTTCCTCGAAAGGCGGGGCGCCTTGAAAAGGGTGAAGGTGGAGGTGGATCCGTGCCTCGAGATAGCCGAGATCCTCGACAGACTCGTAAAGACCAGGGGTCCTGCTGTGGTATTTGAGAGGGTGAAGGGCCACAGCCTCCCTGTGGTTGGCAACCTTTTCGGGACAGAGGAGAGGGTTGCATGGGGCCTCGGGGTTGAGGAGGAGGAACTCCTTGAAGTGGGAAGGCTCATAGCCCACCTCCAGAGACCGGAACCGCCAAAGGGCATCTTCGATGCCATAAGGAAACTGCCCACCTTCAAGCAGATCCTCAATCTCTCCCCAAAGGTGGTGAAGGGTGGTCCATGTCAGGATGTGGTCCTGGAGGGCCCTGATGTGGATCTCGGGGCCCTTCCCATCATAAAGTGCTGGCCAGGGGATGTGGCCCCCCTCATAACATGGCCCCTTGTGATAACAAGGGCACCGGATGGAGGACCTTTCAATGTTGGTGTATACAGGATGCAACCCATAGGGAAGGACAGGGTCATCATGAGGTGGCTCAAGCACAGGGATGGGGCAAGGCATGAGAGGCTCTGGAAGGCCGAGGGAAGGCCCATGCCTGTTGCAGTGGCCATCGGGTGTGACCCTGCCACCATAATAGCAGCGGTAACCCCTGTTCCTGAAAGCCTTGGAGAGTTTGCCTTTGCAGGGATACTGAGAAAGAGGCCTGTTGACCTTGTAAGGTGCAGGACCATAGACCTCATGGCACCGGCCCATGCGGAGATAGTCATCGAGGGGGAGATAGACCACAAGGAACAGGCAATGGAAGGTCCATACGGGGATCACACGGGTTACTACAACCCACCAGAACCCTTCCCTGTCATGAAGGTAAAGGCCATAACCCACAGGAAGGACCCCTACTACCTTACAACCATAACAGGCCGTCCCCCGAAGGAAGATGCCATCATTGCACTCTGCCTTAACAGGATCTTCCTCCCAACCCTGAAGCTCCACTTCCCGGAGGTGGTGGACTTCAGCCTACCCATGGAGGCCATTTCATACAGGATCGCTGTTGTCTCCATCAAGAAGCAGTATCCAGGGCATGCCAGGAGACTCATGATGGGGATATGGGGGATGTTGAGGCAGTTCCTCTACGTGAAGTACATCATCGTTGTTGATGATGACATAGATGTCCATAACTGGGGTGATGTGATATGGGCCATAGCAACAAGGGTCGATCCAAAGAGGGATGTAACGATCGTGGAGAACACCCCTGTGGACTATCTTGATTTCTCCTCCCCCTTGCCTGAGCTTGGCTCCAAGATGGGTATAGATGCGACCATGAAGTATCCTCCAGAGGTGAACAGGGAATGGGGGGAGAAGATAGAGATGGATAAGGAGATCATCGACCTCGTTGACAGGAGATGGAGGGATTATGGCCTCTGAAACCTCTCCCTTTGATGCACACCATGGAGAGTGGTGGGACCCAAGGGGAAGATTCCTCTCCCTTCACATGATAAACTCCTTGAGGTTTCAATACTTCAAGGACAGGGTGGGTCCTCTTGAGGGGAAGACCATCCTTGATATAGGGTGTGGTGGGGGTCTTCTCTCAGAGGAGTTTGCAAAGAGTGGCGGAGTGGTGACAGGGATAGACCTTTCAGAGAACGCCATAAGGGCCGCAAGGGAGCATGCAGAGGCCTCTGGCCTTGCCATAGATTACCGTCTTGCCACTGTTGAAGACCTTGTGAAGGAGGGTAGAGCCTCCTATGACATAGTGGTGTGTGCGGAGATCCTTGAGCATGTAGAGGATCTTGAGGGCTTTTTGAGGGATGCGACATCCCTTATAAAAAAAGGCGGCTACTTCCTCTTTACCACCGTGAACAGGACATGGCTTTCAAAGATACTGGTCATATACCTTGCCGAGAGGATCCTCAGGATCATACCCAGAGGGGCCCACAGGTATGAGATGTTCGTGAGACCGAGCACCCTTGTGAAGATCCTTAAGAGATACGGTGTCTCTGTGAGGGAGATAAAGGGCATGACCTTCGATCCCTTGAGGCTTTCCTTCAGGCTCTCCAGTGACACGCAGGTCAACTACCTTGGATACGGGGTAAAGGAATGAAGATACCAAGGTGCATGAGCACCCAGCATCCGGACAATGTAAACCCTCCCTTCTTTGCCGAGGACCCACAGCTTGGAGGGGAGGACGAGATCGAGGAGGCCTATTATGTCTTCTCCCACCTTGGCTGTGACGAGCAGATGTGGGATTGCGAGGGTAAGGAGGTGGATGACTATGTGGTCAAGAAGCTCCTCACCAAGTACGAGACCTTCTTCATGGAGAAGAGACTTGGAAGGGACCTCTTCATCACCCTGAGGGTGCCCAACCCAACGGTGGAAAAGGACGAGGCCAAGATCCTCCTTGAGACCCTTGAGAGCATTCCCAGGTCCTTTGACACAGCGAAGGCCTTTTACGGGGAGGATATAGCCCCCATCTTCGAGGTCATACTCCCTATGACCACCTCCCACAAATGCCTTGACCGGATATACAGGTACTATCGGGACTTTGTGGTGGGGAAACAGCACAGACCCTTCAAGGAAGGGGACATAACCATCTCCGAGTGGATAGGGGAGTTCAAGCCGGAGAGAATAAATGTGATTCCCCTCTTTGAGGGGATGGGCTACCTCCTTGAGGCCCATAACATAACAAGGGCCTACCTTGAGGACAAGGATGTTGAGTATCAGAGGGTCTTCCTTGCAAGATCCGATCCTGCCCTCAACTATGGTCTGATAAGTGCCGTTATACTCAACAAGATAGCCCTCCTCAGGCTCTGGAGACTCTCAAGGGATATAGGCGTGGATATATACCCCATCATAGGGGTTGGTTCCCCTCCCTTCAGGGGCAATATGAAGCCCTCAACGGTAGGGAGGGTTGTAAGGGAATATCCAAGTGTTCAGACCTTTACCGTCCAGTCTGCCTTTAAATACGACAACCCCCCTGATGAGGTGAGAGGTGCCATAAAGAGGCTCCACCAGTACAGGCCCTCTGCCCCGCAGGACCTGGAAGAGGATGCCCTCCTTGAGATCATCCAGAGATACTCAGAGGTCTATCAGGGAGAAGTGGCGGCCCTCGCACCCCTGATAAACAGGATCGCCCCTTATGTGCCAAGCAGGAGAAAGAGGAAACTCCACATAGGGCTTTTTGGATACTGGAGGAGGCTCAAGGGCATACCCCTGCCAAGGGCCATAACCTTTACAGCGGCCCTTTACTCTATAGGCCTCCCTCCAGAGGTGCTGGGTATTACGGCCCTGAAGAGGGAAGACATAAGGACCTTGAAGGAAGGTTACCTGAACCTCGAGGAGGACCTCAGGGATGCCCTCAGGTATCTCAATCCAGATAGTGAGTACCTTCCGGATGGGACAATGGAAAAACTCAAGGAGCTATCCATAGACTTTGAGATCGATGTGGAACACAAGGAGATAACAGACCACATCATATCCCTTCTCAACGGCAATGAAGAGAGGGAGCTTGAGAGGTTTATCCTGAGGGCGGCAAATATAAGGAGATTCCTGGGTTAGAGGCCGTATCTCCTCTTCAGGCTGTACAGGGTTGGACGGCTTATACCGAGGAGCCTTGCAGCCTTTGAGATGTTATAGCCGCACCTTTCCAGGACCTCTTTGAGATACCACCTTTCTATCTCTGTCCTTTTCCCCCTGACCCCCCTTACCCCTTCCATGGTAAGGCCGAGATCCTCCACCCCTATCTTCTCCCCTTCGGATATGACTATGGCCCTCCTTACCTTGTTTATGATCTCCCTCACATTACCGGGCCAGGGGTAGGCCCTTATGGCCCTTATGGCCTCATCGGTGAAGGTCTTGGAGAGGCCTGCCTCCTTTGAAAACTTGTTCAGGAAATGCTTGGCGAGGATGATGCTGTCGTCTCCCCTCTCCCTTACCGGTGGAAGTTCTATCACAAAGGCCTCAAGCCTGTAGTAGAGGTCGTTCCTGAACCTTCCTCCCTCCACAGCAGCCTTTAGATCCCTGTTTGTTGCCGCAATGATCCTTACATCCACCTTCCTGCCCTTTGTGGACCCTATTCGCTCTATCGTCTGATCCTCAAGGAACCTCAAGAGCTTTGCCTGGAGGGAAAGGGGAAGCTCCCCTATCTCATCAAGGAAGAGGGTTCCCCCATTGGCCTGCTCAAACTTGCCCATCTTTGATGCGTAGGCCCCTGTGAAGGCCCCTCTCTCATGGCCGAAAAGCTCTGACTCCATAAGGTTTTCGGGTATGGCAGCGCAGTTTATGGGTATGAAGGGTTTGCCGGCCCTCTTGCTCCTCTCGTGGATGGCAAGGGCCGTAAGTTCCTTGCCCGTTCCGCTCTCGCCAAGGATAAGGACAGGTATATCCGTGGGGGCCACCTTTCTTATATTGGAGAATACCTGCAGCATCTTATCGCAGGTGCCGACAAACTCCTGGATCTCCTCTGCACCTATCTTGAGGATCTCCGTATCAATAAAGTCCATACACCTGTGGAGTGCCTCTGTGTCGAGCCCCTCTGTGATGGAATGGATCCTTCTCAGCAGGGCCATCCTCTCGTAGTACTCAAGGTAGTCGGGTTCGCTGAAGGTAAGCCTCCACCCACATCCATTGCACACAGGTGGAAGGAGGGTGTACTCCTTTCCGCAGTAAGGACAGCTCTTGTAGCTTCCGAGCCTTCTGGAGATATAGTCCCATATCTTTATCTTTACCTTCTCTTCAAGGTCATGGAAACCTGTAACAACCCAGTCCCCCCCTTTCCTCACAACCCTCCCGCTGCACTCTATCTCCCCGTACTCGGGGAGCTTGCACTTTATCAGGGTTTCCTTCTCTCCTTCTGAAAGCTGCGAAGGGAGGTTCTTGACAAGGGCACCTGCAAGGCTCAACTCTGAGATCCTTGCCTCAAGGTCCCCTGATCTGGTGATTACAAGGGCGGGGATGTCGGTCTTGACCCTCGGATGTAACCTTATGGGTTTACCCCCTTAGTATTAATCTGTAAAAAGGATAGCATAAAGTTTACAGAACAACAATCACCTTGAGGATAGATTTTTACACAAGTGGTCTCTATGGTTTTTTAACCATTAATAGGTAACAGAGAGTGGAAGTAGTAGAGGGCAAGGTGGAGCCTGTTGTTTATGCCAAGCTTCTTGTAGATCCTGCTCAAGTGGCATTTGACGGTCTGCTCGCTTATGTGGAGGGCCTCGGCGATCTCTTTATTGGTGTAGCCCTTTGCTACAAACTTTATGATCTCCTTTTCCCTCTTGGAGATGCCCTGCCTTTCGATGTTCCTGAAGAAGTTCTGTATCGAGGATATGACCCCCTTTATGTCCTTTCTGTTTATCCACACCTCACCATTTGCTGCCGCCTTCAGGGCCTTTCTCAGCATATCAACGGATGTGGTGGAGCCAAGGACACCTATGACATTGTCGAAGAGGAAGGGGTTGAAACCGTTTCCAAGCATCTTCTCCCCACCGAGGACAAGGACCTTTGCCTCGCTGCCGCTCAGCCTTGGCAGGACTTCGTGGAAGAGGTCAGAATCGACCATCACTATATCTGGAGAGGACTTGACTATCTCATCCACAGGCCTCAGGGATGTGTTCAACAACTCCACCTCAGAATCATTGGCAAGGGCAAGGGAAAGACTCTCGCAGAAAAGGGAGTTTTTACAAAGGATGGCCACCTTTATCATAGAACACCTCCTTACGCTACATAATCCCCCATACCTCCACACTGCACTATAAATGATCTTCTTCCCTTCCGTCTTCCTTAAAAAGGATAATGTAAAATACCAGGATTGTCAAATTATTGACGAAACTTCTTTGTAACTATTTAAAGTGTAATGGATTTGTTAAGATTAATAAGGTGAAGAGAGCTATCATCCATGTGGACATGGATGCCTTTTTTGCCTCCATAGAGCAGCAGAGGCATCCAGAGCTCAGGGGAAGACCCGTTGTGGTTGGCGGAAGAGGGGACCCCCGGGCAAGGGGTGTGGTATCTGCTGCCTCCTATGAGGCAAGGAGGTACGGCATAAGGTCTGCCATGCCCCTTAAGGAGGCCTACAGGCGGTGTCCTCATGCCGTATTCCTGCCCGTTGATTTCGAGACATACGAGAAGGTCTCCCAGAGGGTGATGGAGATACTCAGGGATTTCACCCCCCTTGTGGAGCCTGTGGGGCTTGATGAGGCCTTCCTTGATGTCACGGGTCTTGGTGACCCTGTAGAGATGGGGAAGAAGATCAAGAAGAGGATAAGGGAGGAACTCGGACTCACAGCCTCTGTGGGGATCGCCACCAACAAGCTCCTGGCGAAGATAGCCAGTGATATGGAGAAACCAGATGGGCTTACCATCATAAGGGATGAGGATCTTGAAAGGAAAGTCTTCCCCCTTCCAGTAGCAAGGCTTGTAGGGGTTGGAAGGAAGACGGAGGAGAGGCTGAGAGACCTTGGTATCAGGACCATAGGAGACCTGGCAGGTGCACCTCTCCGGACATTGACCGGTGTCTTTGGAAGGGCAAGGGGCAGGGCACTCAAGATGCATGCCCTCGGGATAGACAACACCCCTGTTATAACCCACTGGGAGCCAAGGTCCATGGGGAGGGAGATGACCTTTGAGAGGGATAGAAGGGAGAGGGAAGTCCTCCTCATCACCCTTAAGACCCTGCTCCTTGACGTGGTCAAAAGGCTAAAGGAGGAGGGCTACATGGGAAGGACCGTTACGGTGAAGGTGAGATACAGCAACTTCTATACCACCACAAGGAGTACGACCCTTGAAGAGGCCACAAGGGATTTCGAGTATCTCTGGCAGGCTGCCTCAGCCCTTCTGGAGAGGTTTGACCTCACAAGGCCTGTGAGGCTTATAGGGGTGAGGGTTTCTAAGTTGCAAAGAGGATGAAGGGGTGTTAAAATCCCTTTCTGTCTGGTGCCGAAGGGGGGAGTCGAACCCCCACGGGGTTTCCCCCACATGACCCTGAATCATGCGCGTCTACCAATTCCGCCACTTCGGCCCTTGATTATGTTACATCACTCTGGATTGGATTGTCAATCCCTGGATGGAAGATGGATAAGAGAGAGATACTGAAGGGAATGGAGAAAAGCAGCAAAGGCCCCCTTACCCTTAAGGGGCTTTTAAGGCTCCTTTCCGTCCCAAAGGGTGAGAGGGAGACCTTCAAGAGACTTGTAAAGGAGATGGTAAAGGAGGGGACCCTTGTAAGGATCAGGGGAAACAGGTACGGTCTTCCGTCCAAGATGAACCTCCTTGTGGGAAGGCTCGAGGGGCATCCCGATGGCTATGGCTTTGTTATCCCTGATGAAGGTGGAAGGGATGTCTATGTGGGACCAAAGGGGATGGGTGGGGCAATGGATGGGGACAGGGTCGTTGTGAGGATCGAGAGGACGAGGAGAGATGGCAGGAGGGAAGGCAGTATAATCAGGATCCTTGAGAGGAGGAACAGGGAGATCGTTGGTGTCTACGATGAGGAGGATGGTCTTGGTGTTGTGGTGCCATTGAACGAGAGGATACCTTACGAGGTGATCATACCACCTGGCAAGGGGAAGGTACCCCTTGGGAAGGTTGTGGTGGCAAGGATACTCCAGTTTCCAGCACCCCACCGTCCACCAACGGGTCGTATCGTAGAGGTCCTTGGTGACCTTGAAGATCCGATGGTGGGGGTAGAGGTGATCATAAGGAAGCACAACCTGCCCCGGCTTTTCGGGGAGGAGGTGAAGGAGGAGGCCAGAAAGGTACCAAAGAGGGTGAGGAAGAGGGATGCCTCGAGGAGAAAGGACCTGAGGGACCTCAGGACCTTTACCATAGATGGAGAGGAGGCAAAGGACTTCGATGATGCCGTATCCATAGAAAGGCTTGAGGGCGGGGGATACAGGCTCTATGTCTCCATAGCAGATGTGAGCCACTATGTAAAGGATGGATCGGCCCTTGATAGGGAGGCCTATGAGAGGGGGACAAGTGTCTACTTTCCCGGCATGGTGATCCCCATGCTGCCCGAGGCACTTTCAAACGGCATATGCAGCCTGAATCCTGGAGTGGACAGACTTGCCTTCACGGTGGAGATGGACTTCACGCCCAGGGGAAAGCTGAAGAGGGCAGACTTCTATGAGAGCCTTATAAGGAGCAAGGAGAGGCTCACCTACACCCAGGTAAAGAGGATCCTCGTGGATAAGGACCCTGACCTCATGGAGAGGTACAGGGAGATGGTGAAGGACCTGAAGGCCATGGAGGGGCTATGCAGGACCTTGAGAAAGAAGAGGATGGAGAAGGGTAGCATCGACTTTGATCTTCCCGAGGCGGATGTGGTCCTTGACCTTACGGGAAGGGTTGAGGACATCGTGAGGGAGGAGAGGAACATAGCCCACTTCGTGATCGAAGAGTTCATGCTTGCAGCAAACAAGGCGGTGGCGGCCTTCATGGCCGAGGCAGGGAGACCATTCCTTTACCGGGTCCATGAGCCACCGGAAGAGGAGGAACTGGTCCACTTTGGGGAGATCCTCAGGGGCCTTGGGTGTCCTTACACCATAAAGGGCATTCCTTCCCCGAAGACGCTCCAGAGGATCCTTGCCTATGTGGAAGGCAGACCCGAGGAGAGGATGGTCAACCACCTTCTATTGCGGTCCATGAAACAGGCAAGATACTCCGAGGAGAACCTCGGCCACTATGCCCTTGCCTTTCCTGTCTATACCCACTTCACATCCCCCATAAGGAGGTATCCAGACCTTGTTGTCCACAGGCTCCTTAAGGCCCATCTGAAGGGTGCATCCAGGAAGGTATGGAAGGAGTGGGAAAAGAGGCTGCCGGAGATAGCCATCCACACATCAAAGAGGGAGAGGGTCGCCATGGAGGCCGAAAGGGAGGTTGTGGATCTCAAAAAGGTGGAGTTCATGAAGGAGAGACTTGGCGAGGAGTTCAGTGGTATTGTTTCCGGTATCACCTCTTTCGGTATCTTTGTTGAGCTCGACGAGTACCCTGTAGAGGGGATGATCCACCTATCCACCATCCCTGATGATTACTACATCTTCGATGAAAGGAGACACATCCTGAGGGGGGAGAGGACAAAGAGGGTCTTCCGGATAGGTGATCCTGTAAGGGTGATAGTGGAAAGGGTTGATCTCCTGAGGAGGAGGATAGACTTCACCCTTGTGGAGAAGGTCGCTACACCTTTGAGGAGAAGGGGTTGATCCTTCTGGAAAGGTAGAGCAGGAGATGTTCTTCAGGGAAAGGGGCAATGTAAAGAGGCTCAGGGAGATTGTGTATGTCTTCCTGAAGTACGGCTTCACACCCCTTATAGAGAGGCTCCACCTTTACAGGGTTGTGTCCATAGCCAGAAGGCTGAGGCTAAGAAAGGAGGCAGAGGAGCTTTCCCTCCCTGAAAGGTTGAGGCTTGCCTTCGAGGAACTGGGGCCCACTTTCATAAAGCTGGGTCAACTCCTGAGTGCAAGGCCTGACATACTGCCTGATGAATACATACAGGAACTGAGGAAGCTCCTCGATGAGGTCCCTCCTGTAAGGCCTGAGGAGATCGTAAAGGCGGTGGAGACAGAGCTTGAACTCCCCATAGGGGCTGTCTTTAAAAGGTTTGAGAGGAGGCCTGTTGCAGCGGCCTCCATTGCCCAGGTCCACCTTGCCGTCCTCCACGATGGAAGGGAAGTGGCTGTGAAGATCCAGCGGCCGGGTATAAAGGAGACCATAGAGAAGGATATAGCCATTCTTCGCTACATAGCGAGGCTCATCGACCGTTACATCCCTGAAAGCCGGCTTTTCAATCCCACAGGGATTGTGGACGAATTTGCAAGGATGGTTGCAAGGGAGATGGACTTCCTCCTTGAGGCAAGCAGCATGGAGAGGATGTCATCTCTCGTAGAGGAGGAGGACATAATCATCCCGGAGGTTGTGAGGGAATACACCACAAAGAAGGTCCTCACCATGGAGAGGCTTCGGGGGATGAAGGTGGATCATGTGGAAGGTCTCATGGAGGCCGGGATAGATCCAGGGGATGTGGCAAGGAGGCTGGCCGAGTTCTATCTGAAGCAGATCCTCATATACGGTTTCTTCCATGCCGACCCTCACCCGGGCAATATCTTTGTGAGGGAGGATGGCAAGATAGGTCTTTGCGACTTCGGCATCATGGGAAGATTGAGCGGAAGGCTTAAGGAGGGACTTGCGGATCTCATGATAGCTGTCATAAACATGGATTATGAGGCCATACCGAACCTCCAGATAGCCCTCGGGGTGGTGAAGGAAGAGGTGGATGTGGAGGAACTCAAGGAGGATATGAGGGACCTCCTTGCCCCCTATCACGGAAGGCCCTTAAGGGAGATAAACCCTGCTGAGGTCTTCTCACAGATAATAAGGATAGGCATAAAGTACGGCATAAGGCTGCCAAAGGAATTCATGCTCCTTGATAAGACCTTCCTTGTCCTCGACTCCCTTTTGAGGACCCTTGATCCTGAGATCGTCCTCCTTGAGATAGCAAAGCCCTTTGCGATAGGGATCATAAGGGAAAGGAAGCGGCCTGAAAAGGCCCTTTCCGAATTCCTCCAGGAGACCCAGACCCTTCAGGCCTATATGAGGGAGTACCCTTCTCAGATACACAGGCTCCTCAAGAAGATGGTGGAGGACAGATTCACCGTTGATTTCACCCACAGGGGGCTTGAAAACTTCATAGGCGAGATGGACCGCTCCAGCAACAGGCTTACCTTCGGGCTCATCGTCTCCTCCCTTATAGTGGGTTCAGCCCTGATCATACTCTCAGGAGAGGGGCCGAAGATATACGGCTTTTCAGCCCTTGGGATCATAACCTTTGGCCTTGGAGCCTTACTGGGGTTTCTGCTCACCATCCTTATCCTCAGATCGGGTAAGTATTGATGAAGGTAATATCGGATAGGGACCTAAGGAGGGAGGACCTCGAAGGTGTCATCCTTACCCTTGGCAACTTCGATGGGGTCCACCTCGGCCATCAGGAGATCCTGAAGAGGGTTGTGAAGGAGGCCCTTCTTGAGGGCACGCAATCGATGGTCTTCACCTTCAAACCCCATCCTCTCAAGGTGATCGCCCCTGAGAGGAGGCTCTATCTCATAACAACAGAGGAGGAGAAGGAGGAACTGATGGAGGCCCTGGGGGTGGATATACTGTGCTTTGCCCGCTTCACAGAGGCCTTTGCCCAGAAGCATCCAGAGGACTTTGTAAGAGAGGTGATCATTGAGAGGATAGGTCCGAGAAGACTCATAGTGGGATACGACTACAGCTTCGGCAAGGGGCGGATGGGTGGTATAGAACTCCTTGAGAGGATGGGGAGGGAGGCAGGTTTCCAGGTGGAGGTGATACCGCCTTTCAAGGTGGGTGATAGGATCGTCAGCTCATCCCTTATAAGGGAGCTCATCCTCAAGGGTGAGGTGCGAGAGGCCTCAAGCTACCTGGGAAGGCCCTACTCGGTGAGGGGAAAGGTGGTGAAAGGGGCTGGAAGGGGAAGGTTCCTTGGTTTTCCCACGGCAAACCTCATCCCTTCAAAGGAGCTTTTGCCGGCACGGGGGGTCTATGCCACCCTTGTCTATTTCAACGGAAGGACCCATAAAGGCGTTGCCAATGTCGGCTATGGCCCCACCTTCAACACCCCTTCCGAACCACGCATAGAGGTCTACATATTCGATCTCAGGGGTGACCTCTACGGAAAGGAGATCACTGTCCACTTCATCGATAGGATAAGGGAGGAGAGGGCCTTTGAGAGCCCTTCCCATCTCATAAAGCAGATAGAGGAAGATATTGGAAAGGCAAAGGAGATACTCTATGGAGATAAGGGGTGATACAGGGGTCCTCGGGATATTCGGTCACCCGGTGAGCCATTCCCTGTCGCCTCTGATGCAGAATGCTGCCCTTGAAGCCTGTGGGCTGAACATGGTCTACCTTGCCTTTGATGTCGACAGGGAGGAACTCTGCAACGCAGTCAGGGCCATAAGGGCATTGAAGCTGATCGGTGTTAATGTGACCATACCCCATAAGGAAGGGGTCATCAAGTATCTGGATGAGGTCGTGGGAGATGCCCTCATATGCGGGTCCGTGAATACCATCCTCAATGATAAGGGAAGGCTCAGGGGTTTCAGCACCGATGGTGAGGGGTATGTGAGGTCCCTTGCAGAGGAAGGGGTGGACCTTGAGGGTAAAAGGGTGCTTGTCCTCGGTGCAGGAGGGGCTGCAAAGGGCATAGTCCTTGCCATCCTCAAGAGAAGACCAAGATCCATTACCATATCCAACAGGACCCCTGAAAGGGCAGAGGATCTGTTGAAGAGGTTTGAGGGGATGGAAAGGGTGAAGATGGAGGCCATACCCTTTGATCATGAGGCACTGGCAGGGGTAATGAAGAGGACAGACCTCCTTATAAACACGACTCCCCTGGGTATGGAGGGCAGGGAACCCCTGAGGCTTCCACTCCATCATCTTCCAGAGGGGGCCGTTGTCTCCGATATCGTTTACAAACCGGTGAAGACCCCCCTTCTCAAAGAGGCCGAGGGCCTTGGCTACAAGACCATAGATGGGGTGGGTATGCTGGTGGAACAGGGGGCGATGAGCTTTGAGATCTGGACAGGTATCAGGCCACCGAAGGGACTTATGAGGGATGTTGTCATTAAGGCCTTAAGTGAACTTGACACATAACCGATACTTTTATAAGATAGGAAGGATTGCCCCCTTGAAGGACCTATGACCCATGTCCCTTATACTCGATAGACTGGGAGAGCTTCTCCTGAAAGAAGGGCTCATAACGAAGGCCCAGCTTGAAAAGGCTGTTGGGGAGCAGAAGAACAAGGGCGGGAAGATAGGTTCTAACCTCGTAAAGCTCGGCTTTATAGACGAAAAGACCCTCACTTCATTCCTGAGCAAGCAGTTTGGTGTCCCCCCTGTTGATCTTGCCACAGAAGAGATAGATCCAGAGGTCCTGAAGCTTGTTCCCGAAAGCATTGCCCAGAAGTACCTCCTCATCCCTGTGAAGAGAAAGGGTTCCACCCTCTATGTGGCTATGGCCGACCCATCAAACATATTTGCCATAGACGACATAAAGTTTCTTACCGGATACAACGTTGAGCCCCTTGTTGCCTCTGAGATCGCCATAAAGGAGGCCATCGACAGATACTATGACTCTGCCACCACCCTTGCAGACATAGTTGCCGGCTTTGAAGGTGAGGAGATTGAGGTGGTGGGAGAAGAGGAAGAAGAAGATGTGGTCGATCTCAAGAAGGCAACGGAAGAGGCACCTGTAATAAAGCTTGTGAACCTCATCCTCACCGATGCCATCAAGAAGGGGGCAAGTGACATACACATAGAGCCCTACGAAAAGGAGATGAGGGTGAGGTTCAGGATCGACGGCGTCCTTCACGAGATCATGAAGCCACCCCTCAAGCTCAAAAATGCCATTGTATCACGCATAAAGATCATGTCCCAGCTCGATATTGCTGAAAGGAGGCTTCCCCAGGATGGCAGGATAAAGCTCAAGATGAAGGACAGGGACATAGACTTCAGGGTCTCCGTCCTTCCCACCATCTTCGGAGAGAAGGTGGTCTTAAGGATCCTGGACAAGTCAAACCTCCAGCTGGACATGAGGAAGCTCGGATTCGAGGAGAAGGCCCTGAAGGACTTTATGGATGCCATCCACAAGCCGTGGGGGATGGTCCTTGTCACGGGTCCGACAGGAAGCGGCAAGACCACGACCCTATACTCGGCCCTGACAGAGTTGAACAAGGTAACGGAAAACATCTCCACAGCAGAGGACCCTGTTGAGTATAACCTCCCTGGCATAAACCAGGTTCAGATGCACGAAGAGATAGGCCTCAACTTTGCCACAGCCCTGAGGGCCTTCCTCAGACAGGACCCTGACATCATCATGGTGGGTGAGATAAGGGACTACGAGACCGCAGAGATTGCTGTGAAGGCCGCCCTTACAGGTCATCTCGTCCTTTCCACCCTCCACACAAACGATGCCCCCAGCACTGTAAGCAGACTCCTGAACATGGGCATAGAGCCCTTCCTCATAGCCTCCTCTGTGAACCTCATACTCGCCCAGAGGCTTGCAAGGAGGATATGCACCGAGTGCAAGGAAGAGGTGAAGGTCCATCCCCAGGCGCTGATAGATCTGGGGGTCCATCCCGATGAGGCAAAGGATTTTGTGTGCTACAAGGGGAGGGGGTGCCCCAACTGTGGAAATACGGGATACAAGGGAAGGATCGCCCTCTATGAGGTGATGCCCATGCATGAGGAGCTGAAGGAACTCGTTCTGAACGGTGCCTCTGCAGGGGAGATAAAGAAGGAGGCCGTAAGGCTTGGCATGAAGACCCTGAGGCAGAGTGGTATAACAAAGGTGAAGGAAGGCACAACGACCATAGAAGAGGTTTTAAGGGTTACAATGGCAGATTGATGGAGGTGTAGATGGCAGAGACCCTTTTCAACCTTCTGAAACTCATGATAGACCAGAATGCTTCTGACCTCCATATAACAGCCGGTTCCCCTCCAAGACTCAGGATAAACGGCAAGCTTGTCCCCATAGATGCCCCGCCGCTCACCCCCACGGAGACAAAGAAACTCTGCTACAGTGTCCTTACGGATAGTCAGAAGAAGAAGTTTGAGGAGGAAGAGGAGCTCGACTTTTCCTTCGGGGTGAAGGGCCTGTCGAGGTTCAGGGGGAACCTCTTTGTCCAGAGGGGGGCTGTGGCAGGTGCCTTCAGGCTCATACCATGGGAGATAAAGGGCTTTGCCGAGCTTGGCCTTCCCCCTGTGGTGGCAGAGCTTGCAAGAAAACCAAGGGGCCTTATCCTTGTGACAGGGCCAACTGGAAGCGGGAAGTCCACGACCCTTGCGGCAATGATCGACAAGATAAATACCGAGAGGGAGGAGCACATCATCACCATTGAGGACCCCATCGAGTACCTCCACCCTTCAAAGAAGGCCCTTGTCAACCAGAGGGAGGTGGGAAGCGACACACAGAGCTTCAAGAAGGCCCTGAAGCATGTGCTCAGACAGGACCCTGATGTGGTCCTGCTCGGGGAGATGAGGGATCTTGAGACCATAGAGACGGCACTCACCATAGCGGAGACAGGCCATCTCTGCCTTGCAACGCTCCATACCAACACGGCCGTCCAGACGATAAACAGGATCATCGATGTCTTTCCATCCCATCAGCAGCCACAGGTGAGGGCACAGCTTTCCTTCGTCCTTGAGGGTGTGATATCCCAGCTCCTCATCCCCAGGGCAGATGGCAAGGGCAGGGTCCTTGCTGTTGAGGTGATGGTGCCCAATGCAGCCATAAGGAACCTCATAAGGGAGGATAAGGTCCACCAGATCTACTCACAGATGCAGGTGGGCCAGGCAAAGTTCGGTATGCAGACCATGAACCAGTCCCTCTTTGCCCTCTACAGGAGGGGCTTGATCACCCTTGAAGACGCCATAGGGAGGAGCCCTGAACCTGATGAACTGAAACAGATGCTTGCCAATGCAGGAGCCGTGAAGAGGACCATGAAGACCCAGATCTGAATCCCGGTTTAAGAGGTGGACCATGCCCGTATACGTATGGGAAGGAAGGACCATCAAGGGGGAGAAGAGGAAGGGAGAGATAGAGGCCGGCAATCCCTCCATAGCATCTGCGATCCTGAGGAGACAGCAGATCATCCCCCTGAGCATCAAGGAAAAGGGCAAGGGCCTTTCCATGGAGATAAAGCTTCCCTCCTTTGGAGGGGGCGTGAAGGAGAAGGAGCTTGTTGTCTTCACCAGGCAGTTTGCAACGATGATAGATGCAGGTCTTCCCCTGGTCCAGTGCCTTGATATCCTTGCTTCACAGCAGAAGAACAAGGTCTTTCAGAAGGTCATCTACGATGTGAAGGCCGATGTGGAAGGTGGTTCCACCTTTGCAGAGGCCCTGAAAAAACATCCAAAGGTATTCAGCGAACTCTATGTGAACCTTGTGGCAGCAGGGGAGGTGGGTGGTGTGCTCGACACCATACTGAACCGCCTTTCCCTCTTTATGGAGAAGGCCATAAAACTGAAGAGCAAGGTGAAGGGGGCAATGGTCTATCCTGCAAGCATACTCGCCATAGCGATAATAGTGGTTATCATCCTCCTTACCTATGTGATACCCACCTTCAAGCAGATGTTCGAAGGCATGGGAGGCGCCCTGCCAGGGCCAACCCAGTTTGTGATAAACCTGAGTGAGTGGACCCAGGGTCACATCCTCTACATCCTCGGTGGGATGGTCCTCTTTGCCGTTGCAATATACAGGATCTACAAGACCGAGAGGGGAAGGAAGGTCATAGATACACTCCTCCTCAAGGCACCCATCTTCGGGGATCTGATAAGGAAGGTCTCGGTTGCAAGGTTTACAAGGACCCTGGCAACGATGATAACAAGTGGTGTGCCCATCCTGGAGGCCCTTGACATAGTGGCAAAGACGGCAGGGAACAAGGTTGTTGAAGAGGCAATCCTCACTACAAAGGCCCATGTGAGTGAGGGGAAGCCCCTTGCCGAGCCCCTTGAACAGACAGCCGTCTTTCCCCCCATGGTGGTCCAGATGATCGCCGTTGGTGAGGCCACGGGTGCGATGGATGCCATGCTCACCAAGATAGCCGACTTCTACGATGAGGAGGTTGATGCCGCTGTTGAGGCCCTTACATCCCTTCTTGAGCCCCTCCTCATGATCTTTCTGGGGGTCATCATAGGTGGGATGGTCATCACCATGTATCTTCCCATATTCAAGATGGCAGGAGGGCTTGGAGGCTAAACATCCTTTATACCCGGAAGATGGAGCCCCTCAAGGACCGGATAAAGATCCTCATAGCCTTTCGCCTCCTCCTTACCCTGATATTCCTTGGAGCCACCGTATGGATCCATTACAGGGAGCTGAAATCGGCCCTCCAGCCTGCCCTCTACCCCTTTTACGGTATAATCGTGATCGTCTGCCTCCTCACCATTGCCTATTCCTTCCTGTTGAAGAGGGTAAGGAGGCTTGATGTCTTTGCCTACTTCCAGCTCTTTGCCGATGTCTCCATCATCACAATGGTCGTGTTCCTTACAGGGGGTGTGGAGAGCCCGCTCCTTTTCCTCTACATCCTTGCCATCATAGGTGGGAGCATGCTCCTTGGACGGAGTGGAGGCTTTGCCGTATCGTCGATAAGCAGCCTTTCCTATGGTCTCCTTGTGGATCTTCAATTTTATGGCCTCTTCCCCTGGTCCCTGGCCATGGCCCCATCCGTTGAGATGCCAAACTCAACAACCACACTCTACAACCTCTTTATCGCCATTACCGCCTTCTTCACCGTTGCCCTTCTCAGCGGGTACCTTGCCGAAAGGGTGAGGAGGATGGAGACGGAACTCGATGCGGCAAAGGTGGACTACGAGAGGCTTGAGTCCCTTAGCAGGAACATCATAGAGAACATAGGAAGCGGGATAATGACCATCGATAGAGATGGCAGGATCACCTCCTTCAACAGGGCTGCTGAAAGGATCACAGGCCTTTCCTTTGAGGAGGTCTATCTCAAGGGGATAGAGGAGGTCTTCCCTGACTTCAGGGAGATGGAGGGGAAGAGATCCCTTCCCAGGGGGGAGATGGTTTTCAGGGGAAAGGGAGGGGAGGAACTCTTCCTTGGATTCTCCATATCGCCCCTTAAAGAAGGGGGGGAGGAGAGGGGGGCGGTCATAATCTTTCAGGATATGACCCAGTTGAAGAAGATGGAAGAGGAGGCCCGGAGGAACGACAGGCTCAGGGCACTCGGGGAGCTTGCTGCAGGGATGGCCCATGAGATAAGGAATCCCCTTGCATCCATAAGTGGGTCTATCCAGGTCCTTAAAGAGGATCTGAAGGGGTTGAACGAGGAGGACAGACATCTCATGGACATCATCTTGACAGAGGCAGAGAGGCTGAACAACCTCATAGCAGACTTCCTCGTGTTTGCGCGACCTGCACCGAAGAAGAAGGGGGTATCCCTCAAGGCCCTTGCAGAGGAGACGCTTGAGCTGTTATGTTCAAGGAGGGATCTCAAGGACGTAAAGGTGGTGAAGGAGATGGAGGATATCAGGGTCTTTGTTGATCCAGAGCAGATGAGGCAGGTATTCTGGAACCTCTTCCTCAATGCCATCGAGGCCATGGATGGAAGGGGTATACTTCGGGTCGGGATAAGGAGGAATGGAAGGGGTGGGGCGGAGATAACCGTCTCTGATACAGGGAAGGGCATAAAGAGGGAATATGGAGAGAAGATTTTCGATCCCTTCTTTACCACCAAGGATATGGGTATAGGGGTGGGTCTTTCGGTGGTTCATCGGATCATAGAGGGCCACAACGGATCCATAACATTTGAAAGCAAGGAAGGTGAGGGAACGACCTTCAGGATCACCCTGTGATGAAGGATCACATCCTCATAGTGGATGATGAGAGGAGCATGAGGGAGTTTCTGAGGATAACCCTCAGGAAGGGGGGCTACAGGGTTTCTACCGCCTCAAACCCCTTTGAAGCTCTGGACCTCATCTCAAAGGAACTCTTCGATCTCGTAATAACCGATATAAAGATGCCCCAGATGGACGGGATAGAGCTTCTTAAGAGGATCAAGGCCCTGAATAGCAACATCCCTGTCATCATGATAACCGCTTATGCCTCTGTTGATACCGCTGTGGAGGCCATGAAGGAAGGTGCCTATGACTACATCTCAAAGCCCTTCAATGTGGAAGAACTTAAGCACCTCATAGGTAACGCCCTGGAGAGAAAGAGACTCGAACGGGAGAACATCCTTTTGAAGAGGGAGTTGAGGGGACACCTTGGCTTTGGAGAGATAGAAGGGATAGGGGAGATCGTTGGAAGAAGCCCGAAGATGAAGGAGATCTACGAGCTTGTTCTCAAGGTGGCAGGAACCAACACCAACATCTTCATAACCGGTGAAAGCGGGGTGGGAAAGGAACTGATAGCAAGGGCGATCCACAGGGAAAGTCCCAGGAAGGATGGTCCGTTTGTTCCTGTAAACTGCGGGGCCATTCCTTCGGAACTGATGGAGAGTGAACTCTTCGGGTATGAAAAAGGGGCCTTTACCGGGGCCGTATCAACGAAAAAGGGGCTCTTTGAGGTAGCCCATGGTGGTACCCTCTTCCTCGACGAGGTCACAGAGCTTGCCCCCCACCTGCAGGTAAAGCTCTTGAGGGCGATCCAGGACAGGCGGATAAGGAGGCTTGGTGGTGTGGAGGATATAGTGGTGGATGTGAGGATCATAAGTGCAACCAACA
>WGFJ01000024.1 GCA_015492305.1 Deltaproteobacteria bacterium
AGCCAGTAGGCCTCTACACCTTTCTCCCTGAACCTCTCAAGGTATGCCCTCTGGGCTATGAAGACCACATCAAAGGACCGGGCTATCTCCAGATGGCTGGGGAGGTTCAGGTGGTTATCGATGAGATAGCAGACCTTAAGGCAGGGTAGATCCTCAAGGCCCTTCATGTCGAACCACACCCCTGTCTCCACCCAGAGGAAGAGATCAGGGATCCAGGGCAGCCTCTTCAGGACCTCACCCATATCCGAGGTAAAGTACGGGATATCGTGGTCTCTGACCCTTTCCTTTATGCCCTCGAGGTTCCACGCCTTGAGGACCTTTTCGGGGATGGTGGGGCCAAAGGTGACAACCTCATGGTCCTTCCTCAGGGCCCTTTCAAGGTAGGCTGCCGTTGTCTGTGGGTTTGAGGTGTAGGCCATGAGGATCTTCAGCCCGGAAGTCCTCTTCTCAGATCTCCTCTGTGGTCTGGGGGTCCCTTCAAGGAGGGTCTTCCACTTCTCTACAAACCTCTCTATGGGGAAGAGGTCTGTGACCGCTTCCCTTGCCTTCCTGCCAAGGTTGAGGGCAAGGTCTCTGTTTCTCAGGAGTTCCTCTACCCTCTCCCTCAGGTACCCCTCGTCAGGGGAGACAAAACCATTCACCCCATCCTCTATGGGGGAGGTGGGATTGGCGAGGGAGACCACCGGCATCCCCACTGCCATGGCCTCAAGGAGGGCAAGGTTGTAGCCATCCTCGTAAGGGTATACGGTGGTGTTCAGATAGACCCTGTGGTCCCTCATGTGGTCCTTGAGATCCTCCCAGTCCCTGGGGATGTAAGACCCAGGCAGGGAGGGATTGAGGCCAAGGATGGTTGAGGGAAGACCACCAAGGATCCTCTCCTGGATGGAGTGGCCGAGCATGATGTCCCTCTCCTTGATGAGGTTGCCGACCCTCAAGACCTTGGGAAGGTCCCCTCTCCACCCTCCATACTCGGATGGATCTATGCCTGGAAGGATCACCTCCCCTTCAAGGCCCCAGTCCCTCTTCTTTGCCTCTGAGATGAAGACAAGGTGGAGGTCATCTATGCTGTCAAAAAGGTGACGGACCTGTTCCAGATATCTGTCTTTCTCCGTTCTGTAACCACCCAGGGCTATCTCTGTCGATAGCCTGTTGTGGAAGACAAGGATCTTTGGGACCTTGAAATCACGGACAAAGAGGAGGTCCTCCATGTTGTGGCAGATCACCCTGTCGTATCTACCCTCTCTGAGCCCTTCCTTTGCCTCTTCCTCGCTTATGAGGCGGCAGTTTGGAGGTACTGGACGGAACTCCCTTATCCATCCAAACCTCCCTCCCTTCCACCTCTCCACCACATCGAAGGAGTAACCCGTCTTTGAGAGGAGGTGGATGTAGCTTTCGTGCCAGTTGAAGGTAAGGACCCTGATCCTGCTCGAATATCCCATGTCTTTCCTCTCCTTCCTGCCTTTGCCTTGTGAACGCCACCTTACATACCTCTCCCTATCTATGAGGAAGGCACCGTAATGCCCCAGCCCTCCAAAGTCGAAGAGATGCCTCTCAGTGGCGAAGGGCTCAAGTTCCTCAGCCTTCCAGAAGGATCGGTGCTCTTCGTGGGGGTTGCCGTGGAGGGCAGACTGGTGCCATCCCTCCCCAAGGGGTATGTGGAGGATGATGGAGTCCCTGCAATGGGCTGCACACCTGTCCAACAGGGTCCAGGCCCTATCCTTTTCCAGGTGTTCAAGGACATCACCAAGGATGATGAGATCGTAATCCCCCAGCCTCTCTATAACCTCCAGGGCATCCCCTGTGTAGATCCTGTCGTAGATGGATCTCTGATGATCCTGTATGTATCTTTCAAAGACCTCGATACCATCGATCCTTGTCTTCCAGTCCTCCCTCCTGAACCTCTCACCTATCATGACATCAAGGAGGTCCCTTGCAATGAAGCCCATCTTCCCGTTACCCACCCCTATATCCAGGATGGAGGAAGGCCTTACGGCCAGCAGGAATTTGACAAAGATGGGGATATGGGCATACGTACTTGTGGGCATAGATCCAAGGATATTTAAAGCAAAAAACATGCCATAACATTCGAGCAGGACCACCCCGATCACGGGTTCCATCTTCTGACCCTTTCCCTCTGTCAGGGACGGTTAAGCATCCTATCAGAGGACCTTGACATCCATGGAAATATCTGCCCCTATGGGAAAGTTTCTCCCTCGTTGAAATGATGGTATTTATGTAGTAAAATTTAAGAAATCATGGCTGTAACATCGATACAATTAAAGACCCTCTGGACCCTTTCCCGGACCTTGAACCCTGAAAGGCCAGAGGGTGGTCTATACCGCCACATAGGGGATTATAGCCAGAAGATTTCAAGGTCCAACCTCCTTGTCTTTGTAGAGTCCAACAAGGACCTCCTCAGGTTCATAGATCGCTACAGCGAACTCAAGGCCCTTCTCGTGGGAAGGGATGTAGCAAAGAGGGAAGACCTTGTAGAGGTAATAGCCGAGAGGGCAGCAGAAAGGCTCGGGGAAGGGTCGCCCATAACAAAGGACCTCCTCAAGGATGATCCCACACTCGCCATGTTCATAGCTGGCAACATCGGTGGCCTTGCCAGGATACTGAGATCCGACAGGACCCTGGCCCAGGCCATCGCAACTGGGCAGAGACCTGAGGAGGGTGCGGTCATAACCCATATCGTGAAGAAGGTCTCCTCCCTTGCTGGCAGGGACTCACCCCTTACAGAGGACTTCCTTCAGGACCATCCAGAGGCAGCCATCTACCTGCTCCTTCATCCATACACCCTTTCAACCCTTAAAGAGGATCAAACCCTGGCAAGGAGGTTCGTTGCAGAGGCAGGCCGGAACGCCCCCACCTACAACAGGGAGATAGCGAAGAAGGCAAAGGAACTGGTTGACATGCCCACCCTCTTCAGCACCACCTTCTTCGAGAGGAACCAGGCCTTTGCCAGGATGGTGGTGGCAAGCGCCCTCAATGGAGAGCCCCTGAAGCTACCCTCCTTCATAAGGACAAACCCTGAACTCACCTCTCGCCACTTCTCTCAAAAGGACCTCATAGAGGCCTACGAGAGGAGGATAGCCCAGGAGAGGTTCCCGCCGGATTTTCCCCTGGATGGGGGATTCTTCGCAAGGAACAGGTCCCTTGTGATAGCGGTCATAGGCTCGGATGAGTTTGTGGAGAATCTCAAGGGCAGTGAGGCACTGCTAAAGGACCTCTTCGGGGAGAAAGGGGGCGGGATCAGCGGGGAGCTCTTCGGGATCCTTCTTAAGGCCTTCAGCCAGAAAGGCCCTTCCGGTATCATCGACATCTACATCTGATTGTATCTCTTCCTCATGGCATCCACAAGGCTCTTCAGCCTGTTGGTATAGGTGTGCTCCCTGAGGACCCTCTCCCTGCCCCTGCGGGCCACCCTCTCCCTCTCGTCGTCGTGGGTGAGGTAGTAACGCACAAGATGGGGTATCTCTTCCACATCCCTGTAGACAGCCACCTCCTCACCCACCTCAAAGAGGTCCTCAAGGGCCTCCCTCCAGTCTGTAAGGAGGAATCCACCGCAGGCAGGGACATCGAAGACCCTCTGGTTCACAGCCGTTGGCATCTGGAGGTGGGTGGTGTTGAAGTTCACCACACAGGAGTTGTAAAGGCCAGGAAGCTCCAGGTAGTAGTGGATGGGAGGCCTTATCCTGAAGCCCTTCCCGAGGAGTCTCCTCCACGCAGGGTCCCCGTGGATCACGGGCCTGAAGTCCCTCAGGGCCCTGATGCAGGCCGTGCGGTACAGGACAGTGGCCCTGCAAAGGAGGGCCTTCTCAAGGGCCATCCTCTCCCTGGGGGAGAGGGATCGAAGGATGCCGGCCTCCTTCAGCATGTTAAGGTCCCTTGTAAGGTATAGGTCCTCTGCCATCCCTTCCACAAGCCCTCTGAGGTCTTCCGGCACCTCTGCCATGGCTTCCTCTGCCTTCGACACCCAGGAGTTGCCTGCAAAGCCGACCTCTATCCGTCTCCTTTCCGGAAGGGGTCTGAAGACCCTCTCATCCGTTCCCAGGGGAAGGTAATGGACATCCTCAAATCCCATCTCCCTCATCCTCTCCACATATCCCCTGTCCCAGAGGAAAAGGGAGACATTGGGGGCCACATTCCTTTCGAAGGCCCTTATGATGAGATCCGGGCTGTCCACATACCATGAGGCAACGGGCATCTCCACGGACCTCAGGAAACCGGTAAGGATCCCCTCCTCATCGAAACCGAGATGGTTCACGGTGATGAGGAAGTCGGGTCTGAAATCCACCACCTCCTTAAGGAGGGAGGAGATAAAACCCTCCCCTTTCCCGAGACCCACAACCCTTACATCGTGTCCGAGCCTCTCCATCCCCTCCCTGATCTCCCTCACAAGGAAGTAGCCCGAATCGATGAGAAGGGCCCTCACCCTCTCCCCTGTGAACTTTCGGTACCTCAGCCTGTCCCAGAGCCTCACCTTGAGAGATGCCTTGAGGGAGGAGAGGATAGGGCTGTAATAGTCGGAAAAGGTGGAGACCTCTGCAGGGAGGGAGAGGATGGAGAAGGAAGAGACCCCCTTCTCGAGGCGTCTCTTCGTGATCTCCCTGAGGACCTCTTCCCTGGACATGGCAACAAGGATTCTCGACCCTGATAGGCCCTCTGTGATACCGGCCCTAACTGCAAGATCATAGATCTCCTGTGAGGCCTCCACAATCACAAGATCCAGGTCAGGGAATCTCCTCAAGAGCTCTCTCACATGGTATCCAAGGCCAAGGCCAAGGACGACGACAAGTCCCTTTCCATCAAAGTGGAAGCCATCCACCAGCCTCTTTGCCTCTGACTCCGGATCGTAGAGGCTGTGTATGGCCCTCTCTGTGCCATCATCGAGGACGACCCTGAGTGAAGGCTTACCCTTCCTGGTATCTACAAGGACCGCTCTCACCCTCTCCTCCTCCCGGGGATATGGTCCCTTACCACGAACCACCTCGGCACCCCTCATCGCCCCCTCCCCTCAAGGAGGGCATCCAT
>WGFJ01000025.1 GCA_015492305.1 Deltaproteobacteria bacterium
GCCTCCATGGCCTCCCTGACAATCTCCTCCTCCTCGTCCTTGTACCTTGGTGAAAAGTGGAAGAGTTCCAGCCTCTTCACCCCTGCAAGCCTTGCAATGGTGCCGGCCTGCCTTGCTGTAAGGTGGCACCGCTCCTGTGCCATCTCCCTGTCCCTCTCAAGGAAGGGGGCCTCGCAGAAGAGGATGTCAGATCCCCTGACAAGGTCAACTATCCTCTCCACATTCCTCTCATCAAAGAGGGCATCCACCACATAGGAGATCTTCTGCCCCTCCGATATGAGGACCACCTCCCTGCACAGGTCCTTGACGAGGAACCTCCTGGCCCCACCACCTTTCAAAGGGGCCTCTACGGCCTCCTCCATCCTCCCCTCCCTTATGAGGTCCTTGAAACCCTTGAGCCATGGACCCACAGAGAGCCCCATCCTCTCGAGGGCATCCTTCCTTATGTTTATGTGTTTCTTCTCCTTGAGGGAGAAGGCAAGGCTCGTTGTCCTGTGGTTGAGATGAACCGTCCTCACCTCAAAGAGGGGCTCTTCAAGGATGAGACCCTCAAAGGGGCTTGATCCTTCCTCCTCCCTTCTGAAGGACCTGGAGGCCCGGAAGGAGGCCCTCCTTATCGAGTCCATCCCCACCTCGTGGACATGGATGGTTATGGGGTATTCCTCTATGAGGTTCCAGGTATAGGCCCGTATCTTTCCCTCCACATTGGATATCATCCCTGGAGGACCAAACAGGGTAAGGGGGGCCTCCTTCCTCAGGGATACCCTCAGGAGGATGTCAAAGCCTATGAAGTGATCGATGTGGGTGTGGGAGACAAAGACATGGGAGACCTTGAGGAGCTTCCCCGAGGAGATCCTGTCAAGCCGTCCAAGGTCAAAGAGAAGGGCCCTCTTCTCCCACAGGAGTTTCACATAGAGGCATGGGTCTTCAAAAGGGGGGTTCACAAGGTAGGGGTGGAAGACGGGCTTCATGGGAGATCAGTCCTTCAGGGTGGAGAAGAGGTCCAGTTCCTTTTCCTGTGCACCACCGGTGGGGGTGGTCTCTTTTGTCCTCTCTCTTGGCTGACCCTTGTATATCTGCCTCTGATAGAGCCTGTGGTAGCTCGTCCAGTTTGAGTCCTTCTCCCTCTCTTCCTCTATGAGCCTCTGGACGGACTGGACCTTGGCATCCATATCATCAAGGTAGTAGAGCATGATGGCCTCCGGGATCTTTGGCCTCTTCGGGGAGCCGTATTCGAGATGGCCGTGGTGGCTCAGTATCATGTGCTTTACAAGCATCTTCAGTTCCTCCGGGAAACCCGGTATCATGGAGGCCTTCTTCTCCACCATCTCCACGCCCTTCACTATGTGGCCCAGGAGCCTTCCCTCATCTGTATAGTCGAAGGTCTTCTCATAGGAGAGTTCGTAGATCTTCCCTATGTCGTGGAGCACAGCCCCTGTGAGCAGGAGGTCCCTGTTCATGTTCCTGTAGTGCCTTGAGACATCGAGGATGAGCCTCGATAGGGAGAGGGTGTGTTCAAGGAGCCCTCCAAGGTATGCATGGTGCATGTTCTTTGCAGCAGGGGCCATCTTGAGCAACCTGCTTATCTCCCTGTCCTCCACAAAGAGGGTGAGTAGCCTTCTCAGGTAGGGGTCTTCCATGGACCGTATAAGACCCACAAGTTCCCTCATCATCTCTTCAGGGTCCCTGTCAGAGGAGGGGAGGAAGTCGTGGAGGGACACCTTATCTTCGGGGAATCTTTCGATGGCAGAGATGTTGATCTGTATCCCCCCCTGAAACGGGACAGCCCATCCCTTCACAGAGACAAAGTCATCCTTGTCAAAGCCCTTTGCCAGGGATTCTGCCTCCTCCCACACCCTTCCCTCTATCTCACCGGTCCTGTCCATAAGCCGCAGTATGAGGTAGAGGTTTCCGTTCTTCGAGAGGGCTGTCTCCTTCTTGCTCACAAGGAAGACACCCTCCACCTTCTCCCTTTCCTTTATCTCCTTTACGAAGATGTTCTTGTAGCTTCCCCTTTCCATACAGATCTATACTATCCTAAAGGCCCTGGGTTGTCAAAGGGTAACCTTGATAGGGCTTGACATCCCTGCCCCTCAGGGATTAGGATTTAGCTTGTCATGGAGGCAAAGGAATTCATCATCCACACCATTGCTACCAAACTCAGAAGGGAAAGGGGCCTTTCCATCGTCAGGGAGGATTTCAGGGGCAAGAGACCTGACGGGGTGATAAAGAGCAGCAACACCGTCCTCGGGGTGATGCTCTCCTTCCTCGATGAGCCCTGGAGCGAGATGGAAAAGCGGATAAAGGAGTTTCTGGAGCTGGATGCCACCGTCTACATCCTCGTCCAGAAGGGCAGGAGGAAGGAGGTCACCGACAGGCTCTGGAAGTCATCCCTCCTCAACAGGGTTAAGCTCATAACCTGGGATATGGTTGTGGGCTTTTGATCCTTGTAAGAGGGGAAGGAGATGTGGTAGGATGGACCTATGAGGATAGGGACCCGCATATTCAACCCCATTGAGGTTACCCTGTGGGATGTAGAGGTGGTTCAGATCACCTTCTACAGCGGTGTGGAGGGGAACATCAAGAGGATGGAGGAGTGTGTAAGGATGTGCAGGGAGAAGGGGCTCCCCTACTTCATCCATCCTGTTGGATACTCCATCCTTGATGACAGGGTCACCGATGACCTCAAGACCATGGCAAGGTGGGCAGACCTGGGGCTCATCCTTCACGATGTGAAGGGGGAGGATGGTGAGAGGCTTTCAGGGATCGAAGAGGAGAGGTTCAGAAGGTGCCTTGACCAGTTGAGCAGGGTCACCCCGGTATCCTTCGAGAATGCCACAGACAACAGCGACATCCTCTGGTTCTGGAGGCACTTCCCTGCATCCGTAACCCTTGATATAGGACACCTCGAGGCAGCGGGTATAGACTCCGTGGATTTCGTAAGGTCCCTTGATGAGGGTATCACAAGGAGGATCGACTGCGTTCACATCCACAGATACGATGGCAGAGAAGGCCCCATCCCTGACCACTGGCCCCTTGAGAGGGGTTGCAAGGAATTGAAGGCCCTCAAGGCACTCCTTGAGAAGAAGGCCGATGTGGATGTGATACTTGAGGTGAACGATACGAGCAAGGTTGAGGAAAACCTGAAACTTCTCAAGGGATTGAGGGAAGAGTTCCTCGGGCAGCCTAAATAGCCTGAGGTAGCCCCTTCAGCTCCTCTAAAGGTATCTCACCTTCCCTTATCACCCTGATCTCTCCCTCTGTGACATCCACAACGGTGGATCCCTTCTGACCCTTCAACCTGCCACCGTCTATTATCACCGCTATCCTCTCATCGAAGTAGGCCCTTACCTCTTCCACCGTGGTAGGGCTCTTGTGGCTCGATGGGTTGGCGCTTGTTGTTGTGAGAGGGGCATCAAGGTATTCCACAAGCCTTGCAGCCACAGGGTTTGATGAGATCCTTACCCCTATCTTTCCCGTTCCCCCTGTAACTATGTCAGGGATCTCTGGCCTTGCCCTGAAGACTATGGTAAGAGGCCCTGGCCAGAACCTCTCTATGAGTTCCTCACCTATGGGAGGGATCTCTTCAACGATGGCCTGAAGGGTCTCAAGGTCAGGGACAAGAAGGGGGATGGGGTTCCCCTTCTCCCTGCCCTTCAGCTCAAAGAGCCTCTCTACCGCCTCCTCGTTGAAGGGGTCCACGCCAAGGCCGTAGAAGGTCTCGGTGGGGTAGGCCACGATATAACCCCGCCTTATGGCATCAACGGCCTCCCTTAGGCCTATCCAGTCCCCTTTAAGGATAGACATCCTTCACCCTCCTTGCCTTTTCTTCCACACCCTTTCTCATCTCCTCTCTGAAGGCTGTGATCCCTTTCCTGATCCTCTCATCTGTGAGGGCAAGTATCTCCGCTGCAAGGATGGCGGCGTTTCTTGCCCCTGCCTTCCCGATGGCCACCGTTGCCACGGGCACACCCCCCGGCATCTGGACCGTTGACAGGAGTGAGTCTATACCCTTTAAGGGGGATGAGTCGATGGGTACCCCGATAACAGGGAGGATCGTCTCCGATGCGATCACCCCTGCCAGGTGTGCCGCCCCTCCTGCCCCTGCAATGATGACCTTGAGCCCCCTTTCCTCGGCCGTCTTTGCGTAGTGGGATACCTTTTCAGGGGTCCTGTGGGCGGATGCCACCTCTACCTCAAAGGGGATGTCGAATCCCTTGAGGACCTTTATGGCCTCTTCCATGACGGGCAGGTCCGAATCGCTTCCCATGAGGATGCCTACAAGGGGTTTCATCTCTCCTCCTTTTCCTCCTCACCCTTTGCTGCCTTCCTCAGGAGTTCGTTCATCCTCTTCAGTTTCTCCTGGACAATGTGGTTTACCGTCCCTTCGGGAAAGGTTCCATCCGGTCTCTTCTTCCCGGCCTCCCTTCCTGTCAGAAGTTCTATGGCATCATCCACATCATCGATGGCGTATATGTGGAACTTTCCCTCCTCTACGGCCCTTATCACCTCTTCCTTCAGGGCAAGGTGCTTCACATTGCTCCTCGGGATGATGACCCCCTGATCCCCTGTAAGGCCCTTCTTCTTGCAGGTCATGTAGAAGCCCTCTATCTTCTCGTTCACCCCGCCTATTGCCTGGATCTGGCCATGCTGGTTTATGGAGCCCGTTATGGCAAGGTTCTGCCTTATGGGGACCTCTGCAAGGCTTGATACTATGGCTACAAGCTCTGCAGCAGAGGCACTGTCCCCTTCAACAAGGGAGTAGCTCTGCTCGAACCCCAGGGTTGCGGAGAGGGAGAGGGGTTCCTTCTGGGCATAGTGGCCTCCGAGGTATCCACTCAGTATGAGGACCCCTTTGCTGTGGGTCTTGCCGGAGAGCTCTGCTTCCCTCTCGATGTTTATGATCCCCTTCCTCCCCAGGAAGGTCCTTGCCGTGATCCTTGATGGCCTTCCAAAGGTGTAGTCCCCGAGGAAGTGGACAGAAAGGCCGTTTACCTGACCCACCTTCTCCCCTTCCGTATCGACGAGTATGGTCCCCTCCTCTATGGCCTCCTGTATGTGCTCCTCGATGAGGTTGGATCTGAAGATCTTCTCCTCTATGGCCTTCTTTATGTCCCTTTCCTCTATGGCCTCCCGTCCCTCTCTGGAGGCCCAGAAGTTTGCCTCCCTTATGAGGTCCACCACCTCCGAGAGCTTGAGGGAGAGCTTCTTCTTGTGGTCAACAAGCCTTGTGCAGTGCTCTATGATGGCAGCAACAGCCTCCTTCTTGAGGGGCAGGAGACCCTCCTCCTTGCAGACCTTTGCCATGAAGGCCGAATACCTTCCCACCCATTCAGGGGTGTTGTCCACCCTTGTGTCGAAGTCGGCCTTCACCTTGAATAGCTTTGAGAAGTCCTCCTCGAATATCTGCAGGAGGCTGTATATGAGTGGATTGCCTATGAGGATGATCTTCACATCTATGGGGATTGGCTCCGGTTTCATACCCGAGGTGGTAACGAAGCCGTAGAGTTCCCCGATGTCCTCGATCTTGACCTCTTTCTTCTTTATGACCCTCTTTATGGCCTCCCAGGAAAAGGGGCTCCTCAACAGATCCAGGACACTCAGGATCAGGTAACCTCCGTTTGCCTGAAGGAGGGAGCCTGCCTTTATGAGGGTGAAGTCTGTCTGGAGGGTGCCGAACCTTGCCTTCTTCTCTATCCTTCCAACCAGGTTTGGATAGGTGGGGTGGGCCTCCTCTATGACAGGGGCCCCTTTGCGGGTGCTGTTATCGACAAGGAGGTTCACCTGATACCTGATGAGGCTCCTGTCCTCCATCTCCTGGATGAAGGGCAGGATGAACTGGGGTCCCTGGGGCGGGAGAAAGAGCCTGAAGTTGTGGAGGATGTCTTCGTGGACCTCCTCGAGGTAGTTGATCACCTTTTTGTATTCGCCATACTTCTCCTTGAGTTCCTTGAGCCTTGCCTCTACAGCAAAGTTGACGGTCCTCCTGTTCAGTTCGGCGATCTTTTCTTCCGATTCCTTGTCAAGGATCCTCGCCTTGGCGAGGAAGTCCCTTATCTCCGAGTGGAGGACCTTCTCCTTCTCCTGTATGATCCTCAGTTCCTCGGGGGTGAGCTTCTGGATCTCCTCCCTTTCAAGGGGCCTTCCCCTGTATAGGGGGGTCATGGTGATCCCTGTTTTGCCCGCCCTTATCTGGAAGCCGAGTTCCTGTCCCCTCCTTATGAGTTCCTCAAAGAGGGCCTCCTTTGCCTTGTTGGTGCTCTCGATGATCCTTGTCTTTTCCTCTTCGTATTCCTTGCTTTCAAAGGCCTTTGGGAGGGTTGCCTGAAGAAACTCTACAAGCCTTGCCATGTCCTTCTGGAGTTCCCTCCCCATGCCTGCCTTAAGCCTGAGGGCAACAGGGATGTCGGGGTTCTTGAAGTTGTAGACATAGCACCAGTCGTCAGGGGTGGGCTCCCTTTGGGCAAACCTCTCCACCATGGACCTCACTATGGAGGCCTTGCCTGTTCCTGGTATACCGCAGGCATAGATGTTGTAGCCATCCTTCTTTATGCTGAGGCCAAACTCAAGGGCCTTTACCGCCCGCTCCTGCCCTATGACCCCCTCCCAGGGTGACAGCTCCTGGGTGGTCTCAAAGCCAAGGGTGGATGGATCGCATCTGAGTCTCAACTCCTCTGGCCTCAGTTCGCTTATCGCCATCTCAACTCCTCCTCTCTGCCAGGGCCTTTGCCCCTATATCCTTTCTGTAGTAAACCCCTTCCCATCTTATATGGCTCACTGCCCCGTAGGCCTTTTCAATGGCCTCCTTTATGGTCCTTCCGAGGGATGTCACACCGAGGACCCTGCCCCCTGCTGTGTAAAACCTGCTGTCTCTCCTCTCCGTTCCGCTGTGGAAGATGACCACATCCTTGAGCCTCTGGGCCTCTTCAAGGCCCTTTATCTCCTTCCCCTTCTCGTAGCTTCCAGGATAACCCCTTGAGGCCATGACAACGCACACAGAGGCCCTCTCATCCCAGGAGGGATTGATCCTTCCCATCTCACCTGAAAGGCCTGCCTCAAGGAGGGGAAGGATGTCGCTCTTCATCCTCATGAGCAGGGGCTGGGCTTCCGGATCCCCCAGACGGCAGTTAAACTCAAGGACCTTTGGGCCATCCCCTGTAATCATCAGACCGGCGTAGAGGAATCCCCTGTAGGGCCTCCCTTCCCTGTCCATGGCCTTCACGGTGGGTTTTATGATCCTTTCCATTATCTCCTCTTCCAGATCCCTTGTGACAACAGGGGCAGGGGAGTAGGCACCCATTCCACCTGTATTGGGTCCCTTGTCCCCATCGTAAAGGGCCTTGTGGTCCTGGGATGAGGGGAAGGCAACGATACGCTCCCCATCGGTGGCAACGATGAATGATGCCTCCTCCCCTTCAAGGAACTCCTCTACAACCACCTTGCTTCCAGCTTCCCCGAAGACCCTTTTCTCCATGATATCTTCGATGGCCCTGAAGGCCTCTTCCCTGGTCCTGCAGATGATGGCACCCTTGCCCCCGGCAAGGCCGTCTGCCTTCACAACAGTGGGGTAGGATGCCCTTTCAAGGAAGGCCCTTGCCTTTTCCGGTCCGTCGAAGACACGGTAATCGGCAGTGGGTATGGAGTACCTCCTCATGAGTTCCTTTGCAAATACCTTGCTTCCCTCTATCTCTGCGGCCTTCCTTCCGGGACCGAATATCTTGAGGCCTGCCTCCTCAAAGGCATCGACTATACCGAGGGTAAGGGGCAGTTCAGGCCCTACCACGGTAAGGTCTATGCCCTCTTTCAGGGCAAAGTCTTTGATGCCATTGATATCATCAGGTCCCACAGGGATACACTCTGCCTGCAGGCTGATCCCCCCGTTTCCAGGGGCACAATAGACCTTATCCACCCCCTCACTCTGAGAGATCTTCCACACGAGGGCGTGTTCCCTTCCACCGCTACCTACTACAAGGACCTTCATGATCCCTCATCAGATGGTCTTTATCAGGTGAAGGAGATCATCAAGTCTTTCAAGACCCTGGATGTCGATGCTTATAACCCTCCTTCCCCTTTCCTTCAGGGCCCTGTAGTCTCCCAGTGCCTGGGCCCTTATAAGCTGGTTGAAGGTGTATCCCCTTTCAGGGATGGGCAGGGTGCTCTCTGGATCGTCCATCAACTGGATGAAGATGCCCTTATCAGGTCCTCCCTTGTGGAGCTGACCCGTGGAATGGAGGAACCTCGGTCCATACCCGAGGGTGGTTGCAACCCTGAATCTATCCCTGAGGTAACCCCGTATCTCCTGCAGGATGTCGTAACTGCCCTCCTCGGGTAGGTAGGCCTGGATCGATATGTAATCGCCCTCTTTCACGGTGGAGAGTAGATCCCTCAACGGTTCTTCCCCTTCATCAAGCCTCAGGGGTGCGATGCCCCCTTCATCCATCATCTTCTTTGCCAGCTCCTTTGATCTCTCCACATCGGGCTGGTTGAAGGGGTGGATGCCAAGTATGGCCCCTGCAGAGGCCACGGCAACCTCCCAGAGGAGGATCTCCCTCCCTATCTCCACACGATCCTTAAGCCCTGTCTCAAAAGCAGGGATATCCACCCTTTCCGGGGGAGCCTCCCCTTCAAGGTAGATGTTGGCGAAGAGCCGGTCCCCTCCGTAGACATCCCTTCTGCCAGGTGGTTCGTCCACAACAGGGATTATCCCTTTCCCGTCCTTCCCGGTGCTTTCCGCCACAAGCTGTTCGATCCACAGAGGGAAGGCCTTGAGGGATGGGGAAGTGAAGAAGGTGAGCTTGTCCCGTCCCTTCAGGGCGAGTTCCCCGAGTATGGCACCAAGGAGGAGGCATGGATTCTTCTCGCAGGGAACGCAGGAAACACAGCACTCCTTGATGGTTACCGCCTCTTCAAGGAGCCTGTGGATATCCATGCCTATCAGGGCTGCCGGGAGGAGGCCGAAGACAGAGAGTGCAGAGTAGCGCCCTCCCACATCCGGGGGTGCGGTGAAGACCTCCCTGAAGCCCCTCTCCCTTCCAAGGGCCTCAAGGGGTGTCCCTGGATCGGTGATGGCCACGAAGTGCCTTCCCCTTCCTTCCAGCCTGTGCCAGAAGTGGAGGAAGAGAGAGATGGTCTCGACCGTTGTCCCTGACTTGCTGGAGACGATGAAGAGGGTCCCTTGAGGGGAAAGACGGGATGTTACGCCGAGTATCGTCTCTGGATGGGTCGTGTCCAGGACGGTGAGCCTGGGGTAGCCATCCCTGCTTCCAAAGACCTCCTGGAATACCAGGGGTGCGAGGCTCGACCCTCCCATGCCAAGGAGGACAGCATCCCTTATCCCTTCCTTCCTTATCTCCTCTGCAAAGGCCTTGATCCTGTCTGCCTCTTCATACATCCTTTCAGGCAGGTCAAGCCATCCAAGGCGGTTGCTGATCTCCGGAACCTCTTTCCCGAACCACAGGGTTGGATCCTTTGCCCAGAGCCTCTTTGAAAAACCTTCCTCCTCCCACAGGGAGAGCCTCTTCTCAACGGCTTCCTGGTAGGGGCCAAGTTCTGGTCTTATGAATTCCTTCTTCTTCCTCTTGAGGCCTTCGATGGACTCGATGAGGCTGTCAAAGGACCTTGCAAAGGCCTCAACCCCTTCCTTCTGGAGCCTCTCCCCTATCTCCTCTATATCTATACCCAGATCCTTCAGTCTCCTTAAGGCCTGCTGCGCCTCGTCAAGGCCCTCTTCAAGGGTGAGTCTCACCTTTCCATGGTCCTTGAAGGCATTGTAGGTTGATGGCGGGATGGTATTCACCGTGTCAGGACCTATCAGGTTTTCCACATAGAGGACATCCGAATACCTGGGGTCCTTTGTGCTGGTGCTTGCCCACAGGGGCCGCTGGACCTTGCAGCCCTTTTGCCTCAAAGGCATGAAGGGCTCTCCGTAGAAGATCTCCTTGAATCGCCTGTAGGCCACCTTTGCATTGGCTATGGCTATCTTCCCCCTCAGGGCCTGGGCCTTTTCGGTCCCGATCCTGTCCAGGAGGTGATCCACCATCCTGTCCACCCTGCTCACAAAAAAGGATGCCACAGAGGAGAGCTTCCCTGGATCCGATGCCCTCTTGAGCCCCCTTATGTAGGCGTGGGCAACCTCTTCATACTGGCTCAGGGAGAAGATGAGGGTGGCGTTCACATTCACCCCACCGGCAACAAGCTCCTCTATGGCAGGGATGCCCTCCCTTGTGGCAGGGACCTTTATCATGAGGTTCGGCCTTTCTATCCTCTCCCACAGGCGCTGTGCCTCCCTGATGGTGCCCTCTGTGTCGTGGGCAAGGTGAGGGGAGACCTCTACCGATACGAACCCGTCCCTCCCCCTTGTTTCCTCGAATACAGGGAGGAAGATGTCGCAGGCCCTCCTTATGTCGTCGGTGATGAGGTCTTCAAGAAGGGCCTGGCCATCGAGGTCAGGGTCCTGTTGAAGGATGAGATCTATGGACCCGTTGTAGTCCGAGCTTTCGAGGAGGGCCTTCTCAAAGATGGTTGGATTTGTGGTGACCCCGCTCAACCCATCTTCCTTTACCATCCTTTCGAGTTCACCACTGTCTATGAGGCCCTTCCTGAGGTAGTCGAGCCAGATGGACTGGCCAATCCTCTTGAGTTCAAGGAGGGGATTGCTCATTATATCTCTTCTGCAAGGGTCGTGAAGGTGTCGTGGTGGTCCTCTTCTTCAAGGAGGATGTGGCGGAAGAGTTCGGCCGTTCCCCTGTCACCCTCCTTCTCAGCAACCTCTATGATCTTCCTGTAGAGGATTATGGTCCCTTCCTCATCCTTTACATCCTGTTCGACCATCTCCTTGAGGTTGTTGCCCACATTTATGGGTGATGGCTTTGTGGTGGGCCTCCCTCCAAGGTAGTAGAGCCTTTCAGCGATCGTTTCGGCGTGTTTCATCTCCGCTATGGCTATCTCCTTGAAGGTATCCTTCACCGCAAGCCCCTTCACACCGCTCCAGAGCACATGCTGCCACATGTACTGGATCGATACCTGCAGTTCCCCTGCAATCGCCTTGTTGAGAAGATCGAGCAGTTCCTTAGACACCTTGGGGGTTGACATGTTCCACCTCCTGCATCGAGATTGCCAAAAAGATATTATAAAACCCGGTCCATGTCAAGGTAAGAAGGCCTTGAGCCTTTCCAGTGCCCTTGATAGATCTTCCTTCCTGTGGGGCTCAAGGGTGTATATGAGGGACACTGGGTGGTCCTTGAGGAGATCAAAGAAGGACCTGAAGTCGATGGAGCCATCACCTATGGCGAAGTGGTCATCCTCCTTTCCCCTGTTGTCATGTAGGTGAAGCTCCACGATGTAATCCTTAAGGGACCTGTACCACTCCTTGAGGGAGACCCTGGAGAAGAGGTTGAAGTGGCCGATGTCGAAGCATACCCTGAAGTTCTGAGAGCCCATGGCATCCACAAGGGCCTTTAGGGTTTCTGGGGTCTCTTCAAAGACATTTTCCAACGCTATGGTGATCCCCTCTTCCTCTGCCCTCTCTACAAGGGGCCTCCATGTCTTGAGGCTCTGTCTGAGCCATACCTCTTCATGGCCTCCATACCTCCACCTGTCATAGCCCGGATGGAAGACGATGCTCTCGGGGCGGAGGATGGATGCGAGGTCAAAGGCCTGTTTCAGTCTCTCGTAGGTGGCCTTCCTTATCCTTTCATCCACTGCCCCTGGATTGAGGTCCATGTAAGGGCCGTGGATGGTGGTCTTCATCCCCTCCCTATCCATGGCATCCCTCAGGTCAGAGAGGCTTTCAGGGCTGGTACTGTCAAGGGTGTCTGCTGTGAGGTATATCTCCGGGAAGAGGCCGGATCGAACAAACCCATTCCATTCCCTGAGGAGCATTGGCAGGGGGATGTTTATAAACACACCTCTCATCTGGTCCTCCTTCCTCTGTGGGGTAGTCCAGTTTATACCCTTTGCCCTTCCCTTTTCAAGGGGTATTGTGGCCTTGTGATGGAGGGGAAAAGGGTGTATAATTTGTATAAACTTCTTGACTTCCCGCCTGAAAATGTATACTGTATGCAAAAAGGTCTGGTAATGGAAAAGGGCCGAGCCGAAGCCAGATTTGTAAACCTTGAGAGGTATCAAACCCTACGGGAAAAGATCGTAGATTACCTCAAGGAGTCCATAATAAAGGGTTACCTCAAGCCCGGTGAGAGGATCGCTGAGCCCGAGCTTGCCGAAAGATTCGGGGTAAGCAGGACACCTGTCCGCGAGGCCTTGAGGCAGCTTGCTTCAGAAGGGTTCCTTATCATCCTCCCAAGAAAGGGTGCCACCGTAAGTCCCATCACAGACAAGGATGTCCAGGAGTTTTACGCTATAAAGAGCCTCCTTGAGGGCTATGCAGCAAGGATAGCCTGCAAGAGGATGTCCGACAGGGATATAAAGAGGATGGAGGAACTCAACGAACAGATGAGGGCCCTGGCGGAGAAGGAGGATGTGAAGAACTTCTTCAAGTGTGATAACAGGTTCCACGACATCTTCCTGAAGGCCTGCGGCAACGATAAGCTTTACAACCTTGTCCATTCCCTTGTCCAGCAGTTTGAGCGTTTCAGGATAACCGCTCTGTCCGTCCCTGGCAGGATGAGGGATTCTGTCAGGCAGCATGAGGAGATCATAGAGGCCTTCAAAAGGGGTGACGAGGAGAGGGTGGAGAAGCTTGTGAAGGCCAACGCGGAGAAAGGGGCAGAGATCCTGGTCCAGGAGATACGGAAGGGGAAGGTCTGATGGCTGGTCTGATCACAGATCCCGATGCGGCAAAGAGGCTTGCAAGGGCCATTGTTTCCGATATACTCCTTTACAACAAGGAGAAGATACGGAAGGGCATAGAGGAGGATAACCTCTTTGAGGTCCTCAGGGAGGAGCTTGAGGAGGGGCAGGAGCTTTACAACAAGCGTGTTTCACCTGAATTGAGGGCCTCAACGGATTTCTTTGAAAGGGCCATAGTGGATGTCCTTTTCAAGAACTGCGGGGATATAAGATCAAAGATATGGTAGCACACCATAATCGATGGAAGAGTGGATAATCTCTGTTCCACCTTCTGAGACCTCCAGAAGGCTTGATACCTATCTTTCCTGTAAGATTCAGACCCTTACAAGATCCCAGATAAAGAGGTTGATAGAGGAGGGAAGGGTCCTTGTCAACGGAAGACCTGCCAAGCCCTCGCTGCCTGTGAGGGGAGGCGAGGAGATAAGGGTCTTTATTCCTCCACCAAGGGAGGTCTCCCTTGAACCGGAGGCCATTCCCATCGATATCCTCTACGAGGATGAATACCTTATCGTTGTGAACAAGCCAGCAGGCATGGTGGTCCATCCTGGTGCAGGGGTGTATTCAGGCACCCTTGTGAATGCCCTGCTCCATCACTGTAAGGACCTTTCAGGGGTCGGGGGGTATCTCAGACCCGGCATCGTCCACCGCCTCGACAAGGATACCTCTGGTGTCATGGTGGTGGCCAAGGACGACATGACCCATACCGCCCTTTCCGGTCAGTTCAAGGAGAGGAAGGTAAAGAAGGTCTACCTTGCCCTTGTCTGGGGTGAAGTGGAGGAGGGGGGTGTGGTCGATCTGCCCATAGGGAGGCATCCTTCCCAGAGGAAGAAGATGTCCGTAAGGACAAGAAAACCAAGACATGCCCTTACCCGTTACACCGTCATGGAAAGGCTCGGTCCCTTTACCCTCCTTGAGGTGAGGCCCGAGACGGGTAGGACCCATCAGATAAGGGTCCACCTCTCAGCCATAGGCCATCCTGTTGTGGGTGACAAGGTCTACGGGAGGGGAAGGGTATCAAGCCTCGATCCTTCCTTGAGAAGGGCCCTCAGGTCCCTCAAGGGTCACTGCCTCCATGCCTTCAGGATCGGCTTCTACCATCCAGGCCTCGGGAAGTTTGTTGAGTTTGAGGCCCCTCTGCCTGAGGATATCCTATCCCTTATAGAGCTTTTGAGAGGTGAAGGATGTACAGGAAGGTAGATGGTATAGAGGGTCTTGTGTCTCCACTCCTTGAATCGGCAGGGGTGGTTTCCCACTTCTTCTGCTTCAGGAAGGGTGGCTTCAGCAAGGGGGAGTTCTCATCTTTGAACATGTCCTTCCATGTGGGGGATGAGGAAGGGGATGTGAAGAGGAACAGGGACCTTGTCTGCCGCCTCTTCCACCTGGACAGGCTTGTGACATTGAAGCAGATCCATGGCAACAAGGTGGTTGTGGTGAAGGAGGTGGAAGAGGAGAGGGAAGGTGATGGTCTCATAACGGATCTTAAGGGAGTTGCCCTTGGTATACTCACAGCCGATTGCATACCTGTCCTCATCCTCTCCCCTGAGAGAAGGGTTGTGGGGGCCTTCCACGGGGGGTGGAGG
>WGFJ01000026.1 GCA_015492305.1 Deltaproteobacteria bacterium
CTGGACACTATCTCCCTCAATCGCTTCTTTTCCTTTTCACTCTCTATCCTCCGTGACACCCCTATGTGGGTGCTCATGGGCATGAAGACAAGGTATCTGCCAGGGAGGGAGATATGGGAGGTGAGTCTTGCACCCTTTGTACCAAGGGGTTCCTTCACAACCTGTACAAGGATATCCTGGCCAGCCCTCAACATATCCTGGATGGAGGTACCATGGTAAGGCCGTGATGACTGGGCATGGTATCCCTCCATCTCTTCAGATCTTACGAACTCAAACTCCTCAGGCATCTCGTATATGTCTGCTGCATGGAGAAAGGCGGTCCTCTCAAGGCCAACCTCAACAAAGGCAGCCTGCATGCCTGGGAGGACCCTTACAACCTTACCCTTGTATATGTTCCCGACAATCCCCCTGTCCCTTTCCCTCTCCACATAGAACTCCACCAGATTTCCACCCTCAAGGAGGGCCACTCTCCTCTCGTAGGGGTTTGCTTCTATTAGTATGAGATTCTCCATGAAATTACCTCTTTATAGAAAGGATGGGCTGGAAGGCCTTCTCTTCCCTAAGAAGGGTCTTTACCTTGCAGACCTTGAGCCACGCCGAAGGGGAAGGGAAAAGGAAATTTACAAGGTCCTTTATACCCACCTCTCCTTTGAGGAGGGTAAGATAGAGATGGCCATCGTCTACTTTAAAGTCCCTTACAAGGGGATACACCTCTTTACCTTTCTTCTCTATAGGGGTCTTGCCTGAGAGGAGGGAATCGATCTTCTTCTTTATCTCCTCCACATCCTCAAAGGGTCCTATCCTGTAGGTCGCTCCCAGGGGAGGTGTGAGCAAAGGTGTCTCCGGGGGAACGAAGGATATGCCAAGGGGCTCTATACCCTCAGGAAGCTCCTTGCCAAGCCTTTGAAGGAGGGACCTCAGATCTGGCATCCCTTCTACCTCTATATCGAGATGTTCATCCAGGCTCTCCATGCCCACAGGAAGGGGTTCACCAAAGGACACCTTTGGAAGGGGATGGTATCCCCCGGAGTAGAGGAGTGGAAACTCGGCCCTCCTTAGGGCCCGGTAGAAGAGGTTTATGAGTTCAAGGTGACTCAGAAACCTCATCATCCCCCTTTTTGTGAAGTTCACCCTGAGCCTGCCCTTAACAGGTAAAAGGGGTCTTCTTGAGATCTCGAAGGGGGCCTCTCCCTTTACCTTCTCATGGAAGACTATGTTCTTTATCTCCTTGAAATCGCATATCCCGCATCCCTCGCACCTTCCCACCTTACAGTCTTCACTCACCTTCCCTTCAAGGGCTTTTTCATACTCCCTCCAGAGGAAGGGCTTTGAGATGAATCCGCCAATGTGATCCCATGGAAGGATCTCCTCTCTCTCCCTTTCCCTCAGGGCATAGAAGGAGATATCAAGGCCTTCCTCCTTAAAGGCCTCCTGCCACCTCTGAAAATCAAACTCCTCCTTCCAGCCATCAAACCTTGAACCAAGCCTGTAGGCCCTCACTATCACAGGGGCAAGCCTCCTGTCACCCCTCGAAAACACACCTTCAAGGAGGCTCATCCTTGCATCATGGACCTTGACCTCAAAACCCTTTCCAAGTCTCTTTCTGATGAAGGCCTGTCTCCTCAAGATCTCCTCCACAGGTATCATGGAGGTCCACTGAAAGGGGGTATGGGGTTTGGGCACAAAGGTGGATATGGCAAGCTTTACAGTTGTTTTCCTCCCCTTTCCCGTCCTCAACACCTTCCTTGCCATATCCACTATCCCTTCGAGATCCTCATCCCTTTCTGTGGGAAGACCTATCATGAAGTAGAGCTTTACAGACCTCCAGCCTGCAGAAAAGAGGAGTTCCGTTGCCCTGTAGAGTTCCTCTTCATCCATCTCCTTATTTATAACGGCCCTCAACCTGGCAGTTCCTGCCTCAGGGGCAAATGTGAAGCCTGTCCTCCTCACCTCCTTTACCTTCTCTATGAAGGAGGGTGTAACAGAACCCACCCGCAGTGATGGGAAAGAGAGGGCCACCTTCCTCTCCTTGAGCTCCTCCATGAGCCTTACCGTCAGGTCCTCAATGGCCGCGTAATCGCCGGTACTCAGGGAAAGGAGGGAGACCTCGTCGTATCCGGTATCCTTAAGGGATTTCCTCACTATCTCAAGGATCCTGGATGGCGATCTTTCCCTCACAGGCCTGTAGACCATACCTGCGTGGCAGAACCTGCATCCCCTGGTGCAGCCCCTCTGGATCTCCACTGTGAGTCTATCGTGGATTGCCTGGGCATAGGGCACAATAGGGTCGGTTGGGAAGAAGGCCGTTTCAAGGTCCCTTACGATCCTTCTCTTTACCTCATATCCCTTAAGGAGTGGTCTAATCTCCTCTATCCTTCCGTCCCTTCTGTAGGTCACTTCAAAGAAGGAAGGGACATAAACCCCTTCTATGGAGGAGAGCTCTTCAAGGACCCTCTTCTTCTCCCATCCTTTCTCCTTTCCCTCCATCACCTTTTCGGCCACATCGAGGATGAGTTCCTCTCCATCACCGATACAGAAGGCATCGAAGAAGGGGGCAAGGGGTTCCGGGTTGTAGGCCATTGGTCCCCCGCCTATGATGAGGGGGAAGGGATCCGTCCTTTCTTCCGCAAAAAAGGGTATACCCGAAAGATCAAGGATGGCAAGGATGTTTGTAGCGGAAAGTTCGTATTGAAGGGAAAAGCCGATGATGTCGAAGTCCCTGAGTGGCAAGGCCCTTTCTATGGAAAGGAGCGGGATATCCCTCTCCCTCAGGACCCCTTCCATATCCACCCATGGGGCATAGACGCGGTCACAGAAGATGCGTGGATGGCTGTTGAGGATGGAATAGAGGATCTGAAGACCAAGGTGGGATATACCCACCTCATAGGTATCAGGGAAGGCAAGACAGACCTTCAGAAAAGACTCTGACGGATCTTTCCTGCAGGCATTCTTCTCACGATCCACATACCTGCTCGGCTTCCTCACCAATGGGAGGATGTCGAGAAGGCAGTCCTCTCCTTTCAAAAGAAATCCTCCAAACCTTGACTTACAGGACCTCCCCCTACAGGAAGGACCTGTAAATCCAGGCCCCTTATATCCCTACCTTCCTCTTCAGCATATCCACATCTTCCCTCAACCTCTTCACATCCTCAACCAGGGAGTAATGCTCCTCCCTCCTTACCACAACCTTGTAAAGGTCATCGAGCCTCCTGTCAATGTGTCTCAACTCTTCCCTCAAC
>WGFJ01000027.1 GCA_015492305.1 Deltaproteobacteria bacterium
ACCGAGAAAGACCGGTGCATTGAAGCCGGCAATGAAGTATCCTATACCTGCTGCAATCCCCTGCACGAGGGCTGTAAGGAAGACGCCGTAGAATATGGACCTTATAAGATCCCTTGTATGGGTGAAGATCCTCTCCTTCTGGCCTGCTGGGAAGGGCAGGAGTTCCTTGAAAAGGGCAAGGAACCTCTCACCGTCCCTGTATATGAAGAAGAGGACAAACAGGGTCATACCCAGCTTGAAGAGGTTCTGGAGCACCTTCTGCCCCATACCTATGAGGATCTGGGAGAGGGTGCCGGCCCTCTGGAGGAGTATGCCCTTTATATCGAGATCACTCGGGATCTTCTCCCTCACCCATCCAAGGAGCCTTTCGATGTTTGGATACCTTTCAAGGGGGAATCCCTCCTCGGCAAACCTGAGGATCTGCTTGTAGATGTGGACCACCTCTTCCCTTGAGTAGAGGACAAGGAGAAGCACCGGAACGATGATTACAACCAGGGTGCCCATGCACATGATGAAGGCCGAAAGCCCCTTCCTTCCCTTCAGGAGGTTCACAAGACCCTTGTAAAGGGGCCATGTTATAAGGGCAAGGATCACGGCCCAGGCAATGGGTATCAGGAAGGGCGAAAGTATCCGGTATATACCAAGGAGGAGGAGAAGGAAGAGTATGAGGATGGCGACATCTTTCACAGACCTTATATCCATAGGACCCCGCAGGAATTATAGCAATCAGGGGGTGGGTATACAAGGAAAAGAAGGCCGGAAGCCCTTCTTTCCATGGGCCTCAATTATGTGGTATCCTTGAAACCATGAGGATCAGGTTGAGGCCATGGTTCAACGTCCTTCTCGTCATCCTCCTCCTTTCTGGCTGTGCAACCACAGGTCCAAAGATCACCTCAAAGGAGATAGAGGAACTCAGGAAGGAACTTGAAGTAAAGGCCTTCTTGAGAAGGGTAAGGGCCAGGGTAAAGGTAACAGAGGTAGGGGTGAGGATCATCAAGGCCCTTCCTGAAGAGGAAAGGAAGGCAAAGGGCCTCCTCTACACAGGGATGATCCTCTCTGACCTTGGAGATGTTGAGAAAAGGGCCTTCCATATCAGGGCAAAGGAAGGCGTTCTCATAGCAGGGATCGTTGAAGGATCACCTGCCCATAGGGCAGGTCTGATGCCAGGGGATGTGATCCTCGCTGTAGATGGAGAAAGGGTACGGGATGTAAAGGGCCTTTCCTATCTTATAGAAAGACTCAAAGGGCTTGGGAGGTTTATACCCGTACCTTCCCCGCCTGTGAGCCTACCCCATGGAGCAAGGAAAGGAAGGATACCAGAGAAAGAGGGCAAGGCCCTTTCGCTTAAGGTCCTTCGGGGGGAGAACATCCTCTGGTTCAACCTCCTCCCGGAACTGCTCCCTGAAAGGATAGACTTTGCAGTCATCGAATCTTCGGAGATAAATGCCTTTGCAACACCTTCAGGGGTCATAGGGGTCACCTACGGGATGCTTCGCTTTGTCGATTCCGATGATGAACTGGCGGTGGTCATGGGGCACGAAGTGGCCCACCTTGTCAAAGGGCATATCATCAAATCCATCCCAACCCAGATAATTGCCATCCTCCTTGGAACCATAGTCCAGCAGGAGGCAGGAACAGGTGGTGAGATAGTGGCCCAGGCCATAAGGGCCCCCTTCTCAAGGGAATTCGAAAGGGAGGCAGACTACTTCGGGCTCCTTTACGCCCACAGGGCAGGCTATGACATCGAAAGGGGCATTGAGTTCTGGGAGAGGTTTGCAGTGGAGATCCCTGCAAGCCTTTCAAGGAGCTACCTAAGCACCCATCCATCCTCTCCGGAGAGGCTCCTGAGGGTAATCAAGACGGTAAAGGAGATAAAGGGTCAGAGGTGATCCTTCCTGCCTGTGACCTGGTAGACAAAGGCAAGTATCTCGGCAACAGCCCTGTAGAGGTGGGGGGGTATCTCCTCATAGATGTCAAGGAGGGAGAGGAACTCCACAAGCTCCCCATCGTCGTATATGGGGATGCCATGCTCCCTTGCTATGGAAAGGATCCTCTCTGCAAGAAGCCCCTTTCCCTTGGCCACAACCCTGGGAGCCCTGTCCCCATCCTTATACCTCAGGGCAACGGCCTTCTTCCTCCTCTTCATATCCTTTCCTCAAATCCCCTGTAGGAAGGACCTATCCCCTCACCATACTCGGCCCTGATGCTAATGGGCTTAAGGCCTGCAGAGGACAGCCTTTCCCCAAGCCTGGGTAGATGCATTGCAAGGTCCTCTACCAGCCCTTTATTGTTTCCCACAAACCTGACAGAGAGTCCCTCTCCACTGTAGAATATCCAGATACCAAGGACCCCTCTCTCTCCAAGGTCTATGGTGATCAGACAGTAGTAACCCTTACCCCTGCCCTCCGATCCCTTAAAGATGACATCCCCCCTCACCCCCTCCCACAGGGGTAGAGGAAGCGACAGGGAATGGGTGATCCTTGATTCCATCTGATAACCCTCAAGGCCCTTTATGAGACGATCCACAAGGGGAAGGAGTCTCTCCCTCTCCCTGTGTCCCTCCTGGAGGAGCTTCCTTGCCTTGAGAAGAAGGGCCTTCAGATCTGCCTCTGTCTCCACCTCTTCGCCTGATGCGGCAAGCCTCTTGAGCTTTCCCTCCAGAAGGATGCCTGAATGGTTTATGATGGTCCTTATCATCTCCTCGGTGAAGGGCTTCAGGGAAAGGAACCTGTTCACCCACTCAAAGGGCAGCCTCTCCTTGAGATCCCTGAGGAGCGGTGAGAGATCCTTCAAGGCCCTGAAGTCCCACAGGGTCTTGGCTTCACGGGCCTTCACAAGGGATCTATCCCTCAGGGCCCCCACGGCCTGGATCACCCTCAACCTCACCTCGCCCTTCACAACCTCCACCTTGAAGGTGAGTTCCTCTCCCTCTTTCAGGGGCAGAAGGGTCCTGGTCTCCACCACCTTACCCTTCAACCTGATGGATGCCTTCCCCTGGGAGGGGACATCTACCACCACACCCTTCACCACCTCACCATCTTTGAGAGGGATCAACCCTGAAGGGATAAGGAGCCTGAAGACGGGAAGGGCTGGATGTATACCTTCCATGGGTTCAGGATACCACAGAGAATCCCCACAAGACAAGCCATTACCAGGATCCTGGAAGGACCCAAACAAAATACTTGACATGACCATTTTTATTTCTTAAATTTAATGCTTAAATTTATCCGCCATCGAAAACGGGGTAACCCTTAAAAAAGGTCGTAGTTCTGAAACCTCGAAGTCCTGACATAAAGGTCACTGTCAAAAAAGGGGGAGATGAAGCCTTCAGGGAGACATCTTATTGCCGAATTTACCTATTGTCCTCCCGGGATCCTGAACGACGGGGCTGGTATAGAAAAGGCCCTGAAGCAGGCGATCCAGGACTGCGGCTTTGGTCTGAGGAAGATCGTCACTTACCAGTTCCAGCCAGCCGGTGTGACCTCCATAGCCATCATAAGCGAGTCTCACATAGCCATCCACACCTACCCTGAGGCCCAGCACGCCTCTGTAGATGTCTTTACCTGCGCCCCCATACCCGAAAAGACAAGGAAACTCCTTGAACACCTGAAAGAGGCATTCAAGCCCAAGAAGGTCAATACCACAGAGGTCCTCAGGGGCAACCCCCTTGAGATAGCCTCTACAAGCTGGATAACCAACTTCTCTGCCAATGGCTTTGCAGTGAGGTATCATGTAAAGAAGAAGCTCCTGGATGTGGAATCGAAGTACCAGCACATAGAGATCATAGAGAACGATGACTTCGGAAGGATGCTCTTCCTTGACAAGGACCTGCAGGTGGCTGAATCGGATGCCCATATATACAACTCCGGTCTTGTGCCGCCTGAGATAGGGAAGAAGCTGGGAGGCAAGGAGGTGGTGATCCTTGGTGGAGGCGACGGAGGTGTCCTCCATGAGACCTTAAAGTACAACCCGAGGAAGGTAACCCTTGTTGATCTGGATGAGGATGTCATACGCTACTCAAAGCAGTACCTGCCCTCCATCTGTCACAATGCCTTCGACGACCCAAGGGTAGAGGTGGTCATAGAAGAGGCAGGGGCCTTCCTCGACCGGGGGGCTTCGGCTGACCTCTTCATCTATGACCTCACACTACACCCTGAGGCCTTCATAGACATGGACAGGGAGACCTATCTCTCAAACCTCTTCTCCAAGGTGAGGGAGAACCTCAGAGATGGTGGGACCCTGACCCTCCAGTGTGGTTCTGAGTTCGACAAGGAAACGAGAAACCTCATAGAGAGGATACTTGCTGCCCGCTTCAAGGAGGTCAGGTACCATACCCTTTACATCCCCTCCTTCTGTGAGAGATGGGTCTTTGGCATAGCCAGGGCATGAGGCCCTCTGATGGAAGGGAAGAGATTCCTCCTTTATGAGGTCTGGGAACCCCTTGTACGCTTTCTCCACTGGTTCAACTGCTTCTTCATAGTGGTCCTCCTCTCTCTGGGAGGCATTTTATTCTTCAGAAGTGCCCTCAATCTCTCCCCTGCTACATCAGAGACCATCCTCCACTTCCATGTCTACGCCGGTTATCCCCTGGCAGCAGGGATACTCTTGAGATGGATCTGGCTCTTTATCGGGGAACCCTTCTCCACATGGAAGGACATCCTCCCCTTAAGGGAGGAACAGAGGAGGGGTCTCAGAGAGACCCTTCTCTGGTATGCAAGGGGACTTCGTGGCAGACCTCCCTTTTACATTGCCCACAACCCCCTTGCCGGTATCGCCTACGGGACCTTCTTTGTCTTTGTGGCCCTTCAGGTCGTGACAGGGCTCATCCTGAACCAGATCCCCCCGCTTCCATCCGGGGAAAGGAGGCCTCCCCTGTTTCTCATCCTGCCCCATGACACGGGGTTCATCGTCATCCTCCTCTATGTCCTGATACACATCCCCATGGTCCTCATCCATGAGCTGAAGGAAAGGAGGTCCATAGTCTCTGCCATGATCCACGGAAAGAAGGTCTTTGAGGAAGGCGAGAGAGAAGGGATAGAGAGATACAGGGATCTGCTAAAGGGATAGATCAGGCCACCCTGTCGGCAACGATCACCTTCGCCTCAAGGTCACAGTAGTTCACATCAAAGTGCCTCACAACCCTGAAGGGATAGAGCCTTGGCACATACTTGAAGGACTGCCTTGCAGTTATGAAGACGATCCGCCTGCAGGTGGACCTCCGGAGGTTGCCAAAGAAGGCGGCATAGAGGCCCTTCAGGTCTATCCTCCTCAACCTCACCCCGTAGGGAAGATCGACGCATATCTTATCGGCCTTGAGGGGTAGCCTCCTGGCATCCCCTACGAAGAAACCCACCCTGGCCTCCCCTTCCATGGCATTTGCCCTGGCCTTCCTTACAACCCTTTCATCAATATCGAAC
>WGFJ01000028.1 GCA_015492305.1 Deltaproteobacteria bacterium
CTATGTGGGGGAAAGGGGGGATGTGATAGGTCTTGACCGCTTTGGTGCATCGGCGCCATGGAAGGTGGTATATGCAAGGCTTGGCTTCACAGAGGAAAGGGTGGTCGAGAAGGCCATGGCCTTGATAAAGGAGGGATAGGATGGATCTGGCAATGATAGGCCTCGGAAGGATGGGCTTCAACATGGGCATAAGGCTCATCAAAGGGGGCCACAGGGTGGCAGGTTTTGCAAGGCACAGGGAAAGGGTGGAACTGTTTGCAAGGGAAGGTGGAGAAGGGCTCACTCGCATGGAGGAGATAAGGGAGAGGCTTCGCCCTCCAAGGGTTGTCTGGGTGATGGTCCCCTCAAATGCCGTGGATGATGTGATAGGCTCCCTGGTGCCCCTTCTATCAAGGGGTGACATCGTGATAGACGGGGGCAACTCCTTTTACAAGGACTCTATAAGGAGGGGAAAGGAACTGGAAGAGAGGGGGATCCACTTCGTGGATGTGGGTGTAAGCGGAGGCATATGGGGGCTTAAAGAGGGATACTCCCTCATGGTAGGGGGGAGGAAGGAGATCGTTGAGAGGCTCACCCCGGTGTTTGAAACCCTTGCCCCTTCCCCTGACAGGGGATGGGGGCATGTTGGTCCCATCGGTTCCGGCCACTTCGTCAAGATGATCCACAACGGCATAGAGTACGGGATGATGGAGGCCATTGCCGAAGGGTTTGCCATCCTCAAGAGGAAGGACTTTGGATTCGATCTGCACAGGATCGCAGAGATCTGGAGGTATGGGAGCGTCATAAGATCATGGCTCCTTGACCTGGTTTCTGAGGCCCTGAGGAAGGGAGGGGACCTCAGGGAGGTGGAACCATATGTAGAGGACTCAGGGGAAGGGAGATGGACCGTCTTTGAGGCAATAGACCTCAATGTCTCGGCACCTGTTATCACCCTCTCCCTGCTTCAGAGGATAAGGTCAAGAGACGGGGAGTCCTTCAGCGACAGGCTGCTTGCCGTTATGAGGGAGGAGTTCGGAGGACACCCTGTGAGGAGGAGCCGTGGGGAATGAACCCTTCCTCTTCGTAGTCATGGGGGCTACCGGTGATCTCATGGCAAAGAAGCTCCTGCCAGCCCTGTACCGTCTCTTCTCAAAGGGCCACGGAAGGGATGCGGTCATACTTGGTGTGGCAACAAGGCAGATAGGGGACCAGGGCTTCAGGGCCTTTGCAGAGGAGTCCCTGAAAAGATCGGGTCTCAGACCGGAAAGGGACTGGTGCAGTCAACGCCTCTACTACTACTCCCTCAAGGGTGGTTTTGAAGGTCTCTCCAAGAAGGTCAAGGAGATAGAGGCACGGCACAGTCTTCCCGGAAACAGGATCTTCTACCTTGCCCTTCCCCCTGATGCCTTCCCCTCAACCATCGAGGGCCTTGGAGAGACAGGCCTCAACAGATCAAAGGGGTGGACGAGGCTTGTTGTAGAAAAGCCCTTTGGAAGGGATCTTGCCTCAGCCATCGAACTGAACAACCTGGTTGGCAGATACTTCCATGAAAACCAGGTCTACAGGATAGACCACTACCTCGGCAAGGAGACGGTCCAGAACCTCCTTGTCTTCAGGTTTGCAAATGCCATCTTCGAATCCCTGTGGCACCGGGATCGGGTGGAAAGGGTTGAGATAACCGTTGCAGAAAGGGAAGGGGTGGAAAAGAGGGCAGGCTACTATGACAGGGCCGGGGCCCTCAGGGATATGGTCCAGAACCACCTCACCCAGCTCCTCACCCTTGTGGCCATGGAGGTACCTGTAACCTTCGAGCCAGATTCCATAAGGTATGAGAAGGTGAAGGTCCTGAAGGCCATATCCAGCCCCTCGAAGGAGGATGTGGTCTTCGGTCAGTACGTGGAAGGGGAGATGGACGGCAAAAGGGTAAGGGGATACAGGGAGGAAGAGGGGGTGAGGCCAGATTCTGAGACAGAGACCTATGTGGCCCTTAAGCTTGAGATAGACAACTGGAGGTGGCAGGGTGTCCCCTTCTATCTGCGAACGGGAAAGAGGCTTCCAAGGAAGCTCACGAGGATAATCATCGTATTCCGCCGCTCCCCTGTCTGCATATTCCGGCCCTTCGGCGGCTGCGAGGCCAATCCGAATATCCTCTCCATAACCATCCAGCCCGATGAGGGGTTTGATCTTTACTTCGATGTAAAGAAGGTGGGCCAGCCGGTGATCCTGGACACCCAGAGGCTCTGTTTCCGATACAGGGAGGCCTTCGGGGAGCTGCCAGAGGCATATGAGACCCTTCTTGTGGATATCCTCAAGGGGGATCAGACCCTCTTTGTCCACAGGGAAGAGGTGGAAGAATCATGGCGTATATACGATCCCCTTCTCAAGGAGACCATCCCTGTCCACCCTTACAGGGCCGGCACATGGGGGCCTGAAACAAACCCCTTCCCCAAGGGGGAAAGCTGGACAGGCCTATAAGGTGGAAGGGATGGAGATCCTTAGATTCAGCGATCTCCACGCCTTGAGTCTCGACGTGGCAGGGAGGATATCCTCCCTTGCAAGGGAGGAGGTAAAGAGGAAGGGCGTCTTCAACATGGTCCTTTCCGGCGGGAAGACGCCTATGACCCTCTACTCCATCCTCCCTGATCTCTATCCCCCTGAGCTGTGGTCAAGGACCCACCTCTTCTGGGGGGATGAGAGATGCGTCCCACCGGATCACAGGGAGAGCAACTACGGCATGGCACACCGTTCACTCCTCTCCAGGATCACCATCCCTGAAGGGAATATCCACAGGATGGAAGGGGAGGTAAAACCTGTTGAAAGGGCAGCGGAGAGATACGAAAGGGTCCTCAGGGATCACCTTTCAGATCCGGAAAGGAGGGACCTCATCCTCCTTGGCATGGGAAAGGATGGCCATGTGGCCTCTGTATTCCCGGGGGGAAGGGCCATAAGAGAGAGGAAGAGGTGGGTCCTCCCGGTAAGGGCCCCAAAGGGGGCACCTGTGGAGGAAAGGATCACCCTCACCCTGCCCTTTATAGAGACCTTTAAGAAGATCTTCCTCCTCCTTTCCGGTGAGGAGAAGGCAGGGATCTTCTCATCCATCCTTGAGGGGGATAAGGACTGCCCTGCAGGTATGCTGATAGCCTCTGGCAGGGTCCTTCTCTTCACCGATATCAAGGGGATCTGAAGGCCTTCAATTTTGGCTTTACAAGGCTCACCGGGAATTGTAATAATTGAGCCCATGTCACTGCGGAAGACACCCCTCTACAAGATGCACAGGGAACTGGGGGCCAAGATGATACCCTTTGCAGGGTGGGAGATGCCCCTCCAGTACACCGGTATCATCGACGAGCACATGGCTGTAAGGAAAGATGCAGGGCTCTTCGATGTCTCCCACATGGGAAGGATAGAGGTATCCGGAGATAGGGCCTCTGAGATCCTGAACCTCCTCACAACAAACGATGTAAAAAGGCTCTATCCCGGTCGTGTCCAGTACACCCTCCTGTGCAACGAGAGGGGCGGTGTGGTGGATGACCTCACCCTCTATATGCTTGATGAAAGGAGATTCCTCCTCTGCGTAAATGCTGTAAACACCGAAAGGGTGCTCAGGTGGATGGAGGAAAAGGGGAAGGGCCTTTCCATCGCAGACAGGAGTGAAACCCTTGCCCAGATAGCCATCCAGGGACCAAGGTCAGAAGGTATCCTCCGGAAGATCTGCAAGGAAGACCTGTCCTCACTCCCCTATTATCACTTCAAGGAGGTGGAGATGGATGGCCATCAGGTCCTCCTCTCAAGGACGGGCTACACCGGTGAGGACGGGTTCGAGATCTACATCCCCTCCAGAGGGGTTGAAGACATGTGGAGAAGGCTCCTTGATGCGGGCCTTGGGGAGGGGCTGAAACCCTGTGGCCTCGGCTCACGGGATACCCTGAGGATAGAGGCAGGCTACTGCCTCTACGGCCATGAACTGGATGATTCAACCACCCCTCTTGAGGCATGCCTTGATCGCTTCGTGTGCCTGGAAAAGGACTTCATCGGCAGGGAAGCCCTACTGAGGCAGAGGGAGGAAGGGGTAAAGAGGAAACTCATAGGCTTCAGGATGCTCGAAAGGGCCATACCGAGACAGGGTTATCCCATAATGGTGGAAGGAAGGAAGGCAGGAAAGGTCACAAGCGGGCTGCTCTCCCCTGTCCTCGGGTTCCCCATAGGCATGGGTTACATCCTGTCCGAATACGCTGTAACAGGCAGGGAGATAGATATTGTGGTAAGGGGGAAGAAAAGGAGGGCAGCCATTGTGGAGAGGCCCTTTTTAAGGCGATAGATTTTGCTATTGACAGAAGGATGGGAAGGTTTTAAAAGTTGAGCATCAACCTTTATAGATTCGAAGAAGGAGGTGTAAAGGTATCATGGATTTTCCAGAGGAATTAAGGTACACAAGAGAACATGAGTGGGCCCTTGTGGAGGGGAATACCGTCACCGTGGGGATCACAGACTACGCCCAGGACTCCCTTGGTGACATCGTCTACCTTGAGCTACCTGAAGAAGGAACAGAGGTGGAAAGCCATGAACCCTTCGGTGTGATAGAATCTGTAAAGGCCGTTTCCGACCTCTATGCCCCGGTCACAGGGAGGGTCATAGAGGTGAACAAGGATCTCGTCGATCAACCGGAGATCATAAACGAAGACCCCTACGGGGAAGGTTGGATGATAAAGATAGAGATGGATGACCCCTCAGAACTGGATGAACTGCTCACAGCGGAGGAATACAGGCGGTTCATAGAGGAGGAGAAGGTCTGATGGCCTATCTCCCCCATACAGAGGAAGATGTAAAGGAGATGTTAGAGGTCATAGGGGTGAGGGATATAAGGGACCTGTTCTCCCCTATCCCTGAGGGGTGTCTTCTAAAGGAACCCCTTTCCATACCGGAGGGCCTTTCTGAGCAGGAACTCTTCTCCCTTATGGAAGGCCTTTCCAGGGACAACGATGTGGACCACATCTCCTTCCTTGGAGGAGGGATCTACAGGCACTACATACCAAAGGGGGTCGAACATATCCTGTTGAGATCCGAGTTCTACACCTCCTATACACCCTATCAGCCAGAGGTAAGCCAGGGTACACTCCAGGCCATATTCGAGTATCAGACCCTCATATGCCAGCTCACAGGGATGGAGGTTGCAAACGCCTCCATGTATGACGGTGCCTCTGCCCTGGCAGAGGCGATCCTCATGGCCCAGAGGATAAACGGGAGGAAAAAGGTTGTACTC
>WGFJ01000029.1 GCA_015492305.1 Deltaproteobacteria bacterium
GTTGCAAGGGAGAACCTTACCAGGGTCCTGAGGTTGCTTTCTAAGTAGTTTTATTCTTTACATTTTCCTCTTCTATCACTTATAATACTCTTCCCATGGGCCGTCTAAACCCCCTATCCAAGTTTTCCCTTCTCAGTCTCTTCTTTGTCCTTATACTGATCATCTCTTTGAGCCTTACAGGTTCCTACCTCTTTAAGGAGGTCATACTCTACCGGGAAGGCAAGGTCACTGCAGACTTTGTTACCACCGCCTTTAACACCCATTTTTCTCTATCCCGTCCCTTCTCCTCAAGAGAGGATGGTTTCAAGGACTTTGCCACCCACAACCTCCTCAATGTCCCGGGTCTTAAGAATGTGAGGATCTACAACAGTGATGGCTATATCCTCTGGTCTAACGACCCGAAACTGATAGGCAAGAGATCCAGAGACCTCTTCTCAAGGATAGGGAACAGGGCAAGGGCCAGTCTTGTCTCCCTCGATACCCCCTATTCCCAGGAACCCTCCCTGAACATCTACATCCCTATTTTCGATAAAGTCTCCTCTGACCCTGCAGAGATTATAGCGATCTCAAAGGATCCATCCGATCTCATCAAGATCATAAGGGAAGGCCACATCATCATATGGATAGTCTCCTTCATAGGAGGGCTTTTCCTCTACCTCTCCCTCTTCAGTGTCTTCTACAAAGCCTACAGGATGGAGAAGAGGATGACCGAGGGGATAGTGAGATTGAACAAGGAGCTTACAGCCTTCAACAAGATAGCCGTGGGTGTGAGCAAAAGCATAGAATTGGAGACCCTTCTTAAGGATGCCCTCGAGAGCACCCTTGAGGCCCTGAACATGGAGGCAGGATGGATACTCCTGGTGGATGAGGAAAGCGGAAGCCTCAGACTCGCGGCCCATAAAGGCATCTCAGAGGACATGTTGAAGGCCCTGAAGGAAAACATAAAGGAGGGGATTGCGGGACAGGTGGCAAAGACCGGAAGGCTTGTTATGAGGGCGGAACTCTCTGACTATCCTGGTCTCAGGGAGGTGGAGGGGGACATAGAGTCCTGTGCATCCATCCCCTTGAAGGCCATGGGTAAGATACTCGGGGTGATGGAGATCATGTGCCCCTCCTGTGCCTGCAAGTTCCCCCTTGAGAGCCCTGAACTCTTTTCGGCTATAGGGCACCAGATAGGTGCTGCCATCTCCAAGTCCCTCCTCTACAAGGAGGTAATGACCCTCAAGGAAGACCTTGAGAGGATGGTTGAGGAGAAGACGAGACAGGTGATACAGATGGAGAAGCTCTCAACCCTTGGTGAACTCATGGGGGCCATAGCCCATCAGTTGAACAATCCCCTTGTGGGGGTTGTGAATTTCTCCCAGTACATCCTTGGTAAGCTTGAGAAGGATCATCCCCTGAGGGAGGATATGGAGACCATCCTTCAGGCAGGGACGGAGTGTAAGGAGATCATAGAGAGACTCCTTGCCTTTTCCAGACAGGCAAGCTTTGAGAGGTCCAGGGCGGACCTGAACAACCTGCTCGATGAGTGTCTGCGGCTTACAGAGAGGCAGTTCGACCTGAAGGGTATAAGACTTGAGAGGGATTATGCCCCGTCTGCCCAGGTCTCGCTCGATGTCACCCTTATGAGACAGGCCCTGTTGAACATCATAATAAATGCCATCCAGGCCATGGAGGAGGGGGGAAGGCTTTCCATTGCAACAAGGACCGATGGTGTGGGCTGGGTCGAGGTGGAGATCGCTGACACCGGCAAGGGTATAGATGAAGGGGCTGTGTCGAAGATATTCGATCCCTTCTTCACAACCAAGAAGGGCGGGCTCGGTCTTGGCCTGACGGTTGTCAGGGACATCATCCACAGACATGGGGGAGAGATAAAGGTCAGGAGCAAAAAGGGGGAGGGAACGACCTTTACCATCAGGCTCCCCGCAGGATCCGGGAAGGACCATGAAGAGACCAACGGTTCTGATAGTAGATGACGAGCGATACACAAGGGACCTCTTCAAGAAGGTGCTGAGGGAGAAGAACCTCAATGCCCTCTTTGCTGCCAACGGGGAAGAGGGGCTCAAGGTCTTCTCCGAGAACATAGTGGACGTCATCATCCTCGACCAGAAGATGCCGGGCATGAGTGGCCTTGATGTGCTGAAGAGGGTGAAGGCCATGGATCCAGATGTGGTTGTTGTGATGATGACCGGGTACGGGACCATAGAGGATGCGGTGGAGGCGATGCGTAACGGCGCCTTCCACTATCTCACAAAGCCCTTCAACGATCTCAGGGAGATAGAGGTTATCCTTGACAAGGCCCTTCAGGAAAGGAGCCTCCTTGAAGAGGTGAAGTACCTGAGGGCCCAGACCAGGGAGGCCTCCGGTTTCGGAAGGCTCATAGGTAAGAGCAGGGCCATGCGGAACCTTATAGACCTCATCAAGAAGGTTGCTCCAACCGATTCAAGTGTCTTGTTGCAGGGTGAAAGCGGTACTGGCAAGGAACTGATAGCGAAGACCATCCATGAAAACAGTCTGCGGGCAGGGGCAAAGTTCGTTGCTGTAGACTGCGCATCCATCCCTGAGGCCCTCCTTGAGAGCATCCTTTTCGGCTTCCACAAGGGGGCATTCACCGGGGCCTTTAAGACGACAAAGGGCTACTTTGAGGAGGCAGACGGTGGGACCCTCTTCCTTGATGAGATAACGGAGACGAGTCCCAAGTTCCAGGCAAGTCTCCTCAGGGTGATTCAGGAGAAGGAGTTTTCGAGGCTTGGTGAGACGGAGAAGATAAAGACGGACTTCCGCCTCATAGCGGCCACGAACAGGGACATAAAGAAAGAGGTGGAATCAGGCAGGTTCAGGGAGGATCTCTACTACAGGATCAGTGTGATCCCCATCCATGTACCACCCCTCCGGGAGAGGAGGGAGGACATCCCCTTGCTCCTCGACCACTTCCTCCACACCTTCAACAGGAAGCTCAAGAAGAAGGTTGGTCCCTTCACCCCGGAGACACTGGCCATCCTTGAGGGATCGGAGTGGAAGGGCAATGTAAGGGAGCTCATAAACCTTGTGGAAAGGATAGTCACCGTGAAAGAAGGAGGCCCCATCACCCCTGAGGACCTGCCGGATCGCATCTACTCCGAGGAGGAGAGGGGGTTCACCTTTGCAACCCTCCCCTACAAGGAGGCGAAAGAGACCTTTGAGAGGCTGTATCTCCAGGAGATGTTGAAAAGGAGCGGCGGCAACATAGCCAGGATGGCAAGGGAAAGTGGCATAAAGAGACAAAACCTTTACTCCAAGCTCAAGAAGTACGGCCTGAAGTAGATCCTATGTCACTTTTGTATTACACATGTCATATCCTTGACACACTCCCACCCCTTGGTTTTGGGTGTAAAACCTTACATCTGTCATAAATTCATTACAGATTTCCCCTCTCCCCCATCCTTTCTTCCCCTCTGGAAAAGGGCTTGAGACCAGGGAATGACCGTCCTTTTGTGTGTGGCATGATTATTGCATCTTTATAGAGGAGACCCCAGAGGAGGCAGGTGGATGGTCCTGGTTGTATCCAATCAGAGCCACATATCGGAGAGGATCAAAGATTCCAGCTTGCTGGGAGGGATTAGGGTGACCCGTGTTCCCCTTGATGAGGCAAGGGGGGAGTTGAGGGGAAGGATAGACCTCATCGTCTACGATGTCTATGATCTGCGGAAGAGGGATGTGGAGAACATCCATCTGGCCAGCAAGAGGGGCATCCCTGTGATACTTATGACAGCCTATCCCAAGAAGAGGGCAATGGATGAGATATCCAGGCTCTGGAGGAATGGAGATATCAAGGGATACCTCCTCAAACCGGTAAAGATGGAGGAACTCTCAGCGGCCATAGAGAAGGCAATCGGCAATCACAGGAGGGGGAGAAAGGTATATGAAGCTTCCAGAGGAAAAGAGGCCCTGTAAGACAAGGATACTGATCGTGGAGGACGATCTTCCCACAAGGGTCTATCTCAAGGATCAGCTGAAACTCCTTGGTTTTGAGGTTGTGGGGGCAGTCCCGACAGGGGAGGAGGCCCTTCAGGTGGTTGAAGATCTGAAGCCCTCCCTCATCATCATGGACATAAGCCTTCCCGGGATAGACGGGATAGAGACGGCCAAGAGGATAAACTCCAGGTACCCTGTGCCGGTTATAATAGTCACAGGCCATTCCTCGGAGGATCTAACAAATGGCGCCATAGAGGCAGGGGTCTTCTGCTATCTCCTCAAGCCTGTCGGTAAGGAGGACCTTCTGCCTGCCATAAAGATCACCATGGAGAGGTTCAGGGAGTTTGGCATCCTCCAGAAGGAGGTGGAGGACCTCAAGGAGGCCCTTGAAACAAGGAAGCTTGTGGAGAGGGCCAAGGGCATCCTGATGAAGAAATGCAACATCCCTGAGGATGAGGCATTCAGGTTGCTTCAGAAGTATTCTCAGGACGAAAACATAAAATTGAGGGAAGTGGCCCAGAGCATTATAAGGGCGAGTAAGTTCATGTAAGGGGAGGATGAGATGGAGAGAATGGTCTGCCCTAAGTGTAAAAATCCCTGCTACACCGCTGCCCCCAGCGCATACCTGCCATGTCCTTACTGTGGGTTTGTCTTCAGCATAAAGGGACCCACAAGGAGGGCCTATGAGAGGATCCGCAAAGAGGTGGATTGCCTTGTCCTGTGGCAGGACAGATCGATTCCATCCAGGACATGCGATATAGAGACAAACGGGCGGATCTACGGGTTGAGGGTTGCTGTAAGGGAGGCCCTGTCCCTTAAGGAAGGTGAAGAGATCCGCATAAAGGCCCCCTCCCTGGGTCTTGAAGAGGTGAAGACATGTGTGGTATGGCAGAGGCCTCAGAGCCAGGGAATAAGCATAGGGCTGAAGGTGCTGAATGGGTAGACTGGAAATTTCCTTTGACTATCCATGGAGAGGATGGTATAGTACCCATACGAAGCTCGACCTCGAAGAAAAGGGACATCCCTCTTTCCTCCAGGTTCAGGGCTTCAAAATTAGTTAGGAGGAAGAAATGAGGTACAGAGGCACAGTCAAGTGGTTCAACGACACCAAGGGATTCGGCTTTATCCAGAGGGAGGATGGAGGGGATGTCTTCGTCCACTACTCTGAGATAAAGGAAGAGGGTTTCAAGACCCTCGCTGAGGGACAGGCGGTAGAGTTTGACATCGTTGAAGGCCAGAAAGGCCCTCAAGCTACAAATGTGGTAAAGCTCTAATATCACCATCTGTCATCAATAAAGGCCCCGTTTCTCAGCGGGGCCTTTTTTATACCCTTCCTTGACACCCTTCCATCCCTTATGCTAAATTGGTCAGGTTAAGATTCTGGGCAGAAGAAGGGATCTGTGCACACAACGATTCCATCGGTGAAGGAGTTTGAAACAAGGACTGAAGAGGGGAACCTCATCCCCATATACAGGGAGGTCTTTGTCGATACGGAGACCCCTGTGTCTGCCTATCTCAAGATAGGCGGGAGGATGAGCTTCCTCCTTGAGAGTGTTGAGGGTGGAGAGAAGTGGGGTCGGTATAGCTTCATCGGCATACACCCGAGGGTTGTCTTCAGGAGTAAGGGAAGGGTGGTTGAGATAGAGGAAAGGGGGAGGCTGGAAAGGAGGGAAGGGGACCCTCTTGATCTCTTGAGGGATTTACTGAAGGGTTTCAAGCCCGTTGAGGTGGAAGGCCTTCCAAGGTTCTATGGTGGGGCCGTGGGCTACCTGGGCTATGACATGGTGAGGTTCTTTGAGAGGCTTCCGGAGATAGCAAAAAGGGATATTGATACCTACGACTCCTTCTTCATCATACCCGATACCCTGTTGATATTCGACAACCTCAACCACAAGGCAAAGATCGTTTCAAATGCCTATGGTGGTGACAGGGAGGCCTACAGGGAAGCAGAGGAAAGGATAGAGGAGGTCATAAGGAGGCTTGAAGGTCCCTTGAGACCTCGAGAAAGGAAGGTGAGGGAAGGGGAGCTGCGCTTTAAGAGTAACATGGAGAGGGAGAGGTTCCTGAAGGCCGTGGAAAGGGCCAAGGGATACATAGAAGAGGGTGATGTGGTCCAGGTTGTCCTCTCCCAGAGGTTTGAAACGGATCTTCAGGTAGACCCATTTGACATATACCGGGCCCTCAGGGTGATAAACCCCTCCCCCTACATGTTCTTCCTCAACCTTGATGACATGTATCTCATAGGTTCCTCCCCAGAGATCCTCGTAAGGCTTGAAGGGAGGAATATCGTCACAAGACCAATAGCCGGAACAAGGCCAAGGGGCAGGGATGAGGAGGAGGACAGGAGGCTTGAGGAGGAACTCCTCAACGATCCCAAGGAGATTGCAGAGCATATCATGCTCGTTGATCTCGGGAGAAATGACCTTGGCAGGGTTGCAGAGATAGGGACTGTCACGGTCGATGAGCTTATGACCGTTGAAAGGTATTCCCATGTGATGCACATAGTATCCAATGTGAGGGGGATCCTGAAGGAAGGGGAGGATGCCTTTAGCGTACTCAGGGCCTGCTTTCCTGCAGGCACACTTACAGGTGCCCCAAAGGTGAGGGCCATGGAGATCATAGAAGAGCTTGAGCCATGCAGAAGGGGAGTATATGGCGGCTCTGTGGGATACTTCGGGTTTTCAGGGAACATGGATATGTGCATCACCATAAGGACCCTCCTTGTTAAGGGCGGAAAGGTCTACATCCAGGCAGGGGCAGGTATCGTGGCAGACTCCATCCCTGAGAGGGAGTATGAGGAGACGGTAAACAAGGCAAAGGGGATGCTGAAGGCCGTGGAACTGGCGGGTAAAGGGCCATGGTATTGATGATTGACAACTACGACTCCTTTACATACAACCTTGTCCAGTACATAGGGGAACTGGGCGAGGAGGTGGTGGTCTATAGAAACGACGAGATCACCATTGAGGGGATCCACGACCTCGGGCCTTCAAGGATTGTTATATCCCCGGGTCCCTGCACACCAGAGAAGGCAGGGATATCGGTGGATGTGGTGAGGAACTTCTACACCACCGTGCCCATACTGGGTGTGTGCCTTGGCCATCAGGCCATAGGGTATGCCTTCGGGGCAAGGATAGTGAAGGCAAAGAGGCTCATGCATGGAAAGACCTCCAAGATACACCACGATGGGAAGACCATCTTCAGGGGCCTTCCCAATCCCTTTGAGGCAACAAGGTATCACTCCCTTGTCATCGACGAGTCCTCCCTCCCCCCCATCTTTGAGGTGAGCAGCAGGAGTGAGGATGGAGAGATCATGTCCATAAGGCATAAGGAATACCCCCTTGAGGGTATCCAGTTCCACCCCGAATCGATCCTCACAAGGGTGGGAAAGGACCTCCTCAGAAACTTCCTCTCCATAGAGGGTAAGCAGACATGATAAAGGAAGGTATCTCAAAGGTTGTCAGCGGTCAGGACCTCACCCAGGCAGAGATGATGGCTGTGATGGACGAGATCATGAGGGGACTTGCCACACCTGCCCAGGTAGGTGCCTTTCTCACCGCCTTGAGGATGAAGGGGGAGACGGTTGAGGAGATTGTAGGGGCTGCGAAGGTGATGAGGAAGAAGGTGGTGAAGGTGAAGGCCCCCAAGGGGAGGGTTGTTGACACCTGTGGAACAGGAGGGGATGAATCGAATACCTTCAACATCTCCACCGCTGCCGCCTTTGTTGCGGCAGGTGCAGGGGTGATCGTGGCCAAGCACGGAAACCGTTC